>NZ_NOXT01000100.1 GCF_002251755.1 Sandarakinorhabdus cyanobacteriorum
AGCGCCGTTGCAAGGCCGAGTTTTTCAACACAATCGGGGCGTAACCGGACTCACCTGCCAACAGCGCACCCGAAAACGAACGGGTGCAGGGGCCTCGCCCCTGCCCGCCGGAGGCTCTCTTGCCTTTCTTCAAAGGCCTGATGGGCCCAACTTCAATCATTGTCCCGGACGACGGGCTTTTGGACCGGAACGCAGCCGCGCTTACCGATCCGGCCAGTCCAGCACGAAGTTGATGTGCGCCGCGGTGATCGGTTTGGCGCGGTCACCCTGCCAGGCGCTGGCGTGGACGTTGACGACGCGGCGGCCGAGCTTGGCGATGCTGGCGGCGGCGCGGGTTTCCACCGGGGCGCCTTCGCGCATGAAATCCACCGTGACGGTGACCGGGCGGACGCGCGGCAGCGCCTCCCCTTCCGGCTGGGCGGCGATGACGGTGAGCAGGCCGGCGAGTTCGAGCAGGCCGGAGATGGAGCCGCCGTGGAGCCGGCCGGGCGAGCCAATCAGCGTGTCGGCAAAGGGCATGATCAGCTGCAGTTCGCCGCCAACCCGTTCGAACGAAAGATCAAGCAGGGCGGCATAGGGCAGAAGATCAAGCCGGCCCGACGGCTGGCGCAGCAGGGTGGCGAGCGCGGGGTTGGTCATTGCCAGCCTCCCGCCAGTTTGGACGCGGCAAACATGAAGGTGCCGGCGACATGGGCGATGGGATCGGCCGGATCACCATCATGGGCGAGGCCGCGCACGAAGGCGATCTGGCGCGTCATCCGATAGCATTCGCCGCGCGCCGTCACCGTGGCCTGCGGCTTGGGGCTGCGGACATAATCGGTTCTGAGATCGAGCGTGGCATGGGGTTCGAAGGCGCCGCGGGCCAGCATGGAGGCCATGCCGACACAGGTGTCCATCAGGGTGATGATGGGCCCCGAGGCCCAGATGCCGTGATCGGGATCAACCAGGAACTCGGGCCTGAACGGCAGTTGCAGTTCCACCCAGCGGTCGCCGGCCTGGATGAAGCGCAGGCCCAATTGCTTGTTGTGCGGCACGCGGCCAACGAAGGGCCCCATGAATGCACCCACCTGATCGGCAAAGCTGGTCATGCGCCTTCCCGTGCCAGCGCATCGATGCGGGCGATCATGGAGGCCAGCCCCTGCGTGCGGTTGGAGGAGAGATGCTTCGACAGGCCGAGGCCATCAAGCCGGGCCTTGATGCTGGCGCCATCGATGGCGCTGGCCGGCTGGCCATCGGCGAGCATGAGCACGAGGGCGACGAGGCCCTTGACGATGGCGGCATCACTGTCGGCCGCGAAGTGCAGCACGTCGCCAGCGCGGGTGGGGTGCAGCCAGACCTGGGATGCGCAGCCGCGCACCTTGTTGGCGTCGGTTTTCAGGGCCGGATCCATCGGCGGCAGGGCGGCGCCCAGCGCGATGATCAGGCGATATTTGTCGTCCCAATCGTCGAAGGCTTCGAATTCGGCTTCGACGTCATCGAAAGTGGTGATGGCCATGACCGCAGCCCTTGGGGGCTGGGAAGGGCTGCGGTCAAGTCAGATATCAACACCCGCGGCGATGGCTTCCAGCTTGCGGATGCGTTCCTTGAGGTCGGCCAGGTCGATGCGCTGGCCGATGGCCGGCAGATCGGAATTTTTGGCGGCCGGGCGGGCCTCGATCTCGCGGGTCTTCAGCTTCAGCCAGCCAGACCAGGCCCAGGCAGCCAGGCTGCCGATCATCGCCAGCCCGATGAGGGATGCGGTCGACAGGATCATCAGGCTTTCAGCGGGAGGCACTGACGGGGGCATCTTCAGTCTCCTTGTCTTGGCTTACTTGTCTTTGAGGGATTCGATTTCGTCGGCCAGGCGCTTGGCCGGATCGGTGGCCAGGCGTTCCAGCACGCGGATGCGGTCGTTCAGGCGGGCAACCTCGGCCTGCAGGCGCTGGTTTTCGGCATTGTCTTCGCCGGCGCCGGCCAGTTGCCGCAGCTTGTCCAGCTTACGGTTGTCGCGGTTGCCCATGCGGCCGGACAGCACCCGGCCAATGGTGACGATCAACACGATCATCACCACCATCTCGAACGGATTCATCGTTGGTCCCTCCCATCACCGGCCGGGGGCTGGCCGGTGGTCATCAGTTCAATTGCTTGGTGGCGAGCGCGTCGATTTCGGCGGCCAGCCGGCTGGGTTGATCGGTGGCGATGCGTTCCAGCACGGCCATGCGGTCCTTCAGGCTGCCCAGTTCGGCCTGCAGCTGGGCATTTTCCTCGGAAATCAGCTTGATGCGTTCCATCGCTTCACCGCCGCCGTTGGGATAGAGCGGCTTGCCCCAGCTGTTTTCCAGCGGATAGCCGTTCTTCACCTTCAGCCAGGTGGTGGCCACCCAGCCGACCATGCCGGTGAAAACGGCAATTGCGCCAACGGGGGCAATGGAATTGACGATTTCCGGGTTCAAGGCCATGGATAAGTCCTTCAATTCAATTTCTTGGGTTGATCGCGCAGCGATTCGATCTGCACGGCCAAGCCTTCGTTGCGATCGGTGACGATGCGGTTGAGCACCGCCACACGTTCTTCCAGCACCGCGATGCGATTGGCATATTGGGCGGCCTGTTCGGCGGTTTGCGTGGCGGTGAGCGCCAGCTGTTTTTCCTTCAGATCGGCCCAGCGCCGGAAGCCGGTGAGCAGGATGCCGAAGATCGGGATCGAAACGCCCAGGATCGGGATCAGGGCAAAGATGGCGTTCTCGCTCATGGTCAGCCCCTCAGCGCAGCTTTTCGATTTCGTCGGCCAGTTGGCGGCTCTCGCTGGTCAGGTGATATTCCAGATCGCGCAGGCGGCGATCGGCATCACGGAACTGGGCGTTCACATCGCGCAGCGTGCGCTTGGGGGCGACGCGGACATCGCGCCAGAATTCCACCCGTTCGGGGGCTTCGTCATAGAGCGAATTGGGCTTGGCGTTGGCGATCCAGGCCACCACGAAGTAGGCGGGGATGAGGGCGCCGCCACCCATGACAATGCCGACGGCGAGCGCGGCGCGGACCAGCGTGACATCCCAGCCGAAAAAATCGGCGATGCCAGCGCAGACGCCCAGAAACTTGCCGTTACGCTTGTCGAGATAGAAGCGGGTGCGGCTTTCAGACATGGTGGTGATCCCTGTTGGCCGGAGACGAGGCCGGCGGTTGGATTCAATAGGTGGAGGGCGCGATCAGGCCGATCAGCAGATAGAGGATGATCGGCGACCCGACGCCGAACACGGCAGCGGCGACGAAGGCGATGCGCACCAGGCTGACATCCCAGCCCATGTAGTTGGCGATGCCGGCGCAGACGCCCATCACCTTGCCTTCGGTCTTGTTGACGAGAAACTGGCGGCTCATCTCTTGGCCTCCTTTGGGCCGGGTTCAGCGCAGCTGGCGGCGCTGTTCGGACAGATCAGCGATGCGGCTGTCTTTCCAGTTGGGGTTGTCGGCGGCGACGATGCGCTCGACGGTTTCGATGCGCTGGTCGAGCCGGCGGGCGAGGTCGTGCAGTTCGTCGAGCAGGGCTTCATCCTGGCGGCTGATGCCGGTCTGGCTTTTCCACTTGGTGACATAGTGAAGGATCATGCCGAGCAGGCCGATGAACAGCATGCCGACGACTGCGACGGGAACGATGATATCTTCCACGGATCAACCCTCCGACTTGCCAAGGCGGGCCTTCATGGCTTCAAGCTCGGCATCCACTTCATCATTGCCCTGGAGGGCGGCGAACTCATCGGCGAGGCTGCGGGTGCCGCCGGGGCCGGCGAGGCCCAGCGCATCGGCGCGGCCTTCGGCCATGTCGGCGCGGCGTTCCAGCACCTCGAAGCGGCTGAAGGCTTCCTCCACACGCGGGCCGCGGATCATGTCGCGCAGCTTGGAGCGCTGGGTGGCGCTTTCGATGCGGTTCAGCAGCGCGTTCTGGCGGCTACGGGCTTCGCGCAGCTTGCCTTCCAGCTTGGCGATGTCGGCCTCGTTCAGGGCGAGCGTTTCGTTGAGGAGATCAACCTCGGCCTGGGTAGTGTCGATGAAGGCCTTGGCCTTGTTCTTTTCGACGAGCGCGGCCTTGGCGAGATCCTCGCGGCCCTTCGACAGGGCGAGCTCGGCCTTGTCCTGCCAATCCTGCACGGCCTGTTCGGCCTTGATGATGGCGCGCTTCATTTCCTTCTGATCAGCGATGGTCCGGGCCGCGGACGCGCGCACCTCAACCAGCGTTTCTTCCATCTCCATGATGATCATGCGGATCATCTTGGCCGGGTCTTCGGCCCGGTCGAGAAGGTCGGTCACGTTGGCGGCGATGATGTCGCGGGTTCGCGAAAAAATGCCCATCGGCTTGATCTCCAGAAATTCGAACTTGGCAGCGGTCAGGGTGGCTGGGGCTGGTTCCGGGTTGAGGGGGCGAATCATCGGAACCAGGCTCCCAGCCACCGTATCGAGGCTCACGCCACGATATCGCTGTTCGTGGTCGGCGTCACCATGGCCGGGCCGGTGGCGGCGGCGATGAAGGTGGTGCCGATCAGGAGGGCGGCAAACAGGGCCGTGACGGTGCGGCCGATCTGGGTGAAGTTGGTGGTCATCTTTGGTCTCCTTCGATCTGGTGGGCGGCGGGGGGTGCCGCTCATGCCAGATGTACTGCATGGCCCGTGCCAACTGGATGGCGTGATCCAAGATATTGAAAGAAAACGATTTTAAATTTTACCCGCGTGCAGCATTCCGAAAGACTTGCCAAAACTTGGGAAAAATGCCCAACTCCTCGCATGGCTGCTCCCGCCCAGATGATCGGTTCCAGTTTCAGCTTCCTCGACGCGGTCGAGCAGGCTTCGGCGGCGGCGGCGCTGAACCGGCCGGTGCTGGTGATTGGCGAGCGCGGGACCGGCAAGGAGTTGATCGCCGACCGTCTGCACCGCCTCAGCCCGCGCTGGTCGCAACCGCTGGTGTCGTTGAACTGCGCGGCACTGCCGGAAAATCTGATCGATGCCGAATTGTTCGGTTATGAACCTGGCGCCTTTACCGGGGCGCAGCGGGCGCGGGCCGGGCGGTTCGAGGATGCCGATGGCGGCACACTGTTCCTGGACGAGATCGGCACCTTGTCATCCCAGGCGCAGGAGCGGCTGCTGCGCGTTGTCGAATATGGCGAGCTGTCGCGGCTGGGATCGAACAAGACGGTGAAGGTGGATGTGCGGCTGGTGGGCGCCACCAACGAGGATCTGCCGGCGCTGGTGATGCGCGGGCGGTTCCGGGCCGATTTGCTGGACCGGTTGAGTTTCGAGGTGATCACCCTGCCGCCCTTGCGCGAGAGGGCGGAGGATATCGAGTTGCTGGCCACCCATTTCGCCCGGCGCATGGCCGCCGAACTGGGCTGGCCGCGCTTTCCCGGCTTTTCGCCGCGCGTGCTGGAACAACTGCAGAGCTGGCACTGGCCGGGCAATGTGCGCGAGTTGAAGAATGTGGTGGAGCGGGCGCTGTATCGCTGGGGCGATGCCGAGCGGCCGGTGGGGCAGCTGGTGGTGGACCCGTTCGAATCGCCGTGGCGGCCGGCACCAATGCCCGGCAGCGGTGGAGCGGCCGTGGCGGCACCTGCGCCGGTTGCCGCGCCAGCCGCCGCTGCACCGGCAACGCCACCCGTTGAGGCGGTCAATGATCTGCGCGGCGCGGTGATGGCCTATGAGAAGCAGTTGCTGGAAGCCGCGCTGGAGCGCAACCGTCACAACCAGCGGCGGACGGCGGCGGCGCTGGGCCTGAGCTATGACCAGTTGCGCCATGCCCTGAAGCGGCATGGCCTGATGGGGGAATGAATTTTCCCACCCCCCAGCCCCTCCCGCAAGCGGGAGGGGAGCAGAGCCCTCAATCCAGCTTCAGGCCATGCCTGGTCAGAAGCGGGGTCTGGGCGATGGTGAAGGCGAAGATGGCGACGGTGACGCCCCACACCTTGAAGCTGAGCCAGTCATCATAGGACAGGAACCGGCGCGCGGCTTCGTTGGCGGCAAGCAGGGTGAGGAAGAACAGGGCCCAGTTGCGGGTGAGCAGGCGCCAGCCGCGATCCGTGAGGCCGGGCAGCGCATCGCCCATCACCAGCTGCAGGGTGGGCCGGCCGGTGAGCAGGCCGCCGAACAGCAGCGCCGAGAACACGCCATAGATGATGGTGGGCTTCAGCTGGATGAACGCCTTGTCCTGCAGCCAGATGGTGAGGCCACCGAACAGCACGACGATCACCGTGGTGAAGATCATCGCGGGGGGCAGATGGCGGGTCTTGGCCCAGTGCCACAGCGCCGCCACCAGGCTGGCGATGATGAACACGCCGGTGCCGATCATGGCGCTCGCCATGTCGGCATCGCGCAAACCCGCCAGTTCGCCGCGTTCAAACATCGCCTTGCCAGCCTTGCTGCCGGCAAAGAACAGCAGCAGCGGGCCAAAGTTCACGGCCAGATTGCTGGAGGTGGACAGTTGCGGACGATCGGCAGGGGGCATGTTCCGCGCCATAGCCTGAATTGCCGGGCTTGCCCAGTTGCGGGCGGCAGGGCCGGCGGTTAAGCCTGAACGGGTGAGCGAAGCGCTTGAAATCACCAATCTGGCCTGCCGGCGTGGCGGGCGGATGTTGTTTGAGGGGGTTTCGGCCCGCGTGGCGCCCGGCGGCGCGCTGCTGCTGGTGGGGCCCAATGGCACCGGCAAGTCATCGCTGTTGCGGTTGCTGGCCGGGCTGTTGCCGGCGGCGGCCGGCAGTGTGGCCTTTGCTGGCCGCCGCGCCTTTGCCGGGCACGAGGTGGCGTTGAAACCGCGCCAGAGCCTGGGTGCGGAACTCAGCCACTGGGCGCGGCTGGATGGCGGGCTGGCGCGGCTGCCGGCGGCGCTGGAGGCGATGAACCTGGCGGCGCTGGTGGATGTGCCGTGCCGCATGCTGTCTTCCGGGCAGAAGCGGCGGGCGGCAATTGCCCGGGTGATCGCGGCGGGCGCAGAGCTGTGGCTGCTGGACGAACCGACGGCGGGGCTGGACACGGCGTCGGCCGGGCTGCTGGCGCGCGCGATGGCCGCGCACCGGGCGGCGGGTGGCCTGGTGGTGGCGGCGGTGCACGGCGATATCGGGCTTGATGGCGCTGGTAGCCTGAGGCTGGGCTGATGCTGTGGGCGCTGTTCCGCCGCGATCTGCTGCTGATCGCCCGTTCCCCGGCGATCTGGCTGCCGGTGATGTTCTTCGTGCTGGTGGCGGCGCTGTTCCCCTTTGCCGTGGGGCCGGATGCGCGGCTGCTGGCCCGCATCGCGCCGGGCATCATCTGGGTGGCGGCGCTGCTGGCCAGCCTGTTGCCGGTGGAGACCTTGCTGGCCCCCGATGTGGAGGATGGCAGCATCGATCAGCTGATCGCGCGCGGCATCGCGCTGGAACTGGTGTGCGCCGCCCGCATCGCCGCGCACTGGCTGGGCTTTGCCGTGCCGTTGCTGGCGGCGTTGCCGGTGGCCGGCGTGTTGCTGGGGCTGGATGCGGCGACCGGCCTGCGGCTGGGGTTGGCCTTGCTGCTTGGCACGCCGGCGCTGGCCAGCCTGGCGGTGGTGGCCGCCGCACTGACCGCCGGCCTGAAGGGCGGCGGGGCGCTGGCCGGGCTGATCGTGCTGCCGCTGGCGCTGCCGGTGCTGATCTTTGGGGTGGGCAGCGATGTGGCCGGCGCGTTTCGCTTGTTGGGCGCGGCCAGCCTGGTGGCGCTGGCGGTGGGGCCCTTCGCGGCGGCGGCGGCGTTGAAGCCGGAGTGACCGCCGTTCATTGCCGATCAACATGACATCGTGTTAATGAAACGCAATTTGTTCGCCAGGGAGCCTTGAAGATGCGTGTTCAGACCGTTGCCAGCCTGATCAGCCTGGGCTTGTTGACCGCAGCCTGTGGTGGTGGCGACAAGCCGGCCGAAGCGCCAGCGGCGCCCGCGCCAACGGCCGCAGCGCCGGCGGCCCCTGAAGCGCCTGTTGCACCTGTTGCGCCTGCGGCACCCGCCTCACCGGCGGAGACGGTCAGCCTTGCCAGCCTGACGGGGGATGTTGCCAGGGGCGAGAAGATCTTCGCGCAGTGCAAGGCCTGCCACGTGGCGGAGCCGGGGGTGAACCGGGTGGGGCCGTCGCTGCACGCGGTGGTTGGCCGCAAATCCGGCTCGGTCGCCGGCTTCAACTATAGCCAGGCGAACAGGAACAGCGGCGTCATCTGGAACGAGGAGGTGCTGTTCACCTATCTGGAAGCGCCGCAGAAGTTCATGCCCGGCACCCGCATGGCCTTTGCCGGCCTGAAGCAGCCGCAGGATCGCGCCGACGTCATCGCCTTCCTGAAGACCAAGGCGTGAGGTGATGCGGCGTGCTGCTGTGTCTGGATCGGCCGTGGCTGTGCCGGTGGTGATCCGCCGCCTGTTGCCGATGCTGGCGCCGTTTGTGCTGGCCGCCTGCCAGGAGGTGCGCAAGCCGGCGATTGAAGTGGAGGACACGCCGGCCGAAAATCAGGGGCTGGGCCGGCTGCCCGAAGCCAATGCGCGCTTTACCGATCTGCCGCCGTTGCGCCACCCGACACGGGGTCGTCCGCAAGCGAGACGCCAGCGCCGCCGCCCAAGCGCTGAGCTGGCGTTCGGATCGGCTCAGAATGGGCCGTTCAGTTCGACGATGGCGCGGTTGAGCATGGCGGCGAAGCTGACCCAGGCCCAATAGGGCAACAGCAGCAGCGCCGCCGGGCGCGAGAAGCGCCAGAGCACGAAGCACAAGATGCCGATGCTGCTCCACAGCACGCCCACTTCCAGCGCGGCATAATCCGGCCGGTGCAGGCGGAAGAACAGGAAGCTCCAGAGCAGGTTGAGAAAGCCGTTGAGCGCAAACAGGCCGATGACCGATTCGGCCTGGGACCGGGTGCGTGCCGCCAGCCAGGCGGTGGCGCCCGACATGGTGCACAGGCCGAAGATCAGCGTCCACGCCGGGCCGAACAACCAGGTGGGCGGCGCCCAGTCCGGCTGTTTCAGCGCCATGTACCAGGGGCCGATATCGGTGATGGTGGCGCCAACCGCGGCGGTGAAGCTGGCCGCCACTGCCGCAACCGCGGCGGGCAGCACCCACGCCTGTTCCGACAATCGCGCCATCATGCCTCCCCCTTTTGCCGGCGGGGCGCGGCCGGGGTGTCAGACCTGCGCGCGCTTGCCGGCGGTGTTGCCTTCGCGGATGCCGCCACCCGACAGGATGCCCGTCACCAACTGCACCGAATCCTTCAGGAAGATGCGGACATGGGCAAGCGGTTTCCGCTTGACCAGTTCCTTGTTCATATAGGCTTCCCAGGTCAATTCCTGGATGTCCTTGTCCATGCACAGCTTGACGAATTTCTCGCGCATGGTGTCGGACCGGTACCACCACCATTGCATGATGCCGAGCACGGTGAACACGGTGCCATGGCCCTTCAGGAAGCGCTTGCGGGCCAGCGCCAGTTTGGAGGCATCGCCGGTCTTCAGCGCTTCGGCGGCGGCACGGGCGGCCTCACGCCCGGCGGTCATGGCATAGAAAATGCCTTCGCCGCTGGCAGGCGCCACGGTGCCCGCCGCGTCGCCGGCCACCACGACATCCTTGCCATTGTCCCACTTCTTGCGCGGGCGCAGCGGGATGGGGGCGCCTTCGACCCGCACGGTCTTGCAGGTGTCTTCAGCCATGCCCAGTTCGTCGCGCAGCTTGGCGACGGCCTTTCTGAGTTCAAAGCCCTGCACGGCGCTGCCGGTGCCGATGCTGGTCTTGGAACCGTGCGGGAACACCCAGGCATAGAAATCCGGGCTGTGCTTGCCCTGGTAGAAGACATCGCAGCGATTGCCTTCAAAGCCCTTGAAGCCTTCCGGCGGGCTTTCGACCACCTCGTGATAGGCGGCGACGAAGGGCAGTTTCTCATCGGGCAGGGCGGCGCGGGCAACGGCCGAGTTGCAGCCGTCGCAGCCGATCAGAATCCTGGTCTTCACCTTCACCGGGTCGCTGCCGCGCGGGGCGCCCTTGGGCCGGTAGCAGACGATGGCGGTGCCATCGGCATCACGTTCCAGCGCCTCGAACGTGCCGTCGCGGCGATCGGCGCCGTTCTTCGCGGCACGCGCGCGCAGCCATTCATCGAACACGTCGCGATCGACCATGCCGACCCAGCCGCCTTCGCCCACCGGCATGTCGACCTTGTTGTCCTTGGGGCTGATCATGCGGGCGCTGTTGGCCGTGGTGCAGAGCAGATCCAGCGGAACGTCGAAATCCTTGAGCAGGCGCGGCGGCACGGCGCCGCCGCACGGCTTGATGCGGCCCATGCGATCGAGCAGCATGACCTTGAAACCCTGCAAGGCCAGATCGTTGGCCGCCGTGGCGCCCGACGGGCCGCCGCCCACCACCACCATGTCGAACATCTCGGTCATGCCATTGCCTCCTTCGTGTTCGGCCTGCCCGCCTGGTTTGCCATGCTGTCGTTGAGTTTCAGGGCGATGAGCGCTGCGATGATGAACAGCCCGCCTTCGACCCAGAACACCAGTTCAAAGGCCTGGCCGGTGCTGGCCACCAGCCGGCGCAACGTGTCCACCGCCAGTGCGCCGACAAAGCCGCCAATGCCGAAGGCGGCGGCCTGCGACGCGCCCCACAGGCCCATGCGGATGCCTTCATGGCCCGGCCCGCCGCGCCCGGCGAGTTCCAGCATCGAACCGATGGCGGCGACCGCGAACATGCCGTTTGCAAAGCCGAGCAGGCCGACATTGAGGCTGAGCGGCCAGCCGGGGCCGGCGCGGGCGGCGAGCGCCAGGCTGGCCAGCGCCAGGCCGGAGGCGAGGCAGCCGGCCACGATCCAGCGCTTGAGTTTCAGGCCCTGGCGGCCGCCAAAGGCATGGCCGCCGACGCCGACCAGGATCATGCCGGCCAGCACGCCCTGGTGCTGGACGCCCGACAGGCTGGTGGATTGGCCGGGCGTCATGTTGAAGACGAGGCCGGCGAAGGGCTCGAGGATGAGATCCTGCATCGAATAGGCCAGCATCGAAAAGAAGACGAAGATGCTGAACAGGCGGGTGAGGGGATCGCCCCAGATGGCGGCGATGGCCTCGCCAAAGGGGGCAGCCTCGCGCTTTTCCTCAGCCATCGGCGTGCCTTCGACGCCCCAGACGGCAAGGCAGGTGAGGGTGAAGGCGACCGCCACAACGCCGGCCGCGACCGTCAGCAGCCGTTCCGGTGTGAACGGATCGAGCAGCGCACCGGCGGTGCCGGCCGAAATGACGATGCCGATGATCATCATGATCCAGGTGAGGCTGGCAGCGGCGGGGCGGCGCGCTTCGGCGGTGCGGGTGGCGAGCAGGGCGAGCAGCGAGGTGCCGGCCGCACCGACGCCGATGCCGATCATGGCGTAGGCGAGCACCAGGGCGGCCAGTGCCGGCCCGAACGGGCCACCAAGCTGGGTGGTGGTGAAGGTGGCGAGGAGGCCGCCAGCGCCCAACACCGCCATGCCGCCGATGATCCACGGCGTGCGGCGCCAGCCGGCATCGCTGCCATGGCCCCATTTCGGGCGAGACAGCTGCACGCCATAATGGAAGGCGACCAGTCCGGCCGGCAGCGCGGCGGCGGTGGCATATTCCACCACCATGATGCGGTTGAGCAGGCTGGAGGCCAGCATGACGATGGCGCCCAGCGCGCTCTGGACGAGGCCGAGGCGGGCGATGCCGGCCCAGGAAAGCGGTTGCATCACACGATCACCGACAGACCGAAGGCGGATGTAAGCATGCCCAGCACATAAAGCGTGGTGCCGGTGGCGTTGTAGAAGGGGGCGTTGGCGGCCGGCGCGGCGAGCACGCGCTGCATCAGCACCACCTGCATGCTGAGCGAGAAGGCGACCATGGCGGCGGGCCAGGCGAGGCCCCAGCGGGCGAGCAGGATGATCACCACCACCTGCGGCAGCGCCATGGTCCAGCAGGCGATCTCGGCGGCATTGCGCTCGCCAAGCTGCACCGGCAGGCTGTTGACGCCGGATTGGGCGTCACCCTTCACCGCCTTGAAATCATTCAACACCATGATGCCGTGGGCGCCGAGCGCATACATGCACAGCACCCAGATGATGCGGCTGTCGGGTACGCCGCCGGCCATCACGGCGGCCCCTGTGAACCAGCTGACGCCTTCATAAGCGGCGGCGCAGACGAGGGGGCCGAGCCAGCCTTCGGCCTTGAAGCGCAGCGGCGGCGCCGAATAGGCCCAGGCCATGGCGATGCCGACGATGGTGGCGATGCCGACCACCGGGCCGATGATGAAGCCGATGGCGAGGCTGATGATGCTGCCCATGACAGCGATGTAGAGGCCCCAGCGGCCGGGGATGCGGCCCGACGGGATCGGGCGCTGCGGTTCGTTGATGGCATCGACGTGGCGATCGAACCAGTCGTTGATGGCCTGGCTGTTGCCGCAGACCAGCGGGCCGGCGAGCAGCATGCCGGCGATCAGAAAGCCAACGCGGTCGGCCAGAGGCACGCCCGAGGAGACGACGCCGCACATGAAGGCCCACATTGGCGGAAACCAGGTGACGGGTTTCAACAGCTCGAGCACGGCGCGCGGGCGCGGAAACCCGGTGGCGGGCAGCACGGCTTCGACGCGCGGCGGAGGGACATGTTCCATGCTGTAAACTAGTCTTGACGCCGCCGGGGCGTCAACGCCGCGAGACACTTGGCCCGGCGCGCGCCACCTTTTGCCGCGCCGGGATCAGCTGCCCGAACTGTCGTTGTTGTCGTTGCTGCTGTCGTTGTCGCCCAGGTTGCCGAGGCCGTGGCGGTGCAGCTTGGAATAGAGGCTTTGCCGCGACAGGCCGAGGATTTCGGCGGCCGAGGCGCGGTTGTCGTCGGTGTAGTTGAGCGCCGCCTCGATGCAGAGCCGTTCGATGAGATCGGTGGATTCGCGCACGATGTCCTTCAAGGAGACGCGGCCGACCAGATCGGTGAGCTGGCTCATCGGCAGGGACGCGCCGGCGGCCTGGGCGGCATCGCGGCTGGCCGGGCGGATCGAGAAGCCGTGGCGCAGCTGGCCGATCTCGCCGGAAGACACGGCGGAGACCTCCACCGCCTCGCCATCGCTGCTGGCAGGATCACCGGCACCCGAACGCACGATGGTGGCAAAGCCGCGCACGGTGCCATGATCGCGCAATGCCGTGGTGAGCACGCCCAGATCGATGCCGGGGCGGCCGAGATAGCGGCTGATCGGCTGGCCGACGAGATCGGCGGCGCGGGCGAGGCCAACCAGATCGAGGAAGGCGCCGTTGCCGGCGATGATGTCGAAATTGTCGTCGGTCAGCACGAAGGCATCGGGCATCCGCTCCATGGCGTCGGCCAGCGGCTCACTGGCGGCCGGCGCGGCAAGGTCGAGCGGGGTCAGCCGGATGAGCAGCCGGTTGTCGCGGTCCTGCCGGAACAGGCTGGCGCTCATGGCAAAGCTCTGGCCGCCGGCGAGGCGCAGGCGGGCGGGGTGGCGCTGCTCGCTGGCGGTGAGCGCGCCGAGGACCGCGATGGTGCCATCATGATCGTCCGGGTGGACGAGGGCAGCGAAATTCTGGCCGTCCAGCGCGTGGGCGGTGAGGCCGGTGGCGCGGCGGGCGGCGGCATTGGCCTCCAGCACACGGCGGCTGGCGGCGTCGATGATGAAGATCGGCTCGGCCGCGGTGTCGAACAGCAGGCGGTGGCGGGTTTCCAGCTGGCGCAGGCGCATCGAGTCGCGTTCCATCGCCTGCTGGGCGCGCACCAGGCGCTGCTGCAGGCTGGCGGCGACGCGCTGGTCCCGGGCGATGGCGAGACGGCGGTTGCCGGGCAGCGGCAGGGTGAGCCACTTCATCGGCAGTTCGCCTCCGCTGCCGTGATGATTGGCCTCGCGCCAGCGCGGCGCGATGGCATCGTTCATCAGGGCATCGATCTTGCCCTGGCTGTCGGGCAGGGCGGTGGCGCGCCAATCATCGCCTTCCCAGCCAGCCACTTCGGCCGGATCAATATCGCCGCTGCCAACATGCACCTGATCGATGCGGCCGGCAGCGTTGATCACCAGCACTAGATCGGCGGCAGCGAGCAGGGCAGCCAGCGCACTGTCAGGCCGGCTGGCGACCAGGGCCGCCAGATCAATCGCCCCATCGCTGGGCAGGGCACTGATATTGTTATAATTTCTTGCATCCATGCCGTTTTACTCTGGCCCCCCGTTCATCCCTGCCGCCCTCATGCCGTCGTCACCGCCGCGCGCACTGGCGGTTGGCCCGCCAGATGCAGTTCCGCCAGTGCCACCGCGTGCGCCGCATCGCGGGCGGCGCCATCCGCCCCGATCCGGCGCGCCACCGCCGCTTCGCCTGCCACCGCCGGGCCGCCGACCAGCACCAGGATCGGCCGCCCGGCCGCCCGCCGCAGCGCCGCGATGGTGCGCGGCAGGCCGGCGAGCACGCGCTGGCTGCCCGCCGACAGGCCAATCAGGTCAAACCCCTCGCGCGCCACCAGGCTGACCAGCGCATCCTCATCCAGCGCCGGGCCGGAGTGGGTGGCCCAGCCGGCACGGCGGAAGGCGTCCTCGACGATCATGGCGCCCAGCACATGCTGTTCGCCCGGCGCCGGCAGGATCAGGGCATGGCGCTGCATTGCGGCCGGCACCGCGCCGCCGGGGTGGCGGGCCGACAGGGCGTGCACCAGCATCTGGCAGCGCCACAGGCCCATGGTGACGTCCACGAAATCAATGTCATCGGCCAGCCACCAATCGCCGAGCAGGCGGGCGGCGGGGCCGATCAGGTCTTCCATCAGCGCCTGCGGGGCATGGCCCTTGGCTTCCAGCGCCTCGATCTCCTCCACCAGCACGGCGGCATCATCATCCAGCAGGGCCCGCGCCAGCCGCGCCACCAGCCCGGCCGGCAGGCGCATGCTGTCACTATTGGGTTGTGCCTGGCCGTGGCCGGCGAGCAGGCGGGGAATGATGTCCGCCTCGATCAGGCGGGCGAGGGCGGAAGCATCGGGCTGGGCGGTGCCGGGCGCAGCGGAATCGCCGCCGTTGCCGCCAAATGCAGCACGCCGGGCGCGATTCCAGCCCTTGGTGGCGGCGCTGGTCGCGTCCGCCACAATGTCCATCATGGACGTCATCACCTGTTCCCGTCGCCCTAGAGGCGGCGGCTCCCACGTCTGCCGGTTGGTTTTGTTCCACCTGTCGCGACAGACTGACACAGGCTAGGCCACTCCTGACCGGCTGGCAACCGCCTGATGTGGGCATTTCACGATGATTTTGCAGCCGCGTTGCTGCGGCGCAACGCAAGCCGGGTTGACGGGGCCTGTCGCACCCGTCGCGGCATCGGCGCTGACAAGCCGGCATGACAGAAGGGGTGCAATCCCGGTTGACACCTAGGGGGGTGGTGATAGGGAAAATTGCGTAGCATTTGAGGGGTAAGGGGTTTGTCAGCAGCAGCGTCAGACGTGGTGTCGGCGACCGGGGAGCGGCCGCTTTACACGCCTGAAGAACGCGTCCGCCGTGACAGCACGAAATGGACCTTGGTGCAGGGCTTGCTGGCTCCGGTGCAATTCCTGATCTTCGGTGTCAGCCTGTATCTGGTGATTGACTACCTCAACACCGGCAACAATTATGAATGGGCGATCTGGTCGGTGGTGATCAAGACGATCGCGCTCTACACGATCATGGTCACCGGCGCGATCTGGGAAAAGGTCGTGTTTGGCCAGTATCTTTTTCACGAGAGCTTCTTCTGGGAAGATGTGTTCTCGATGCTGGTGATCATCCTGCACACGCTGTATTTGGTGGGACTGTTCACGGGCATTGCCGATGATGGCGTGCTGTTCGGGACGGCGCTGGCCGCCTATGTTGCCTATGTCATCAACGCCGCCCAGTTCGTGTGGAAATTGCGGCAGGCCCGGCTGTCGTCGCAGCCGGCCGCGCAGGCTGTGCACGCCGCCGACTCGGATGTGATGGCCGGCGCCCATCCGGTGGCCCAGGCGGCATGAGCGGGGCTGGCCCCAACGCCTGTGCCGCGCCCCCCGTGGGGGCCGACGGCATTTTGCGCGAACGGGGCCAGCGCGAGGTGTTCTGCGGGTTGACCGGGATCATCTGGCTGCACCGCAAGATTCAGGACGCGTTTTTCCTGGTGGTGGGCAGCCGCACCTGTGCCCATCTGCTGCAATCGGCGGCGGGCGTCATGGTGTTTGCCGAGCCGCGCTTTGGCACGGCGATCATCGAAGAGAAGGATCTGGCCGGCCTGGCCGATGCCAATGAGGAACTGGACCGGGTCGTCACCCGCCTGCTCGCCCGCCGGCCCGACATCCGCATGCTGTTCCTGGTCGGCTCCTGCCCGTCGGAGGTGATCAAGCTGGACCTGAGCCGCGCGGCGCAGCGGCTGAACCAGCGTTTTGCGCCCAATTGCCATGTACTGAACTATTCCGGTTCGGGCATCGAGACGACCTTCACGCAGGGCGAGGATGCCTGCCTCGCCGCGCTGGTGCCGGAATTGCCGTTCAGCGACGCCAGGCAGCTGATGGTGGTGGGCAGCCTGCCCGATGTGGTGGAAGACCAGTTCCTGCGGCTGTTCGCCGATCTGGGCATCGAGAAGGTGGTGAGCTTGCCGGCCCGCCGCGCCGGGGCGATGCCGGGCGTGGGGCCCAACACCCGTTATCTGCTGGCGCAGCCGTTCCTGGCCGAAACCGGCACCGCGCTCGACAAGCGGGGGGCGGTGCATCTGTCGGCGCTGTTCCCGTTTGGCGCCGAAGGCACCACGGCCTGGCTGCACGCCGCGGCCCAGGCCTTTGGCGTGAGCGAGGACCGGTTCGAGATGGTGACGGCGCCGCCGCGCGAGCGGGCGCGCAAGGCGCTGGCGGCGCACCGGGACAAGTTGGCCGGCAAGCGCATCTTCTTCCTGCCCGACAGTCAGCTGGAGGTGCCGCTGGCGCGGTTTCTGGCTGGCGAGCTGGGCATGGGGCTGGTCGAAGTGGGCACCCCCTATCTTCACAAGGGCCATTTGATCGATGAACTGGCGGCCTTGCCGCCGGGCACGTTGATTTCGGAAGGCCAGGATGTGGAAAAGCAGCTTGACCGCGTGCAGGCGAGCCGGCCGGATCTGACCGTGTGCGGGCTGGGCCTGGCCAATCCGCTGGAAAAGACCGGGCTTTCGACCAAGTGGGCGATCGAGCTCGTGTTCTCGCCGATCCATGGCTATGAACAGGCGGGCGATCTGGCCGAGCTGTTTGCCCGGCCGCTGAACCGCCGTGATCTGCTGAGGGTTTAGGCCATGCAGCTGACCGTCTGGACCTATGAAGGCCCGCCCCATGTCGGGGCGATGCGGGTCGCAACCGGCATGAAGGGGTTGCATTATGTGCTGCATGCCCCGCAGGGCGACACCTATGCCGATCTGCTGTTCACCATGATCGAGCGGCGGGATCATCGCCCGCCGGTGACTTATACCACCTTCCAGGCCCGCGATCTGGGCAAGGACACGGCCGAGCTGTTCAAGACGGCGGCACGCGAAGCCTATGACCGGTTCCAGCCGCAGGCGATGATCGTCGGCGCCAGCTGCACCGCCGAGCTGATCCAGGATGATCCGGCCGGGCTGGCCGAGACCATGGGCCTGGCCTGCCCGGTGATTCCGCTGGAGCTGCCGAGTTACAGCCGCAAGGAAAACTGGGGCGCGTCGGAAACCTTCTATCAGCTGGTGCGCGGCCTGGCGGACAAGGAGCGGCGGCCGCCGCCGGCGGTGGGCGAGGCTGGACCGCGCCGGCCGCGCGCCAATATCCTGGGCCCCACCGCGCTGGGCTTCCGCCACCGCGATGATGTGGTGGAAATCAGCCGGCTGCTGGGCCAGCTGGGCATTGATGTGAATGTGGTGGCGCCGATGGGCGCGACGCCGGCGGATCTGGTGCGGCTGGGCGAGGCGGATTTCAACATCTGCCTTTATCCCGAAATCGCTGCCCAGGCCTGCAGCTGGCTGGAGCGGACGTTCCGCCAGAAGACGGTAAAGACCGTGCCGATCGGCGTGAACGCCACGCGCGAATTTGTCTCCGAAGTCTGCCAGGTGGCCGGGGTGATGATGCCGGGCGCGGTGGACCAGGGCCGTATGGGCTGGTGGTCGCGGTCGGTGGACTCCACCTATCTGACCGGCAAACGCGTGTTCATCTTTGGCGATGCCACCCATGCCGTCGCCGCCGCCCGCGTGGCCAGCGAGGAGCTGGGCTTCAAGGTGGTGGGCCTGGGGTGTTACAACCGCGAATTCGCCCGCGAGATCCGCGCCGCCGCCGAGAAATATGGCGTCGATCCACTGATCACCGATGATTATCTGGTGGTGGAGGAGGCGATCGAGGCCGCCGCCCCGGAACTGGTGCTGGGCACGCAGATGGAGCGGCATATTGCCAAGCGCCTGCGCCTGCCGTGCGCGGTGATTTCGGCCCCGGTGCATGTGCAGGATTTCCCGGCGCGTTACAGCCCGCAGATGGGATTTGAAGGCGCCAATGTGCTGTTCGACACCTGGGTGCATCCGCTGGTGATGGGCCTGGAGGAGCATCTGTTGACGATGTTCCGCGAGGATTTCGAATTTTCCGATGCGGCCGGGCCCAGCCATCTTGGCCATGCATCGGCCGCGCATGCGCCGGTGCCGGCCATGGCCGAAGCGGCGGCCCCGGCTGTTGCGGTGGCAGAGACGGCCCCTGCGACACCGCAGCCCGGCGGCTGGACCGACGAAGCCCTTGCCGAACTGGGCAAAATCCCGTTTTTCGTGCGCGGCAAAGCCCGCCGCAACACCGAACGCTATGCCGCCGAGCATGGCGTTGCCACCATCACCCGCGAGACCTTGTACGAGGCCAAAGCCCATTATGCGCGCTGATACCCCGCCTTCCAAGCAGGACCGGCCCGATCATTGCCATGTCGTGATCGTCACGCTCGACAACCATCTGTCGGGCGCGATCGATCGGGCGCGGGCACGTTTCCAGAAGCTGGGGCTG
The DNA here is from genome assembly GCF_002251755.1 of Sandarakinorhabdus cyanobacteriorum. Taxonomy (GTDB): domain Bacteria; phylum Pseudomonadota; class Alphaproteobacteria; order Sphingomonadales; family Sphingomonadaceae; genus Sandarakinorhabdus; species Sandarakinorhabdus cyanobacteriorum. Next base: position 18,915 of record NZ_NOXT01000100.1, read on the forward strand.
CCGGTGTCCATCGGGTTCCACGCCGCGGCCGATTGGGACAAGCCGGGCAAGCTGGAGATGACCCGCGCCGACATCGCCCGGGCCGACATCGTGGTTGTCACCATGCTGTTCCTTGATGAGCAGATCCGCATGATCAAGGACGCGCTGACGGCGCGCCGCGAGGAATGCGACGCGATGGTGTGCCTGATGAGCCAATCCGACGTCGTGAAGATGACGCGGATGGGCGATTATCGCATGGATGTGCCGCCCAAGGGCCCGCTGGGCTGGCTCAAGAAGCTGCGCGGCAGTTCCAAGGATGGTGCGGCCAACAGCGGTGCGGCCCAGCTGGCGGTGCTGCGCCGTCTGCCCAAGCTGTTGAAGTTCGTGCCGGGCACGGCGCAGGATGTGCGCGCCTATTTCCTGACGCTGCAATATTGGCTGTCGGGCAGCGACGACAATGCCTTCCAGATGGTGCAGGCGCTGGTGGACCGTTATGCCGACGGCCCGCGCAAGGCGTTGCGCGGCAAGGCGAAGATCGAGCCGCCGCAGGAATATCCGGACGTGGGGGTGTATCACCCTGATTTGCCGCAGCGCATGTCGGAAAAGCTGACCGACCTGCCGTGGAAGAAGGACGCCGTGGGCACGGTCGGCGTGCTGATGCTGCGCTCTTACGTGCTGGGCAAGGATGCCAATCATTATGATGGCGTGATCCGGGCGCTGGAAGCGCGCGGGTTGAACGTGATTCCGGCCTTTGCCGGCGGGCTGGATCAGCGCCCGGCGATCGAGGCGTTGATGATGAAGGACGGCAAGGCAACCGTTGATGCCGTCATCAACCTGACCGGCTTCAGCCTGGTTGGCGGCCCAGCCTATAGCGATGCCAAGGCGGCCGAGGAAATCCTGACCAAGCTGGACCGGCCTTATATTGCGGCGCATCCGGTGGAGTTCCAGACGCTGCAGCAATGGGGCGCCAACCGCCAGGGCCTGCTGCCGCTGGAAGCCACGATCATGATCGCCATTCCGGAACTGGATGGCGGCACGCAGCCGATGGTGTTTGGCGGCCGCAGCGATGCCAATGGCGAGGCCTGCACCGGCTGTGAGCGCAAGTGCAGCTGGGCGCCGTCGGACGGGGTGCGCGCCATGCAGTCCTGCCCGGAACGGGCCGAGGCGCTGGCCGACAAGATGTTGAAGCTGGTGCAGCTGCGCCGGGCGGCCAACAAGGATCGCAAGCTGGCCGTTGTGCTGTTCAACTTCCCGCCAAACGGCGGCGCGGCCGGCACGGCGCAGTTCCTGGCGGTGTTCGATTCGCTGCACCGCACGCTGAAGCGGCTGAAGGCCGAAGGTTATGACGTCGAGGTGCCGGCCGATGCCGATGCGGTGCGCGAGCGCGTGCTGAACGGCAATGCCATGCAATATGGCCAGGAAGCCAATGTGCACGCCTTTGTGCCGGCCGACCGCATTGTCGCGACCGAGCCCTATCTGAAGGACATCGAGGCGGAGTGGGGCCCGGCGCCGGGCAAGTTCCAGTCCGACGGCCGCAACGTGCTGATCACCGGCGCGCAGTTCGGCAATGTCTTTGTCGGCATCCAGCCGGCCAATGGTTATGAGAGCGACCCGATGCGGTTGCTGTTCGATGGCCGCTTTGCGCCGACCCACGCCTTCATGGCATTCTATCGCTGGATCCGGAATGATTTCGGCGCCCATGCCGTGGTCCATTGGGGCACGCACGGCAGCCTGGAGTTCATGCCCGGCAAGCAGACCGGCATGACCATGAGCTGCTGGCCGGAGCGGATCATCCAGGACCTGCCCAACATCTATCTTTATGCCGCCAACAACCCGTCGGAAGGCGTGTTGGCCAAGCGGCGTTCGGGCGCGACCCTGGTTTCGTATCTCACCCCGGCGCTGACCAATTCCGGCCTGTACAAGGGGCTTTCGGACATCAAGGCCAGCGTGGACCGCTGGCGCTCGACCGAGCCGGGCAGCCCGGAGCTGCCCGGTCTGGAGGAGATCATCCGCGAGCAGGCCGAGGCGATGGACCTGGATGGCAGCGATGTGTCGAAGCTGGCGGCCAAGCTGTATGAGATCGAGCAGGAGCTGATCCCGCAGGGCCTGCACGTGTTTGGCGAGGCCGAAAGCGAGGAGGCCCGCATCGACATGCTGTTCGCCTGTGCCAGCGCGCGCGGCGAGAGCATTGATCGCGACACGATCGAGAAACTGATCAAGGGCCGCATCGTGCCCAACACGCCGGTGCTCCGCGAACTGGCCAACATCAACGCGGCGTTGATGACCAACCACGAGATGGATGGCCTGATCCGCGCGCTCGACGGCCGCTATATCCAGCCGGTGGCGGGTGGCGACATCCTGCGCGATCCGGAAATCCTGCCCACCGGGCGCAACATCCACGGCTTTGACCCGTTCCGCCTGCCGTCGGCCTATGCCTGCAAGGATGGCGCGGCGCAGGCGCAGCGCATCCTGGACCGCGCCATGGAAGATGCCGGCAAGCTGCCGGAAACCGTGGCCATGGTGCTGTGGGGCACGGACAATCTGAAGAGCGAGGGCGCCCAGGTGGCGCAGGCCATGGCGCTGATGGGCGCCAAGCCCCGGTTTGACAGCTACAACCGCCTTTCGGGCGCGGAACTGATCCCGCTGGAGCAGCTGGGCCGGCCGCGCATCGACGTGCTGGTGACCATGTCGGGCGTGTTCCGCGATCTGCTGCCGCTGCAGACCAAGATGCTGGCCGAAGCTGCGCTGCTCGCCTCCGAAGCGGATGAGCCGCTGGAGATGAACTATATCCGCAAGCACAGCCTCGCTTATCTGGAAGAGCATGGCTGTGACATGGCGACGGCGTCGTTGCGCGTCTATTCCAACGCGGAAGGGGCCTATGGCGCCAACGTCAACCTGCTGATCGACAGCGCCAACTGGACCGACCCCAACGAGCTGGCCGACTGTTATGAAAAGCAGAAGAGCTATGCCTATGGCGTCGATGGCAAGCCCAAGCGCCAGCCCGGCCTGCTGGCCAGCGCGCTGAAGACGGTGGATTGCGCCTATCAGAACCTGGAATCGGTTGAGCTGGGCATCACCACCATCGACCAATATGTCGACACGCTGGGCGGCATCAGTCGCGCCGTGACGCGCGCCAAGGGTGAGGCGGCGCCGGTCTATATCGGCGACCAGACGCAAGGCAGCGGCAAGGTGCGCAGTCTGCAGGAACAGGTGGCGCTGGAAACCCGCACCCGCACGCTGAATCCGGTATGGATCGAGGCGCAGCTGAAATATGGCTATGAAGGCGTGCGCCAGGTCGAAGCGGCGGTGACGACGACGACCGGCTGGTCGGCCACCACTGGCCAGGTTGATCCCTGGGTCTATCAGCGCATCACCGAAACCTATGTGCTGGATGACGCCATGCGCCAGCGCATCGCCGAAATGAACCCGCGCGCTGCGGCCAAGATCGCCAACCGGCTGATCGAGGCGGCCGACCGCCAGTTCTGGCAGCCGGATGCGGAAACGCTGGCTGCGCTCTATGCCGCCACTGATGCCATCGAGGATCAGCTGGAAGGTGTCGCCCCGGCCGGATCCATGGCCGCCTGAAGGAGTCTGCCCACATGACCCTCATCATCGACAAGACCAAGCGCCCCGGACCCGGTGACGGCGAAGGCAGCGTGCAGGTCAGGCTCGACCCGAGCCAGAAGATCGAGGGCGCCAAGGTGTTCGCCGTCTATGGCAAGGGCGGCATCGGCAAGTCCACCACCTCGTCCAACCTGTCCGCGGCCTTCTCGCTGCTGGGCAAGCGGGTGCTGCAGATTGGCTGCGATCCTAAGCATGACAGCACCTTCACGCTGACCAAGAAGCTGATGCCCACCGTGATCGACGTGCTGGAACAGCACGAGTTCCATCATGAGGAGCTGCGGCCCGAGGACTATATGTTCGAAGGCTATAACGGCGTGATGTGCGTGGAGGCGGGCGGCCCGCCGGCCGGCACCGGCTGTGGCGGCTATGTCGTGGGCCAGACGGTGAAGCTGTTGAAGCAGCATCATCTGCTGGAAGACACGGATGTGGTGATCTTTGACGTGCTGGGCGACGTGGTGTGCGGTGGCTTTGCCGCCCCGCTGCAGCATGCCGAACGCGCCATTGTGGTGACGGCCAATGATTTCGACAGCATCTTCGCGATGAACCGCATCATGGCCGCGATCCAGGCCAAGGCGAAGAATTACGAGGTGCGGCTGGCCGGCTGTATTGCCAACCGTTCGGCCAACACCGACGAGATTGACCGTTTCTGCGGCGCCACCGGCATCGAACGCCTGGCGCATCTGCCCGATCTGGATGCCATCCGCCGCAGCCGGCTGAAGAAGTGCACCATCTTCGAGATGGGTGACGAGCCGGAGATCATCGCGGCGCAGAATGAGTACAAGCGGCTGGCCGCCCTGTTGTGGGCTGGTGTGGAGCCGTGCAACGCGCATCCGATGAAGGATCGCGACATTTTCGATTTCCTGGGTTTCGAATGAACGCACACACGCCGAAGCATGCCCCCGGTTGGGAAACCAAGCGGGCGAAGCTGGAACATTATTTCGACCGCACCGCACTGGATGCCTGGGCGGCGATGACCAGCGACGCGCCGGTTTCGAAGATCCGTGCCACGGTGCGGGCCGGGCGCGACGAGATGCGCAATACGCTGCTGGATTGGCTGCCGCAGGATTTGCACGGCCGGCGCATTCTGGATGCCGGGTGCGGCACCGGCATGCTGGCCATCGAAGCGGCGCGCCGCGGTGCCGAGGTGGTTGGCATTGATGTGTCGCCGCAGCTGATCGAGATTGGCAAGCAGCGGCTGCCCGAGGATGTGAAGGGCCGCATCAGCCTGCACGCCGGCGACATGCTCGACCCATCGTACGGCCAGTTCGATCATATCGTGTCGATGGACGTGCTGATCCACTATGAGAGCGACCAGATCGCGGCGGCCACGGCCCGGCTGGCCGAACGCGCCAATCATTCGCTGCTGTTCACCTTTGCGCCGGGCACGCCACTGCTGCGCACCGCGCGCGCCATCGGGCAGTTTTTCCCGAAGAGCGACCGGTCGCCCAGCATCATTCCGGTGGCGCATGATCTGTTGAAATCGCGCCTGTCGCGCAGCGTGCCGCATGCCAAATTGGGCCGCGACCGCCGGGTCAGCCGGGGTTTTTACACCAGCCACGCCCAGGAGGTGCTGCTGGGATGAGCCGCTCTGCCGCCTGCGGCATCTGGCCACAGGGTGTGGCCAAGGGCCGGGCACAGGCGCAGGGCAGCAGGGGGAAATTGCCGAGACTGACAAGAAACATTGCGTTTCTGTCATGCTCCGCACTAACAGGTCTGGCGAAGCGCATGTTATGGGCTTTGTCAGGGAATCGCAGGGCCATCCCGCAGGCGCGGCGGGTGCTGGCCATGATGATCGCGCCGGTTCGCCGCGGCCATGCGCCGGTCGTGGCGGGCTTTGGTTCTTGAGGGGAGACGCCTCGCATGTCGAATGTTCACCTGGTTGGCGGCCTGGATATCGCCGAACTGACCTTCTTTGCCTTCTTCCTCTTCTTCCTGGGCCTGGTGTGGTACCTGCGCGGGGAAGATCGCCGCGAAGGCTACCCGGTTGAGGATGATCTGACCGGCGCTGCCCATGGCGGCGTGGAAACCGATGCGCTGTTCTTCAAGCCGGCAAAGACCTTCAAGCTGCCGCACGGCCTGGGCGAGGTGACCACCCCGACCGCCAATGCCCGCGATCCGCTGCCGACGAATGTGCTGCCGCGCGCCTGGGCCGGTGAACCGCTGGACGTGACCGGCGACAAGCTGACCTCCGGCGTGGGCCCGGCCTCGATCGCGCAGCGCGCCGATCGGCCTGACCTCGACATGCACGGCCAGCCGCGCATCGTGCCGACCCGCGTGATCAGCCACCCGGTGACCGTGCACGAGAATGACGTGAACCCTGTGGGCTTGGTGGTTTATGGCCTCGACGGCGCTGCGGCCGGCACGGTGAAGGACCTGTGGATGGACCGCGCTGAATCCTGCCTGCGCTATATGGAAGTGGAGCTGACCGCTGGCGGCACCATCCTGATGCCGATCACCATGTCGCGCGTGACCCGCGCTGGCGTGATGACCGATGCCATCACTGCCGCGCAGATCGCCGGCGTGCCGCGCACCAAGAGCGCCGACCAGGTGACCCTGCTCGAGGAAGAGAAGATCACCGCCTATTTCGGCGCTGGTTATCTGTGGGCGACCCCCGATCGGGCCGAACCGCTGATCTGATCCGGTTTCCGGCTGCGATAAGGGTCTCGCGGCCGGCACGGAACGGAAACGGACGGAGCTGCTTGTGTCGATGGAGTATGAAGACGAACCGATCCCCGGCCTGCCGGGACGGTTGCCGCCGGGGGAGGACATCCTTTGGCAAGGCACGCCGGATTGGCGGGGCGTGGCGCGTGGCGTCTTCCACACGCGCCTGGTTGCCGCCTGGTTCGTGTTTGTCGCCAGCCTGGCGTTTCTGGCCGGAGGTACCGGCCTGAAGGGTGCGGGCATCACGCTGGCTGTGGCGGTGCTGGGCCTCGCCATATTGGGTGTGCTGGCGCGGGCGCAGGCAATGTCCACCATCTACACGCTGACCAACAAGCGCGTTGTGCTGCGCTTTGGCGTGGCGCTGCCCAAGTGCGTGAACGTGCCGCTGTCGCTGGTGGGCAAGGCCGATGTGAAGCCGGCCGGCAACGGCCTTGTGGACGTGTCGCTCACGCCCACCGTGCGTTTCCCGCTCGCCTATCTGCAGATGTGGCCGCATGTGCGGCCGTGGAAGTTCGGATCGCCGCAGCCGATGCTGCGCGCCGTGCCGGATGCCTTCCTGCCGCTGCTGGCCGATGCCCTCGCCAAGGCCGATCCCGCCCGCGCCACCGGGGTTAACCCGGATGCCGCCAATGCTGGCGCCATGCTAGGGGCTGCGGCATGAGCGGGGAGTTCACCAACGAGCGTTTTCCCAAGTCGGCCCTCTATGCGGCCGGGGCGCTGATCGGTGTGTCGATCCTGACCGTGGGCAGCATCCGCGCCGGGTTTCTGCCGGCGCCGGAAACCGCGCCGCAATCGCGGGAACGCCTGCAGGTGGCGACCGTGGCGACCCGGGATTTCCGGTTCGAGGATCGGGCCGATGGCGCGCTGCTGGTCTATGACATCGCCGCCAACAGGCTGGTCTTCGTGTTCCCGGCCGGCAGCAACACCGGCTTCATCCGCGGCGTGATGCGCGGCCTGATGCGGGAACGCCGCCTGCACGAAGTGGCACGCACCGGCCCGGTGACCGTGACCCAGTGGGCCGATGGCGCGCTGACGCTGACCGACCAATTGACCGGCCGCATCATCGAGCTGGGCAGCTTTGGCCACACCAACCGGGCCGCCTTTGCCCAGTTGCTGGTGCCTTATGCCCCCGGTGGGCCCGGTGTGCCGCAGCAGCCGATCGTGGCGGCCATTCCGGCGGCCAATTCGGCATCGCCGTTCTTCGGTGGGGCCTGAGCCATGGGTCTTTTCACCCGCGACCGGTTTGACACCAAGTGCACGATCGAGATCGAGCACACGTTCGACAATCTGCATGCGCATGTCGAACTGGATGGTGACATCGAACTGGGACCGGGTGACCAGGTGAAGGTGCATGGTGCCGCCGTGAAGCTGCCTTTTGGCGAGCGGTTGACCCTGCGCCGCGATGTGACCGTGTGGAAAGCCACCCCCTTTGAACGGCTGTGGACCAAGTTGAAGGCCCAGCTGGAACTGACCGAATTGTACGAAATCACCTTCAGCTCGGAGAAGCCGTGATGAACGCCGTGACCCCAATCAGCGCCGGTGGCGCCGTGGAGATCACCAAGGAAGACGCGATGGCCATCGCCCGTCAGGAGACGGTGCTGAGCCCGCGTTTTTATACGACCGATTATGAAGCGATGGACCGTATCGACGTGTCGCGCGTGCGCGCCGAGTGGGACAGCCTTATCGCCGAGATGCAGGCCGATCCCAACAAGAAGCATTTCAAGCGGACGCCGGAGTTTGATGGCGTGATCGCGGCGATGGACCCGGAGTTGAAGCCGGAGTTCATCGATTTCCTGGTGTCGTCGATGACGTCGGAATTTTCCGGCTGCATTCTTTATGCCGAAATCACCAAGCGCATGAAGAACCCGGATGCCAAGGCGCTGTTCAAGCTGATGGCCCGCGATGAGAGCCGCCATGCCGGCTTCATCAACGACAGCCTGAAGGATGCCGGCATCGGCATCGATCTGGGCTTTCTGACCAAGACCAAGAAATACACCTATTTCCGGCCGAAGTTCATCTTCTACGCCACCTATCTGTCGGAGAAGATTGGCTACGCCCGTTATATTACCATCCACCGCCACCTGGAGCAGCATCCGGAGCGGCGGTTCCACCCGATCTTCAAGTGGTTCCAGGAATGGTGCAACGACGAGTTCCGCCATGGCGAAGCGTTCGCGCTGCTGATGCGGTCTGACCCCAAGCTCACCTCGGGGCTCAACGTGCTGTGGATCCGCTTCTTCCTGAACGCGGTCTATGCCACCATGTATGTGCGCGATCACAAGCGGCCGGCGCTGTACAAGCATTTCGGCATCAACCCGACCGATTTCGGCTTCAAGGTGTTCCGCATCACCACCGATATCACCCAGCAGGTGTTTCCGATCGGCCTGCAGACCGATGCACCGAGCTATCGCGCGCTGTTGGAAACCATGCGCACCACCAGCGACGCCATCGACGCGGCGGTGACTCAGGGTGGCGTGGTTGGCACCATCAAGCGCATCGGCCTGTCGCTGAAAGCGGCGGTGACCTTCGCCCGTCTCTATCTCCACCCGGTGGACAAGATGGCGGTGACCCCCAACGTGCGCATGGCGCCGGTTTGGTAAGCCAGCGGGCGTAGCCGTGAGCGAGTTTGCACTGCCTCTGCTGTTTGCGACCGTGCTGTGGTTTGTCGCCACCGGCTTCGTGCTGTGGCTCGACAAATTGCCCAGCCACACCTGGCCGGTGAGCATCACCATGGCCACGGTGGCATCAGGCTTTGCCATGGGCGGCATCATTGCGACGGCCGAAGAGACCAGCCCGTGGGCGGCTTATGTCGCCTTTGCCTGTGCGCTGGTGCTTTGGGGCTGGCACGAATTGTCGTTCCTGATGGGCTTTGTGACCGGCCCGAACCGTGAGCCGTGCCCCCCGGGTGCGCGCGGCTGGCAGCGGTTCCGGTTGGCTGCAGCGACGCTGATCTATCACGAAGTGGCGATGTTCCTGTGCCTGATCGCTTTGGTCGCAGCGACGTGGGGCAAGGCGAACCAGACGGCAACGCTGACCTTCCTGTTGCTGTTCGTCATGCGCCTGTCGGCCAAGTTCAACATCTTTGCCGGGGTTCCGCATCTTTCGACCGAGATGATGCCGGATCACATGCGCTATCTCGCCAGCTATTTCCGCATCGCGCCGCCACGCTGGTTCTTTGTCGCCTCGGTGTCGGGCATTGCCGTGCTGGCGGCCTGGCTGGCCGATCAGGCGTTGAGCAGCCGCGATGGCATTGCCACCGGCTATGCGCTGGCCTTTGCCCTGGTGGCGTTGGCGTTCCTCGAGCATGGGTTCCTGGTGGTGCCCTGGCAGGATACGGCCATGTTCCGCTGGGCCATCCCCGAACATCTGCGCCAGCCGGCGCGGCCGACTGTCAGCCCAGCGATGACAGAATCCAGCAATGTGTCAGGCCAGACTGACACGAATCCGCTTGCGGTGCGACAAAACGCCGTGCCATGAACGGCGCCGGGAGAAGATGAATGAACTTTGAAGCTCATTTCCAGGCGGCGCTGGACGGCTTGAAAGAACGCGGAAACTACCGCGTGTTTGCCGAGCTGCAGCGGCGGCGGGGCGACTATCCCCACGCCACGCGCTACCTGCCCGATGGCAGCACCCAGGATGTCACCGTGTGGTGCTCCAACGATTATCTCGGCATGGGCCAGCACCCGGATGTGCTGACCGCCATGCATGAGGAGCTGGATCGTTCCGGCGCCGGTTCGGGCGGCACCCGCAATATTTCTGGCACCATGCACGTGCATCGCCTGCTCGAAAGCGAACTGGCCGATTTGCACGGCAAGGAAGCCGCGCTGCTGTTCAACTCCGGCTACATGTCGAACTGGGCGGCGCTGTCGACCCTGGCCAGCAAGATCCCGGGCTGCGTGGTGTTTTCCGACGCGCTGAACCATGCCTCCATGATCGAAGGCATTCGCCACAGCCGCGCCAAGTTCCATGTCTTCAAGCACAATGACGTCGAGGATCTCGACCGGTTGCTGAGCCAATATGGCCCGGACGTGCCGAAGCTGGTGGCGTTCGAGAGCGTCTATTCGATGGATGGCGATATCGCCCCCATCAAGGAAATCTGCGACGTCGCCGACAAGCATGGCGCGATGACCTATATCGACGAAGTTCATGCCGTCGGCATGTATGGCCCGCGCGGTGGCGGCGTTGCCGAGCGTGAAGGACTGATGGGCCGGCTGACGGTGATCGAAGGCACGCTGGCCAAAGCCTATGGCGTGGTGGGCGGCTATATCGCCGGTTCGAAGGCGCTGTGCGATTTCGTGCGCAGCTTTGCCTCGGGCTTCATCTTCTCGACCGCGCTGCCGCCGGCCATTGCCGCTGGTGCGCTGGCCTCGGTCAAGCATCTGAAAGAGAGCCCGTTCGAGCGCAAGCGCCAGCAGGAGCGGGTGCAGAAGGTGCGCGCCGCGCTGCGCGCCACCGGCATTCCGCAGATGGAAAACCCCAGCCACATCATCCCGGTGATGGTGGGCGATGCCAAGAAGGCCAAGATGATCAGCGACTGGCTGATGGAGCATCATGGCATCTATGTGCAGCCGATCAATTACCCGACCGTGCCGGTGGGCACCGAGCGGCTGCGCATCACGCCGGGCCCGGTGCACAGCGACGATGATATCGACCGGTTGGTGAAGGCGCTTTCCGACATCTGGGGCCAGTGCGCCCTGCATCGCGTGGAAGCAGCGGCCTGACACCAGTCCATCCGGTGACAAGAAACAGCCCGGCGGTGACACCGTCGGTCTTTTTCGTGGCGGCAATGCGCCGCTTGTCTGCCGCTCCGTGACAGGTTACGGCGCGTTCATGTTGACCCTGCAGGAGCGCCGCCTTGGCCCTTGATGCCCTGTTGCAGCCCGTGGTGCTGTTTTTCCTGCTTGGCGCGCTGGCGGCGTTTGCGCGGTCTGACCTGGCGATCCCGGAAGCCGTGGCCAAGGGCATCTCGCTCTATCTGATGATGTCGATTGGCCTGCGGGGCGGCGGCGAGGTGGCCGAAACCGGCTTCACCCACGACATGCTGCTCGCTGGTGGCGCCGGCCTTGCCTTGAGTTTTCTGCTGCCGCTGCCAGCCTTCTGGCTGCTGCGCACCGCCGGCAAGCTGGACCGCACCAACGCAGCGGCGGTGGCGGCGCATTATGGTTCGGTCAGTGTCGTCACCTTTGCCACGGGCAGCGAGATTCTGCGCCACGCCGGCATGGCGCCGGCCGGGTTCATGGTCGCGGTGCTGGCGGTGATGGAAACGCCGGCGATCATCACCGGCCTGCTGCTGGCCCGCGCGCAGGGCAAGGACAGTCTGGCCCCGCGCGGCGGCCTTCTGCACGAAACCTTCCTCAACGGATCGGTGATCCTGCTGCTCGGCAGTTTCCTCATTGGTCTGGTGGCGGGCAAGGGCGGCATGGCGCCGATTGCGCCGGTGTTCGATGTGCCATTCCGCGGTATGTTGTGCATCTTCCTGCTCGACATGGGCCTGATCGCCGCCCGGCGCCTGATGGACCGGCGGGCGCTGACCGTCCGCACGGCTGCGCTGGCGCTGCTGCTGCCGCTGCTGAACGGCACGCTGGGCGTGGTGCTGGGGGTGGAACTTGGCCTTGATGCCGGCTCCTCGGCCGCGCTGGGCATCCTGGCAGGTTCGGCCTCCTACATCGCCGTGCCGGCGGTGATGCGCCTGGCGCTGCCCGCGGCCGATCCCGGCCTCTATCTTGGCATGAGCCTCGCGGTCACCTTTCCGTTCAACCTCACCATCGGCATCGGCTATTATGGCTGGGTGGCCGCCCATGTCTGGCCGCTGATCCGGGGATAAGAGAGCAGGGATGACCACCACCACCCATCGCCGCCGCATCGAGGTGCTGGCCGACGAGCCGCTGATCCCGGTGATCATCCGCCTCGCGGCCGAGGCCGGGATCATCCATTACACCTTGCTGCCCACGTTGGGCGGGGCCGGCGCGCATGGCCGCTGGCGGGATGACCAATTGTCGGGCGCGACCGCCAAGGTGATGTTTCTGGCCGTCACCGGCCCGGAGCATGCCGATGCCTTCATCGACCGGCTGGCGCCGCTGCTGGAAAGCCATCACCTGATGCTGATGAGCAGCGATGTCGAAGTGGTGCGCAGCCGCAAGTTTGATTGATGCGGTGTTGCCATCCGGCAACGTCTTGAAAGTGCAAAACATCTGACATGGCTGTGCCATCGTGGCGGCATCAGCCTGCAACATTCTCCTGTGAAGGGGCAGCGTCCTTTCCATTGGAGACTGTCCATGAATTTGTCTGCCCTGCGCCTGGCCCTGCTGGCCAGCACCCTTGTCGCCGCGCCGGCCCTTGCCGCCATGCCGACCGATGCCGCCGCCGATGCTGCAGCCGACGTTGCCGCCACCGAAGACGCCGAGATCGTGGTCTATGGCAAGGGAGAGGTGCGGCAGGTCACCGAGATCAAGGCGGACGACATCCGCCTGACGGTGCCCGGCGCCAGCCCGTTCATCGCCATCCAGAAGCTGCCGGGCGTCAATTTCCAGTCGGCCGATCCGTTCGGCGTCTATGAATGGTCCACCCGCATCACCCTGCGCGGCTTCAACCAGAATCAGCTCGGCTTCACGCTGGATGGTGTGCCGCTGGGCGACATGAGCTATGGCAACACCAACGGCCTGCACATCAGCCGCGCCATCATTGCCGACAATATCGGCCGCACCCGGGTGAGCCAGGGCGCCGGTGCGCTGGGCACCGCCTCCACCTCCAACCTGGGTGGCACCATCGAGTTCTTCAGCCGCGCGCCGCAGGATGAACTGGGCATCGCTGCCAACGCCACCTATGGCGACAACGACACGCTGCGCCTGTTCGGCACGCTGGACACCGGTGATCTGGGTGGCTTCAAGGCCTATCTCAGCGCTGCGTATCTGACGGCGGACAAGTGGAAGGGCGTGGGCGTGCAGCGCGCCACGCAGGTGAACGCCAAGGCGGTGGCGACGCTGGCCGATGATGTGACCTTCACCGCATTCGTGAACTTCACCGACCGCAAGGAAAATGACTATCAGGATTTCAGCCAGGAGATGCTGGGCCGGCTGGGCTATTTCGCTGACAATATCTCCGACAACTGGCCGTTGGCGGTGCGGCTGGCCTTCATCGGCGCCAATCGCGGCAACACGGGCGTGGCCGTGGGCCCCAACAGCTTTGGCACCGTGTTTCCGGCGCCCTATACCAGCGTTGACGATGCCTATTTCGATGCCGCCGGCCTGCGCCGCGACTGGCTGGCCGGTGGCCGCCTGGAAGGCAAGTTGACGGACCAGGTGACCGCCGGCGTGCAGCTTTATTATCACAGCAACAAGGGCCAGGGCTCGTGGATCACGCCGTACAGGGCCAGCCCTGGTGGCCTGCCGCTGAGCTTCCGCACCACCGAGTATGAGATCAGCCGCATCGGCGTGCTGGGTGACGTGACGGCGACGTTGGGTGCCAACACGCTGCGCCTCAATGTCTGGTACGAGAATGTTGATTTCGAACAGGCCCGCCGCTTCTACGACATGGGCACCAGCCAGACCACGCCGTTGACCAGCGCACTGACTTATCAGTCCAACCCGTTCTTCACCCAGTGGAACAATGATTACAACACCCGCACCTTCCAGTTTGCCGTGCAGGATCAATGGGATGTCAGCGACGCGTTCTCGATCAGCGTCGGTGTGAAGGGCCAGAGCGTCAAGCTGCGTGCCGCGGCCATCAACCCGGTGCCGGGTCCGCTCGCGCTGGGCCGCATCAAATCGGAAGACCTGTTCATGCCGCAGGTCGGCCTGCTGTACAAACTGGGTGGCGGCAACGAGCTGTTCGCGAACTTCACCGAGAATCAGCGGGCGTTCACGGCGGCGGCCACCACGGGCCCCTTTGCCACTTCGGCTGCCGGGTTTGCGGTGATCGCCAGCCAATTGCGCCCGGAAAAGACCAACACCTTCGAAGGCGGTTTCCGCTTTGGCGAAGGCAGGTTGAGCGGTGTTGTCGCGGCCTATCTGGTGAATTTCTCCAACCGCCTGCTGTCGATCCCGCAGGGGCCGGGTATTGTCGGTAACGCCTCGTTGCTCTCCAACGTCGGTGATGTCCGCTCGATCGGGGCGGAAATCGGCCTGCAGTGGCAGCCGGTGAAGGCGTTCACCGCCACCGCATCCTATGCCTACAACGAAAACACCTATCGCGATGATGTGCGCAATGCCGCCGGCACCGTGATCCAGGCCATTCGCGGCCGCACCGTCGTCGACAGCCCGCGCAGCATCGCCAACCTGGAGCTGGCTTATGACGACGGCCATTTCTATGGCCGTGCCAATGCCAACGCCATGTCGGGCCGCTTCTTCACCTTCTCCAACGACCGCGAGGTTGGCGGCCGCGTGGTGGTGGATGGCAAGATCGGCTATCGGGTCACCAGCGACAACCGCTGGCTGAACGGGCTGGCCATTGAAGCCTCGGCCAGCAACCTGTTTGACCGTCGCTATGTCGCCACCATCGGCTCCAACGGCTTTGGCTTCAGCGGTGACAACCAGACGCTGCTGCCGGCGGCACCGCGCCAGTTCTTCCTGACGCTGCGCAAGGATTTCTAAGCCCGGCGCGATCGCGAGGCGCCGCAGGCCCTTTGGCCTGCGGCGTTTTGCGTGGCCCGCTTGATGCTTTTGCAGCGGGCCCCTAAGGCAGCGCGCATGGCAAGCGCACGCATCCCTTTCCCGTTCACCGCCATCGTTGGCCAGGCCGAAATGAAGCAGGCCCTGTTGCTGGCGGCCGTGGAGCCGCGGCTGGGCGGCGTGATGGTGTTTGGCGATCGCGGCACTGGCAAATCCACCGCCGTGCGCGCGCTCGCCGGCCTGTTGCCGCCGATGAAGGTGGTGCCGGGCTGCCGCTATTTCTGCGCGCCGGATGATCGCAGCCCCTGCATCGAGGGCTGCCGCGACAAGGCCGGCAAGCGCACGGAAGAGGCGAGCGTGCCGTTCGTCGATCTGCCGCTGGGCGCGACCGAGGACCGGGTGGTGGGCAGCCTTGATCTGGAGCGCGCGCTGGCGACCGGCGAGAAGCGCTTCGAGCCCGGCCTGCTGGCCAAGGCCAATCGCGGTTTCCTTTATATCGACGAGATCAACCTGCTGGAGGATCATCTGGTTGATCTGCTGCTCGACGTTGCCGTGTCGGGCACCAATATCGTCGAGCGCGAGGGCCTGTCGATCCGCCACCCGGCGCGCTTCATCCTGGTGGGCAGCGGCAACCCGGAAGAGGGTGAACTGCGCCCGCAGCTGCTCGACCGCTTTGGCCTGTCGGTTGACGTGCGCACGCCGACCGACATGGGCGACCGCATCGAGATCGTGAAGCGCTGTGACCGGTTTGACCGTGATCCGGCCGCCTTTGTCGCCGAGTTTCAGGACAGCGAGCAGGCCACGCTGGAGGCCATTGCCAAGGCGCGCAAACTTCTGCCCAAGGTGCAGGTCGCCGACGAGATGCTGGGCCTGGGTGCGCAGCTGTGCTCGGCGGTGGGGGCTGATGGCCTGCGCGGGGAATTGACCCTGCTGCGCGCCGCCCGCGCCCAGGCCGCGCTGGCCGGCAAGAAGGAGGTGAAGCGAACCCATGTTGCCGAAGTGGCGACCATGGCGCTGCGCCACCGCCTGCGCCGCAACGTGCTGGATGACACCGGTTCGACCAGCCGCATCGCCCGTGCCATCGCGGAGCTGATCCCGGCATGACGCCCGATGGGGCGGCGGCAGAAGAAGCGTCGGGCGAGCGCTGGGCGCTGGCGCTGAGCGCCATCGACATATTGGTCGCGGCCGGCAATGCGATTGGCGGCATATTGCTGCGCGCCCGGCCCGGCCCGGTGCGCGATGCCTGGTCCGACGCGCTGAATCTGGTGATCCCCACCCGGCGGCTGCCGGCCAGCGCCGATGCCGAGGCGCTGGATGGCGGGTTGGACCTGACGGCGACGCTGGCCAGCGGCAAGCCGGTGCAGCGCGCCGGCATCCTGGCCGATGCGGCCGGCAAGATATTGGTGGTGCCGATGGCGGAGCGGCTGAATCCGGCGCTCGCCGCCCGGCTGGCGACCGCGATTGACGAAGGCTGCCCGCCGCTGGTGCTGTTTGACGAAGGCGATCCCGACGATCCGGAGCGGGAGCGGGTGCCGCAGGGGCTGGCCGAGCGGCTGGCCATCCACATCGATCTTACAGCCGTGCGCCTGCCGATGGCGGCGCTGGTGGCGGGCGAGGCACCGCCGCCGCCGCTGGAAATGCTGGCCGAGCCCGGCGCCATCGCCAAGGACCCGGAAACCGCGCTGGCGGTGGGCGCAGCGGCGCTTGGCATCGCCTCCATCCGCGCGCCCATCATGGCGGTGCGGGTGGCGCGCGCCCATGCCCGGGCCGATGAACGGCCAGACGCCATCGAACAGCTGCGTGAGGCCGACATGGCCGCTGCCGGCGCACTGGTGCTGGGGCCGCGCGCCACCCGCCTGCCGCCGCCCCCGCCGGACGAGGAAGACCCGCCCCCGCCCGAAGAGCAGCCGCCGGACGAGCCGCCGCCCGAAGACCCGCCACCGCCGCCGCCGCCATCGGATGACACGCCCGGCGACGATCAGGAGCAGCCGGAACCGCCACCCGTGGACCCGACTGACATGATCCTGGATGCGGCGCAGACGGCGCTGCCGCCGGGCCTTTTGGATGCATTGGCGGCTGGCACCATCAACAAGGCGCCCAAGGCCAGTGGATCATCCGGCGCCAAGCAGAAGAGCATCACCAGCGGCAGGCCTGCGGGTGTGCGGCCCGGCATGCCGGGGCGCGGCGCACGGCTGGCGCTGATTGAGACCATCAAGACCGCCGCGCCCTGGCAGAAGATCCGGCCGGTGCGCGACGATGGCCGGCTGGCCATCCGGGTGGAGGATCTGCGCATCCGCCGCTTCATCGCGCAGACGCAATCGACCACCATCTTCGCCGTGGATGCCAGCGGGTCCGCCGCGTTCGCGCGCCTGGCCGAAGCCAAGGGGGCTGTCGAACTGCTGCTGGCCGAAGCCTATGTGAAGCGGGCCGAAGTGGCGCTGGTGGCGTTCCGCGGCAGCGAGGCGGCGCTGGCGCTGCCGCCCACCCGCAGCCTGCCGCGCGCCAAGAAGGAGCTGGCAGGCCTGGCTGGCGGTGGCGGCACGCCGATTGCCTCGGGCCTCGATCTCGCCCGCAAGGTGGCAGAAGGCGAGAAGGGCCGGGGCCGCAGCCCGCTGGTGGTGGTGTTGACCGATGGCCGCGCCAATGTGGGCGGCGGCGATGGCGTGAGCCCGCAGGAGGCGGCGCTGGCCAGCGCCCGCGCCTATCGCGCCAATGCCATCCCGGCGGTGTTCATCGATTGCTCGCCGCGCCCGCGGCCGCAGGGGGCCGAACTGGCGGCAGCGATGGGCGCGCGGCTGGTGACCCTGCCGCGGGTGGATGCAAAATCGGTGGTGGCGGCGGTGAAGGCCGCATCGGCAGGGACGATCTGATGCGTTGGGATGTTGATTCGGCCCATGTGCCGCACCGCGACTGGAGCCGTTTTGTGACGGCCGGCGGGTTGAAGTGGCATGTGCAGGAAGCTGGCCCGGCCGATGCACCGGTGCTGCTGCTGATCCATGGCACCGGGGCAACCACGCACAGCTTTGCCGGGCTGGCGCCGCTGCTGGCCGAGCGTTTTCGCGTGATCATTCCCGATCTGCCCGGCCATGGCTTTACCCAGAAGCTGAACGCGCCCGATCCTGATGCGGTGGCCAAGGCCATGGCGGCGCTGGTGACCGAACTGGGGGTGCGGCCGGCGATCATCCTGGGCCATAGCGTGGGCGCGGCAATTGCCTTCATGATGGTGGCGCGCGGATTGGTGGCGCCGCAGGCGGTGGTGTCGCTGGGCGGGGCGCTGCTGCCCTTTGCCGGTGTGGGCAAGGTGTATCCGGGCCTGGCCAAGGCGCTGTTCGTCAATCCGTTCATGCCGGCCTTCTTCAGTTTCACGACGCGCTTCCAATCGATGACCGACCTTTTGGCGCGCTGGACCGGCTCCCGCTCCACCCGCGAACAGGTGGCGCATTATGAGCGGCTGTTCCGCAATTCGTCCCACACCGGCGGGGCGCTGGCGCTGATGGCGCATTGGGATCTGGACACGATCGAGCGCAGCATTGCCCATGTGAAATGCCCGGTGCTGCTGCTGCATGGCGAACGCGACCAGACGGTGCCGCCATCGACCAGCCACACGGTGGAGCGGCGGCTGGCCAGCCATGGCGTGACGGTCGTGCACCGCGCGCTGCCGGGCCTGGGCCATCTGGCGCATGAAGAATCGCCCGGCGTGCATGCCCAGGCGGTGATCGAGTTCGCGCTGGGGCTGGGCGTGCTCAGCGCCCCCTGAACACGGGGCTGCGCTTTTCAACGAAGGCCTTGGCGGCATCCTTGTGATCTTCGGTCAGGCCGCAATGGACATGGTGGGTGGCTTCGAGATCGAGGCAATCATCCATGTCGCTGCCGGAAAAGGCGCGGTTGAGATTTTCCTTCATATAGGCCAGCGCCACCCGTGGGCCGTTGGCGAGGCGGGTGGCCAGTGCCTGGGCCTCGGCCAGCAGGACATCGGCGGGTACCACCTTGTTGGCCAGCCCCAGCCGCTGTGCTTCGGCGGCATCCACCCGGTCTGACAGGAAATAGAGTTCGCGCGCCTTGGCGGCGCCAACCAGCCGCGTGAGGAAATAGGTGCCGCCATAATCGCCCGAAAAGCCGACCTTGGCGAAGGCGGTGGTGAGGAAGGCCGTATCGGCCATCACCCGGAGGTCGCAAGCCAGCGCGATGGACAGGCCGGCGCCGGCCGCCGCGCCGGGAATGGCGGCGATGGTGGGCTTGGGCATGGCGTGCAGCCGGCCGGAAATGGCGCGCTGGTTGCGGCGCTGGCGGGCAATCTGTTGGTCAATTGGGGCCTGATCGATGGGCTCAGGCTCGCCACTTTCATTGCGGGCGGCCATGCCCTTCACGTCGCCACCGGCGCAAAAGGCCCCGCCGGCCCCGGTGATGACGATGGCGCCTATGGCGGGATCAGCCTCGGCCTGCTCCAGCAGGCGGGCCAGCGCATCGAGCATGGCACGTGACAGGGCGTTGCGGGCGGCGGGCCGGTTGAGGGTGAGGGTGAGAACACCCCCCTCCACCGCTGCGATCAGATCATCGGTGTCGGGGGCATAGGCGCTCATCAGCCATCCTCGGGCAACAGGTCGATGCCGCAAGCATGCGCTGGCGCAGCAAGGCCCGCAACCCTGATTGCCGACAGGCCTTCGCCGCGGCCATCGCGCACCGGCACCACGTCGATCTGGCCATGATCGAGGCGGATGCGCCAGGTGTCGCCCCGTTGCTCCCACGGCCGGGCCAGGATGGCGCCCCACCGCCCGATCAGGTCCATCGGCTGATCGGCTGCCAGCACCACGCCGGTGATGGCCCGATCAGGGCGGCAGGCGCGCTGCCAATCCGGCCCGGCCCAAGCATAGCTGCCCATCAGGGCCGGGTTCGGGCCGTGGCGATCGATGGAGAGCAGGCAGCCGCCGGTGTCGCGCGGGTGGAGATGGAGGGCGGTGGCCTGCTGGCCGTGAAGGTCCACCGTCAGATCCTCGACGATGCGCATGCCCAGCATGGTCATGCGCAGGCGGACGGCGGCGATATCATCGGTGTCGAGGATCAACATATAGCCGGTGGGGCCACCACGGCGATCCAGATAGCGGCCGGCGGTGGTGTCGGGGCGGGTGGGGGCCAATGCCTCCAGAAAGGTGCCACCGAGCGCCCAGAGCGCATTTTCCAGGCCATATTTGCCCACGCCAGGATCCCGGTAGCAAACCTCTGCCCCCAATATCCGCGTGAAATCCGCCACTTGCGGGGCCAATT
This sequence comes from Sandarakinorhabdus cyanobacteriorum, assembly GCF_002251755.1. Taxonomy (GTDB): domain Bacteria; phylum Pseudomonadota; class Alphaproteobacteria; order Sphingomonadales; family Sphingomonadaceae; genus Sandarakinorhabdus; species Sandarakinorhabdus cyanobacteriorum. The sequence continues at coordinate 39,044 of NZ_NOXT01000100.1, forward strand.
CATCGGCCACCACGGCAATCTGGCGCAAGCGCAGCACGACCCTCTCCAATCCGGTAATTGTTTCCCTCGCAACGCACCTTACGCATGGGGGCGATAGCGCCCTCATGGGGGATGATCATGGGCCTTGATGGCATTGATGTCAGCCGTTTGAATGGCAATTTGCTGATTCGGTTGAACCGGCCAGAGCGGCTCAACGCCTATACGGATGCCATGGGCCGGGCGCTGGCGCGGGCGGTGCGCGCCGCCAGCCAGGATGATGATGTGCGCGTCATCATCATCACCGGGGCAGGCCGTGCCTTTTGCGCCGGTGCTGATGTGTCGGCCGGCGCCGACAGTTTTGACATGGCGGGGGATGGCGCCGGCAATTTCGGCTCTGGTCGCGGCGGCCGGCACGACAGTTTCATCCATGCCCTGTTTGACAGCACCAAGCCGGTGATTGCCGCCATCAATGGGCCGGCCGTGGGCGTGGGCATCACCCTCACCCTGCCGTGTGACGTGCGCATCGCCGCCGACGGGGCGAAGATCGGCTTTGTCTTTGCCCGGCGCGGGCTGGTGCCGGAAGCCGGCAGCGCCTGGTTCCTGCCGCGTCTGGTGGGCTTGCCCCAGGCGCTGCGCTGGTGCCTGTCGGGCCGGCTGATCAGCGCCGAAGAGGCCTTGGCCGGCGGGCTTGTGAGCGAGGTAGTGCCGGCCGACCAGTTGCTGGAACGGGCGCTGGCCATTGCCGCAGAGATGACCGAGGGCACGGCGCCGGTAGCCGTTGCCATGGCGCGGGCCATGTTGTGGCGGCTTGGCAGCACGGCCAGCCCGGATGATGCGCTGAAGGTGGATGCCGCGTTCAACATGGCGCTGGGCGGCGGGCCGGATGTGAAGGAGGGCGTGGCTGCCTTTCTGGCAAAGCGCCCGCCTGATTTTCCCGGCCGGGTGAGCCGCGATCTGCCGCCGGGTTTCCCGTGGTGGGATGATTGACGCCGCCCGGCGCTGCTGCCACGCTTTGGGCATGAAATCTTTGGGGAATGATCGCATGAAGACCATCCGTTGGGCCGGTGCCGGCCTGCTTGCGCTTGCCAGTGCCGCTGCCTCGGCGAGCCCGCAGCGCCTGCTGCAAGCGCCTGTGATGAGCGCCACGCATCTGGCCTTTGTGTCGGGCGGCGATATCTGGGTGGCACCCAAGGCTGGCGGCAAGGCGGTGCGCATCACCACCGGCATCGGCATCGAACAGGCGCCGAGCTTCTCGCCCGATGGCCAGACGATTGCCTTCACCGGCGAATATGATGGCAACACCGATGTGTTCACCGTGCCGGTGGCCGGCGGCGTGCCCAGGCGCATGACCTTTCACCCCGCGGTTGATGCTGCCGTGGGCTGGAGCCCGGATGGCGCGAAACTGATCTTCCGGTCCAACCGCGATTCGGCCAGCCGTTACACAAGGCTGTGGCAGGTGAACGCCAGTGGCGGCGCGGCCACTGCGCTGCCGTTGCCGATGGCGGCGGCCGGCATGATGGCGCCCGATGGCAAGTCCATCGCCTACAACCCGCTGGAGCCGGGCTTTTCCTTCAACCACACCCGCTACACCGCCTGGGGCAATTATCGCGGTGGCCTCACCGGGGCGGTGTGGATCACCCAGCTGGATGGCCTGAAGACCCGGAAGGTGCCGCAGGATGGCGGCGCCGATTTCTCGCCGGTGTGGCTGGGTGGCCAGGTCTATTTCCTGTCGGGCCGCAAGGGGCCGGTGAGCGTGTATCGCTTTGATCCGGCCTCGGGCCAGACGACGCTCGTTTGGCAGAACCGCGGGCCCGATATTCGCAGCCTTTCGACCGACGGCAAGGCGCTGGTGTTTGACCGGCTGGGCACCATCTTCACGCTGGTGCCGGGCGAGGAGCCCAAGGCGATCAGCATCGATCTGGATGGCGACATGCCCGATGTGCGGCCGCGGGTTGCCAATGTGGGCAGCGAGGTGCGCGCCGCTGCCATTTCCCCCACCGGCCTCAGGGTGGCGGTGGAGGCGCATGGCGAGATCATGACGCTGCCGGTGAAGGAGGGCATCACCCGCACCATCACCGCCACCGCCGGCACCATGGAGCGCACCCCGGTGTGGAGCCCCGATGGCCAGTCCATTGCCTATTTCAGCGATGAAGGCGGGCTCTATGCCCTCCACGTCGCCAGCCAGCAGGGCGCCGGCAAGGCGGTGAAGAAATATGCCCTGGCCGCAGAGCCCGCCTATTATTTCAACCCGAAATGGTCGCCCGACGGCAAGCGCATCGCCATGCAGGACAACCGGTTGAACACCTGGATCCTGGAGCTGGCGACCGGCAAGCTGACGGCAGCTGGCCCGCCGGATGAATTTGGCGGCTTTGCGACATCGTCCAGCGGCATGGCCTGGTCGCCCGATTCGGCCTGGTTCGTCTATGCCCGCACCAGCGGCAATCATTTCCCGGTGCTGATGCTGCACGAGGTGGCGACCGGCAAAACGACCCAGATCACCGATGCCATGGCGATGGCCAGCGAGCCGGCGTTCGACCGCGATGGCAAATATCTTTATTTCCTCGCCAGCAACAATGCCGGCGGCACCATCTATCCGCTTGATATGTCGAGCGATGTCTATCAGCCGACGCGCAGTGTGTGGGCGATTGCCCTGAACGCCGGCACGCCATCGCCGCTGGCGCCGGAGCTGGGCGACGAGAAGGCGCCGCCGCCGCCGCCCGCGCCGGAAAAGGCCGATGCGAAAAAGCCGGCCAAGCCTGCCGCCGCTCCGGCCACCCCGGCCATCAAGATCGATCTGGCCGGCCTGACGCTGGATCAGATCGCCCGGCGCATGGTGGCACTGCCGCTGCCGGCCGCCGATTATCGCAATCTCGAAGCCGGCAAGGGCGGCGTGCTCTGGCTGCTCAAGGCCAATGAAGCGCTCGACATCGATGCCGATGAGGCGCCCGGCGCGTCGCTGATCCGCTGGACGCTGGAGGGCAAGAAGAGCGAGACGCTGTTCGACAAGGCGCAGGGCTTCACGCTGTCGGCCGATGGCAACAAGCTGCTGGTGCGCACCACGGGGGCGAATGCCAGCTGGCTGGTTGCCGATGCCACCAAGCCGATCAAGCCCAGCGACCCGGATGTGAAGCTGAAGACCGAAGGCCTGATGGCCCGCATCGATCCGGCCGCCGAATGGGCCCAGATGTATCGCGAGATCTGGCGGGTGCAGCGCGCCTATTTCTATGATCCCAATTTCCACGGCTATGATGTGAACGGCGCGGAAAAGGCGCTCAGCGCCTGGCTGCCCGGCATCCAGTCGCGCGGCGATCTCAACTATCTGTTCCACGAAGCGCTCACCGGCTTTTCCATCGGCCACCTGCGCGGCGGCGGCGGCGCGATCCCGGCGGCGAAGCGCGTGCCGGGCGGCCTGCTGGGCGCGGATTACACCAGCAAGGATGGCCGCTGGTGCCTGGCGCGCATCCACGATGGCGGCACCTGGACGCCGGACATCAAGGCCCCGCTCGCCCGCCCCGGCCTGGATGTGAAGGTGGGTGATTGCATCACCGCCATCAATGGCGCCGAGGTGCGCGGCGACGAGGATATCCAGCGCCACCTGGAAGGCACCGCCGACAGCGCGGTGATCCTCACCATCGCCCGCGCTGGCCAGCCAGCCCGCGAAGTGACCGTGGTGCCGATCGCCAGCGAGGCGCGGCTGCGGAACCTCACCTGGATCGAGGACAACCGCCGCCGGGTGGACCAGTTGTCGGGCGGCAAGCTCGGCTATGTCTATCTGCCCAACACCGGCGGCGGCGGCTTCACCAGCTTCAACCGCTATTATTTCGCGCAGACCGACCGGCAGGGCATGGTGATCGATGATCGCTTCAACGGCGGCGGCCAGGCGGCGGATTACATGATCGAGGTGATGAACCGCCGCCTGATCAGCTGGTGGCAACCGCGCTATGGCCGGATCGACCGCACGCCATCGGCCGCCGTGCTGGGGCCCAAGGTGATGCTGATCAACGAAGGCTCGGCCAGCGGGGGGGACATGCTGCCCTGGATGTTCCGTGATTTCAAACTGGGGCCGCTCGTTGGCAAGCGCACCTGGGGCGGCCTTGTCGGCATCGGCGGCATCCCGCCGTTGATGGACGGCGGCCAGCTCACCAGCCCTTCCGTCGGCTTCTTCTCGCCCCAGGGCGAATGGGCGGTGGAAAATATCGGCGTGCCGCCCGACGTGGAGGTGGACCAGGATCCGGACAAGGTGATGGCCGGCGGCGACCCGCAGCTGGAAAAGGCCGTCGCCCTGGCGCTGGACGCCCTGGCCAAGAACCCGCCGCCGCAGCCGAAACGCCCGCCCTTCCCGCTCTATGGGCCGGACGGCCCGATCCGGCGGTAAGATGGAGATCCCGGTTGAATATTACGGCCTGATCGAAGGCGGGGTCAGCCTGTTCGCCGTCCTCGCCTTCGCCGGCTGGCAATTGTGGTCCCTGCGGGAAAAACCGGGCGACAAACCGGACGCGGGGGACGACGACGCGTCCAAGGGCCGTTGAGTTTTGACACTTTTGACGGATTCGCCGGGATTCCGGATTGTTTTTGCTGGCCTTTGCGGCGGCCGGGGCGCGATTCCCCATGCCCCGCCTGTCATGATGCGACACACGTGACGCATCGCACACATGCGGCGCGGCTGTGGGTGGTGCTTGCGGTGGAAAGAGCGGGGCCAGCATAACCCCATTTGCCCTGTGTAGGACAGAGCGGCGTGCCGAGGGCGGTGGAAGACGGAGAAGCCTCCGGCGGCAAGGGGCGAGGCCCCTTGACCCGTTCGTGTCAGCGCGGCCCTGGCCGATGCGCGCGGTCTTCATCCCGCCACTCACCACGTCATGCTGAACTTGGTTCAGCATCCATGGGAGTACGCCCCCCAACGCGCGCCTTTCGGGGCACTTGGACCATGGATGCTGAGCCGAAGACCGGCGCAGCCAACCAAGTTCAGCATGACCAGCGCTTGCACGCCAGGGCGCGTCCCCAACCCCACGTCACCCCGGACTTGTGTGGGCGGGTTGGAGTAGCG
>NZ_NOXT01000098.1 GCF_002251755.1 Sandarakinorhabdus cyanobacteriorum
CCAACCCGAAATCACCCGGCCGGTGAATAATCCGGGTTAGGGTCGATTGCGCCGGGATTGAATAGCAATCCCGCTCATGCCGAGCTTGTCGAGGCACGCTTCGAGGGCGGTCGGTGCCTCGACAAGCTCGGCATGAGCGGTTCAATCAAATTGCAATCGAGGCGGAAGGGCTTCAGCGCAAGCCCGCCAGCGCCCGTTCCGCCGCCGCCACGGTGCGGCGCACGTCGTCTGCGTTGGTCTGCCAGTTGCACACGCTGATCCGCATGGTGCGTTCGCTGGCCCAGGTCGTGCCGCTGAAGAACGCTTCGCCGCTGGCGTTGATGGCGGCGATCACCGCGTCGCTGATGTTGGCGCCGGCGCGGTCGTGGAAGCGGATCATGCCCTGATTCATGATCGGCCGGGCGATGCTGGTTGCGCCATCGAGCGCAACAATGCCATCATGGATGGCCAACGCATGGGCGCAGCAGCGCGCGATCAGATCGGCCAGGCCATCGCGGCCAAGTTCGAGCAGCGCGGCCAGCGTGGGCAGGGCGCGGGCGCGGCGCGACCATTCAGGCGTGTAATCCATCGGGTCGCGGGTTTCGCCGCCTTCGGTCAGATAACTCGCCGTCATCCGCATCGATGCCTTCAACGCGGCATCATGGCGGGTGATGGCCATACCGGCGTTATAGGGCGTGTTCAGCCATTTGTGGCCATCGGTGGCCCATGAGTCGCACAGTTCGATGCCGGCCACCTGGTGGCGCAGGCTGGGGCAGGCGTTCAGCCACAGACCGAAGGCGCCATCGACATGCACCCAGGCTCCGGCGGCTTGCGCGATCGGCACCAGCCGGGCGAAATCATCGCTGGCGCCCAGGTTGAGATCGCCGGCGTTGAGGATGACGATGGTCGGCGCGCCCTGCGCCGCGGCCAGCGCGGCGACCAGTTCGTCGACGCCGACTTTCCCGGGCCCGCCGCCGCCCAGCGGCACGATGCAGCCAGTGCCGAGGCCGAGCAGGCGCAGGGCGCGGTCAACGCTGGAATGGCGGTGGGCGTTGGCCAGCACCATGAGGGGCGGCGCGCCGATCAGCCCGTCCACCTCCACATCCCAGCCGGCCTTGGCCAGCACATGGTTGCGAGCGGCGGCGAGCGCGGTGGCGTGGCTCATCTGGCAGCCGGTGGTGAAGCTGTAGGCGCAGGTTTCCGGCAGGTGCAGCGCATCGAGCAGCAGGCGGCCCGCCACCTCCTCCAGCACGGCGCTGGCCGGGCTGGTGGCGGCGAGCACGGCATTCTGATCCCACAGGCTGGCCATCACGTCGGTGGCATGGGCCGCCGGCAGCGCGCCGCCCTTCACCCAGGCAAAGAACCGGCCCGAAAGATTGCCCATCAGGCCGGGTTCGGCGGCCCGGGCGATCAGATCAACCACGGCGGCGGGGTCCATGCCGGTGGCAGGCAGGGCGGCGGGCATCGGCGCCAATATGTCCGCCCGGGTGCCGGTGGGGGCGACGCTGCGGGTTGATTGTTCGGCGACAAAGCGGCGACCGTGGGCGATGGCCAAATCCAGTGGGGTGCGATCAAGTGGGCTCATGGCCGGCGCTGTAATCCATCGGGCGGCGGGTGTCTTGCGGAAATGAGACAGCGGATTGCCAGAATCCGGCTGGCGCGGCTGCGACAATCTGGCTATTTCGCATGTGCAACATGGGAACAGGAGGCTCGTCGTGGCCAACAAGCTCTACCCCGATGCCGCTACCGCGCTGGATGGTCTGCTGTTTGATGGCATGACCATCATGTCGGGCGGTTTTGGCCTGTGCGGCATTCCGGAAAATCTGATCGCCGCCCTGCGCGACAGCGGTGTGAAGGGCATCACCGCCATTTCCAACAATGCCGGCGTGGATGGGTTTGGCCTCGGCCTGCTGCTGGAAACAAGGCAGATCGCCAAGATGATTTCCTCCTATGTGGGGGAGAACAAGGAGTTCGAGCGGCAATATCTGGCCGGCGAGCTGCAACTGGAGTTCAACCCGCAAGGCACGCTGGCCGAGCGCATCCGCGCCGGCGGGGCCGGCATTCCGGGCTTTTACACGAAAACCGGTGTGGGCACGCTGGTGGCCGAGGGCAAGGAACACAAGGAGTTCGGCGGCGAAACCTATATCCTGGAAACCGGGCTGGTCGCCGATGTGTCAATCGTGAAGGCGTGGAAGGCGGACCCCCATGGCAACCTGATCTTCCGCAAGACGGCGCGCAACTTCAACCCGATGATGGCCACCGCCGGCAAGGTGACGGTGGCCGAAGTTGAGGAGCTGGTGCCGGCCGGCAGCCTGGACCCGGACCAGATCCACACGCCGGGCATCTTCGTGCAGCGGCTGTTCGTGGGCCGCGATTATGAAAAGCGCATCGAGCAGCGCACGGTGCGCCAGAGGGAGACGGCCTGATGTGGACGCGTGACAGCCAAGCCGCCCGTGCCGCGCGGGAATTGCAGGACGGGTTTTATGTGAATCTCGGCATCGGCATGCCGACGCTGGTGGCCAATTTCATTCCCGAGGGCGTGGATGTCACGCTGCAAAGCGAGAATGGCATGCTGGGCATGGGGCCGTTCCCGTTCGCCGGCGAGGAGGATGCCGATCTGATCAACGCCGGCAAGCAGACCATCACCGAACTGGACCGCACCAGCTATTTCAGCAGTGCCGACAGTTTCGCCATGATCCGCGGCGGCCATGTCGACCTGTCGATCCTGGGCGCGATGGAAGTGGCCGACAATGGCGACATCGCCAACTGGATGATCCCCGGCAAGATGGTCAAGGGCATGGGCGGCGCCATGGATCTGGTGGCCGGCGTCAAGAAGATCATCGTGCTGATGGAGCACAACGCCAAGGATAGCAGCGCCAAGTTCAAGCGCGCCTGCACCCTGCCGCTGACCGGCAAGGGCGTGGTGGACATGGTGATTTCCGATCTTGCCGTGCTGGCGCGGCCGGCCAAGGGCGCGCCGTTCCGGTTGATCGAACTGGCGCCGGGCGTTGATCTCGACACGCTGCGGATGCGCACCGAAGGCCATTTCGAGGCCTGAAATCAGCGTCTGATAGCCGCCAGACCGGGCGGGGTGCGCGGGATTAGGACGGGGTCCTGACCAGGAGCCCGCCATGACCCAGTTTCGCGCCATCGGCATGGATGCCGCCACCGCCGCCCGTCTGCGCGCCGCCGTGCGCGATGATGCCGGCAATGCCATCGCTGTGCGCGACAGCGGCGGGCCGTGCCGGTTCACCCTGACCGATCATCCTGCCGGCAGTGCCATGCGGCTGTTCAGCTGGGCGGTGCCGCAACCGGCCGGCGTTTATGGCCTGTGGTCGCCGATTTTCCTCAGCGCAGACGGCGGCGAGGCCTGGGATGCGCCCGGCGTGGTGCCGCCGGTGGTGGCGGCGCGACCGGTGGCCTTGCGGGCCTATGATGCGGCCGGCCAGATGGTCTATCCGGCCAACCGGCTGGTGCTGGATGGCGGCCACGAAGCGGTGATCCGCGATCTGCTTGCCCGGCCGGAGGTGGCGTTTCTCAACTGCCACACCGCGCTTGCCGGCTGTTATCTCTGCCGGTTCGAACCGGCATGACAAGGGGGCCGGCAGACTGGCTGCCGGCCCCCGCCGTGTCCTGATCGCAAGGATCAGAAGCGGAAGTTGACGCCGGTCATCACCGCGTGGCGGTGATAGTTGAGCGTCGCCGGGCCGCCGACGCCGACCAGCTGGTCGTTGCCATAGTCGGCGTAGTTATACTCGATGCGGGCCGAGACATTGCGGCCGAGCCGATGTTCATAGCCGACGCCGACCAGATAGCCGTCGCGGTTTTCCGACACGTCGGCCACGCGCAGCACATTGTTGGCGATGGTGTAGCGCGCGTTGGAATAACCGCCGCGGGCATAGAGCAGGCCTTCCGGCGTGATCAGCCAGCCGGCGCGGCCGGTGACGTTGATGGTGCGGCCCTGTTCGACATCAAAGCCGGTGAAGCGGGTCTCGCCGGTGCGGCCGGTGATGGCGGTTTCCAGGCCCAGCACGGCCGAACCGATCTGGAAATCATAGCCGATCTGGCCGCCATAGGCGAAGCCATCGCCCTTGGCGCGCGCCGTGGTGGGGGGCACGGTGCTGGTGGTCAGCGACTGGCGATCCTGCTGCCAGCCCAGCTGCACACCGATGAACGGGCCCTGGAACGGCTTGTCACCATCGGCGGCCAAGGCAGGGGCGGCAAGGGTGGCGGCGGCAAGCGCGGCGAAGATGAAACGCGACATGGATTTTGATCCTTTTTGTTGGGCCGGCCATGGGGGCGACCGGCTGCGGCTCTTTTGACGCAGGCACGCTGGCCCCGGCATGAATGGATTTGGGCAAGTGCCTGAATTGTTGCCATTTTCTGTTCAGCGGGGCTTCAGCTTCGTGGGGACTTGACGTGATCCGCATAGAATTTTATATAACACGTAAAGTTCATTACGGGAGAAGTGATGTGAGCCGCCAAGTCCCCAACCTCAACCGCTTGCGGGAAGATTTCGCCAGCCTGTCGCGGTTCCTGAAATTCCTGTTTGGCTTTGCCGCGCTGTCGCTGTTTGCCGAAGCCTATGTGCCGCTCAAGCATCTGGGGGCCGGGCTGGCTGACGGGGCGCAGGGCGACTGGATGGCGATGTCAGAGCGTCTGTTTGCGCTGGTGCCGGCCGCGCTGTTGCTGGGCGCCCTGTGGCAGGGATTGCAGCTGTTCAGTCATCTTGAACGCGGGGCGTTGCTCTCCCCGCCCACCGGCCGCCTGGTCAAACGTGCCGGGGAATGGATGGTGGCGGCGGCCGTCTCGGGGTTGGTGATCGGCGAAATTCAGAATGGCACCGCGCGTGGGCTGGCCCTGCTGGTCGGTCTGGCCGCCGTTGGTCTTGCCCTGCGCAGCCTGGCGGGCGTGCTCGATCACGCAGCGGCCATGCAGGCCGATCTGGATCAGATTGTCTGAGCCATGGCGATCATCGTTACCCTGGATGTGATGCTGGCGCGGCGCAAGCTGAAGGCGCGCGATGTGGCCGCGGCCATCGGCATGGCCGAAACCAACCTGTCGCTGCTGAAATCCGGCAAGGTGAAGGGTGTGCGCTTCGACACGCTGGCCAAATTGTGCCGCGTGCTCGATTGCCAGCCGGGTGATCTGCTGGAATTTGATGCCAGCGGGCCGGACGAGACGGATTGAGCCAAGGCCGCGCGCCCCCTCCGTCGCCTGCGGCGCCACCTCCCCCAGAGGGGGAGGATGGTTTCAGCCTTTCTTGAGGTGGCGGCGGCCGAGGAGTTCGGCGATCTGCACGGCGTTCAACGCGGCGCCCTTGCGCAGATTGTCGGACACGCACCACAGGGCGAGGCCGTTTTCCACCGTCGGGTCCTTGCGGACGCGGGAGACGAAGGTGGCATAATCGCCAACGCATTCGACCGGGGTGACGTAGCCACCGTCCTCACGCTTGTCGATCAGCATGACGCCCGGCGCCTCGCGCAGCAGGCCTTGCGCCTTGGCGACGCTGATTGGCATTTCGAATTCGACGTTGATGGCCTCCGAATGGCCGACAAACACCGGCACGCGCACGCACGTCGCCGTCACCTCGATCTCGGGATCGAGGATCTTGCGGGTCTCCGCCGTCATCTTCCATTCTTCCTTGGTGTAGCCATCCATGCCGCTGTCCGGCCCCAGGAAACTGTCGATGTGCGGGATGACGTTGAAGGCGATGCGCTTGGTGAACTTGGACTGTTCGGGTTCGTCGCCGACGAAGATGGCGCGGGTCTGGTTGAACAGCTCGTCCATCCCGGCCTTGCCGGCGCCGGAGACGGATTGATAGGTGCTCACCACCACGCGCTTGATGATGGCGGCTTCGTGCAGCGGCTTCAGCGCCACCACCATCTGGGCAGTGGAGCAGTTGGGGTTGGCTATGATGTTGCGCTTCTTGTAGCCGTCGATGGCGTCCGGGTTCACCTCCGGCACGATGAGCGGCACATCCGGTTCCATGCGATAGAGCGACGAATTGTCGATCACCACGCAGCCCTGCGCTGCTGCCTTGGGGGCATAGATCTTGGTGGGGCCGGAACCGGCGGCGAACAGGGCGATATCCCAGCCGGTGAAATCGAAATGCTCGATATTGTGGACCTTGAGCGTGCGGCCATCCTCACCGAAATCGATGATGTCGCCGGTGGAGCGCGGGCTGGCCACCGCGGCAATCTCATCCAGCGGGAACTGGCGTTCCGCCAGGATGTTCAGCATTTCGCGCCCGACATTGCCGGTGGCGCCGACGACAACAACCTTGTAGCCCATGATCCACTCCTTGGGCCGAGGCTGTTAGCGCATTGGTGCGCAGAGTCCAGACTGTGAATATTGCATTGCAGCAATCAGCGTGAGCGATCGCGGCTCAGGATGGCGGTGACGGCCAGATCGGCGGTGACATTGCCCAGGGTGCGGAACACGTCGGGCACCAGCTCGACGGCCAGCAGCACCGGCAGCACGGCAATTGGCACGCCCATGGCATTGGCGATCGGCACGCAGGCGGCGAGGAAGGTGATGGACCCCGGCAGCCCGCCGGTGGAGACGGCCGCCACCAGCGCCGCCAGCAGCGCGCCGAGATAGGCCAGCGCCGAATGCTCCATGCCGTAAAGATGCCCGCAATAGAGGACAACGGCCACGTTGGCGCACGGGGAGGTGATGCGGAAGATGCTGACCGCCAGCGGCAGCACCACCTGCGCGGTGGCGCGGGGGAGGCCCAGGCGTTCCGCCCCGTCGAAGATGGCGGGCAGGCTCGCGATGCTGGACTGGGTGGAGACGGCCACCGTCTGCGCCGGCAGCACGGCGCGGGCAAAGGCCAGCGGGCCAACGCGGCCGAGCAGCACGGCGAGCGGATAGACGAGGATGATGAGGCCGACCTGAACCGCGACGAGCACGGCGATATAATGGCCGAGCAGGCCAAAGGCGCCGAGCCCGGCCTTGATGCCGACACTGACGGCCAGCGCGAACACGCCGAGCGGCGCGATCACGAAGATCCAGCCGACCAGCACCAGCATCGCTTCCTTCACGGCATCGAACAGGCTGACCAATTGGCGGCGGCGATCATCATCGAGCCGGCTGGCGGCGAGCGCGAACAGGCTGATGAAGGTGACGACGGGCAGCATGTCGCCCTTGGCGAGCGAATCGAAGATGTTGGCCGGCACCATCGACAGCAGCCATTTGCCGAGATCGACCTTGATCTCGCCCACCGGCTGGGCGCCGGCGCTGGTGGCGACAATGGCGGCGGCCGCCGCCGGCGGCGCCGGCCACCAATCGAGCAGCAGCGGCACGAAGATCATCGACCAGCCGGCCGAAAACACCAGCAGCAGGAAGAAGGCCAGCAGCGCCCGGCCGGCGGTGCGGCCGCCGCCGGCTTGGCCGACCGATTGGGCAATGCCGCTGAACAACAGGCCGGCGATCAGCGGAATGATGGTCATCTGCAGGGCCTGCAGCCAGAGATTGCCGATGGCATCGCTGACCGGCAGCAGCGGTTTGCCGATATCGGCCGGCAGCAGGGCGCCCACCACCAGCCCGGCCAGCAGCGCCAGGAAAATGCGCATCGTCAGATTCACTGGCCTGTCTCCCCGGCCGTCAGCGTGCCCATGGTGACATACAGCTTGGCCAGATCGTCAACCCCCATGCCCGGCACCGGTTTGACCCGGCTGGCTTCCACAAACAACATGCCGCCGCCCACCGGCACCGGCGCGGTGGGGATGAGGATCAGGTAGCGCGGGCCCTGGCCGAAATCATGCAGCTTGGGGCTGGTCAGCAGCGCCAATGCCTCGACATGATCGCCAAGGCTGACCGACACTACCGACATGCCGCTCATTTCCCCGCCGGCGGACGGGCCCATCATCCGCACGAACTGTGCCAGCGGGCGATAGAGCGCGCCCAGCCCCGGAATCCGGCTGATCAGGCCATCGAGCCCGCCTTCAAGCTGCGGGCGAAAGCGCGTCTGCACCGCAAGGCCCACCACCCAGACCAGCACGGCCGCCATGCCAAGGCCGGCCCAGAAGGCGGCCAGCGGCGACGGCGTGAAGAACATGCCGGCCTGGCCCAGCAGCCCGCCCAGCGGCGTGTCGGGCCCCAGCGCGGCGATCAGATAGCCGGACAGCCAGTTGAGGATGATGATGGTGACCAGCACCGGCGCCAGGAACAGCAGGCCGGTGGCAAAGGGGGCGAGGACCCTGCGGATCAAAGGCCCGCCAATATGGCGTCACCCATGGCCGCCGTCGTCATGGTGCCGCCCAGGTCCGGCGTACGGGCGCCCTTGTCGAGCGCGGCTTCGACGGCGGCCTCCACCGTGTCGGCCAGTGCCGGCGCACCCAGGCTGTAGCGCAGCGCCATCGCGAGGCTGATCACCGCGGCGCAGGGATTGGCGACGCCGCGGCCGGCAATGTCAGGGGCAGAGCCGTGGATGGGCTCATACAGGCCGGGCGTGCCGGGATCGCCGATCGCGGCCGAGGGCAGCATGCCGAGCGAGCCGGTGAGCATGCCGGCTTCATCCGACAATATGTCGCCAAACAGATTGTCGGTGAGGATCACATCGAACTGCTTGGGATTCTTCACCAGCTGCATGGCCATGTTGTCGGCCAGCATGTGAGACAGCTTGATGTCGGGATATTCGGCGTCGCGCAACGCCTGCACATCCTCGCGCCACATCAGGCCGGCTTCCATCACATTGCCCTTTTCCGCCGAGCAGACCTCGCCTTTGCGGCCGCGCGCCAGTTCAAAGGCGATGCGGGCGACACGGTGGATCTCGCTGGTGGTATAGACATGGGTGTTGACGCCGCGGCGCTGGCCATCGGCGAGGGTTTCCACACCGCGCGGCTCCCCGAAATAGACACCGCCGGTCAATTCGCGCACGAACAATATGTCGAGCCCGTCGACAAACACCCGCTTCAGACTGGAAGCATCGGCCAACGCCGAGAAGCAGCGCGCCGGGCGCAGATTGGCATAGACATTCATGCCGGCGCGCAGGGCGAGCAGACCGGCCTCGGGCCGCTTGTCATAGGGCTGGCCGGCCCATTTCGGCCCGCCCACCGCGCCCATCAGCACGGCATCGGCCGCCTTGGCCTGGGCCAGCACCTCTGGCGTCAGGGGCAGCTGGCAAGCATCGATGCTGGCGCCGCCGAACAGCGCCTCCTCCACCTGGAGGGCGAGGCCCTGGCTGATCAGCCGGCCGGCGACGCGGCGCGCCACGGCAGACACTTCGGGGCCGATGCCATCACCGGGGAGAAGGAGCAGGGTCTTGGTCATGCCTGCGACTTAGCGGCTGAAACCCCGCCTGCCAACATTGGTAAAAGCGCGCAGCCGTGCCGGCGCCGGGGGAAACCCGGCCCGCGCGGCTCACCATCAGGGGCGCGCGGGCCGGATGCCCTCTCCCCTCGGGCAATTCAATCGGCGATGATGGCCGGGCGCTGTTCGCGGGCGCGGGCCAGCGTCTCGGCGCGGCAGCGATCGGCCAGGCGGGATTCGGCCAGGTCGCGCAAATGGGTGAAGGTGCAGACCTGGGTGGCGGCGCGGCGCAACCGGCCATCGAGCCGCTGCTGGCCGGCCGGGGTGGCCAGATCAAGATCGTGGGTGGCCACCTGCACCGATGGCCCGGCGGCAACGGTGATTGTGGGGGTCGCGGCAGCCGGTGCGGCCAGCACCAGCGCGACAAACAGGAAATGGCGCATGTCTCTCTCCCGGCCGGGGCGGCCTCTCACCGGGCCATTTCCAGCCTGGCTGCCCGCAAAAGTGCGGCAGCCTGTCGCAGCTTAGCGCCAATCAGCGGCCTACGTCAAATGACGTAGGCCGCCGCAATGTGCCTCACCAGCCGACCGGATCGGTGAAGGCGCTGCCCTGCCGCTCCAGCTGGGTGGCGATGGCATATTTGTGCACCTCGGTCGGCCCGTCATAGAGGCGGAAGGGGCGCATATCGCGGAAGATCATCTCCACCACCGTTTCGGAGGTGACGCCGATGCCGCCCAGGATCTGCACGCAGCGGTCCGCCACCTTGAACAGCTCTTCCGAGACGCTGGCCTTGACGATGCTGCTTTCGTGGCGGGCGCGCACCCCATTGTCGAGCAGCCAGGCGACGTGGCGGATGGCGAGGCGCGCCTGATGCAGCGCGATCTCGTTGTCGGCCAGCATGAAGTTGACGCCCTGGTGGTGGAGCAAGGGCTTGCCGAAGGCGGTGCGCACCCGGGCGTGCTCCAGCGCGATATGCTGGCAGCGCGCCGCCGCCCCGAGCCAGCGCATGCAGTGGGTGAGCCGCGCCGGCGCCAGCCGCATCTGGGCATAGCGGAAGGCCGAGCCGATCTCGCCGAGGATATGGCTGGGCCCCAGCCGCAGCCCCTCGAAGCGCACCACGCAATGGCCTTCGACATAGTTGCGGTCCATCGAATCCATCACGCGCTCGATCTGGATGCCCGGCGTGTCGCCCTCGGTCAGGAACAGGGTGGGCCCGTGCGGGCCGTGCGGGTTCGGCTCGACATTGGCCATGATGATCCAGGTCTTGGCGCCATTGGCCCCGGTGATCAGCCATTTCAGGCCGGAAATCTCGTAATCATTGCCGTTGAAGACCGCGCGGGTTTTCAGCTGGCCGGGGTCGCTGCCGGCGCCATCCGGCTCGGTCATGGCAAACACGCTGCGGCGATGCCCGTCGATCATCGGCTGGAGGAACTGCTTCACCTGATCCGGCCGGGCGATGCGGGAAAGGAGATACATGTTGCCCTCATCCGGCGCGGCGCAGTTCATGGCGACGGGGCCGAGCGTGGACCAGCCCGCGGCTTCGAACACCGCGGCCTGGGTGGCGTGATCGAAGCCCATCCCGCCCAGTTCCTTCGGCGCCTGCGGGGTGAGCAGGCCTTCGGCCTTGGCCAGCGCCACCAGTTCGGCGCGCAGATCATCGTTGGGGCCGTGCTGGGTGAGGCGCGGATCGCGCTCATAGGGGATGACACGCTCGATCACGAACTGGCGGACGCGGCGGGCCAGCGCCTTGGTGTCTTCGGGCAGGGTGAAATCGGTCACAGGGCACCTTTCTGATACTGCGCCAGCGCGTGGGCGATGATCGCCTGCGCCAAGGGTTCGAAGCCTTGATAGCGGCTGCCATCCATCTCGCCGCGCTGCCATTTTCGGTAAAGCTGCATCCAGGCCACCGCCAGCCGCAGCCGCGCCAGCGCCACCGGCCAGACGAGATCGCCGGGATCATGCCCGCTGATCGCCTTATAGCGCGCCGCCACCGCCGCCCGGCCGGGCCAGCCGGGGGTGAGCGAGGGCACCGCCTGCAGGGGCTTCACATCGTCCGGATCGCCCGGCTCGATCCAGTAGGAGAGGAGGATGGCCAGATCAAAGCCCCGGGGCCCGCGCGTCGCCATGTCCCAATCGATCATGGCCGTTGGTTGCATCGTCACCGGATCGACGAGCAGATTGTCGGGCTTCAAGTCCATGTGCAGCAGGACCGGTGCGCCGGTTTCGGCCGGCACGGCGAGGCCAAGCGCTGCGATCAGCGCTGCGACGGCAGCGGGCAGGCCATCGGGCCATACCGCCTCGGCCCGCGCCGTCCAGCCCTTCAACTGGCGGGCGTGGAAGCCTTCGGGCTTGCCGAGATCGCCAAGGCCAACCGCCGCTGGGTCAAGCGCGTGCAGCGCTGCCATGGCCTGCAACGTGGTTTCCACCAGCGCCAGGCCATCGCCGGCGGTGGCGGGCAGCGTGCCGGCAATCGCCACGCCAGGGCGCCATTCGATCAGCTGGAATTTGGTGCCCAGCACCGCATCGTCATCGCAAAAGGCGATCAGGCGCGGCGCCAGCGGGAAAACGGTTGCGAGCGCGGCCAGCACCCGGGCTTCGCGCGCCATGTCGCTGGCCCCGGCGGCGAGCTGGCCCGGCGGCGGCCGCCGCAGCACGGCCGGGCCGCTTTCGAGGTGCAGGCGCTCGTTGCGGTTGGCGATGCCGCCGCCCAGCCGCTGCAGCCTGGCGCCGGGGGCCAGCGCCAGTTGCTGGCCGGCCAGCCAGGCGGCAAGGCGATCAATCTCGGTCATGTGCTGCGCACCATGATGCAGCGGCGCGCCGGATCAAGCCCGCTGGCGGCCTCCCGCCCAGGCATGGCGGCCAGCCAATCGGGCAGGGCGGGATCATCGGCAGACCGCTCGACAAAGCCATGCCGGGCATAGAAGGGCGCATTCCAGGCCAGCCAGCGATCCGTGGTGAGCGACAGCTGGGCACGGCCCAGGGCCGGCGCGCCCAGGATGGCGGCGTTCAGCAGCGCCGCGCCCAGGCCGCGCCCCTGGGCCGCCCGCGCCACCGAAAGCTCGAGGATATGCAGCCAGCCCGTTTCGACTGCAGCCAGCAGGAAGCCGCAGGGCCCGGCCGTGTCGGCAACCCAGAGACATTGATCGGCCAGGCCCTGCTCCAGCGCGTCGCGTGGCGTTGTTGGGCCGCCAACCACATGGGCCATGGCGGTGCCGGCAAACAGCGTCGCAGCCGAAGCTTCGATCGCCGGCAGCAACGGCAGGTCCGCAAGGCAGGCAAGCCGGATCATCATGGCATGGCTAGCACGGCGGTGCGGGGCGGCAAGCCTGTCAGAAACCCGTCACTGGAAATTGGCGCGGGGGCTGCCTATGCTTTGCCCATGTCCGCGTTTCCCGTCCTCACCTCCGACCGGCTCGTGCTGCGTCCGCATCGGCTGGATGATTTTGACCGGCTGGCCGCCATGTGGGCGCACCCGGTGGTGGTGACGCATTTCGGCGGCAAGCCGTTCAACCGGGAGGACAGCTGGAACCGCCTGCTGCGCTATGCCGGGCATTGGCCGTTGATGGGCTATGGCATGTGGGCCGTCACCCTGCGGCAAGAGGATGTGCATCTGGGTGATGTCGGCTTCCTGCATGGGGAGCGCACCGGGGTGGACCCGTTTGGCTGCCCGGAAGCGGCCTGGGCCTTTCATCCGGAAGCGCAGGGCCAGGGCTATGCCAGTGAAGCGGTGGCCTGCGCGCTCAATTGGGCCGACACGCGCTTTGACCGCACGGTGGCGATGATCAACCCCGGCAACGCCGCCAGCATCGCGGTGGCCCGCCGCTGCGGCTTTGGCATCTATGCCGAGGCGACCTATCGCGAAGAGCCGGTCGGCCTGTGGGAGCGGCTCAGAACGACGTCCTGATCGTCAGCCGCGCGGTGCGGGGCGTGCCGGTGCTGATGTTGTTGTCGGTGTGGGCGGTCGGGAAATAGGCGGTGTTGAACAGATTTTCGACGTTCAGCTGGCCCGAAATGCCCTTGGCCAGCTTGAAGAAGACCGCGCCATCCACCCGCGTGTAGGCCGGCAGTTCGACCATGTTGCTGATGCCGGTGAAGCTCTTGCCCTGGTGCAGGATGCCAAGGCCGACGCCCACCGGCTCGGCAATCTGGAAGCGCTGCCACAGGCTGGCCTGGAACTCCGGCACCAGCGGCACATGGCGGCCGGCCGGCGCGGCGCTGGTGGTGGACACGGTGCGGGCGCTCTGCACGGCAAGGCCGGCCTGCACCTGCCACCATGGCCGGATCTGGCCATCCAGGCCCAGTTCGATGCCGCGGCTGCGCTGGCGGCCGGTCAATTCCACCGTGCCGGCCACGGCGCCGGGGGCGCGGGTGTTGGTGCGGTCCAGCACATAGGCGGCGATGTTGAGGTTGAGCGTGGGCGTGATGTCCCACTTGGCGCCGATCTCGCGGTTGAGGAAGCCTTCCGGCTCCAGCGCGGCCAGGCTGGCATCCAGGCTGGTGAACTGGTCACCCGATTGCGGCAGGTAGCTGCGGCTGAAGCTGGCATAGAGGGACGCGTTCTTTGCCGGCTTCACCACCAGGCCGGCGCGCGGCGACCAGAGATGATCGGTGCGGGCAAAGCGGGTGCCGGCGAGCAGATTGTCGACGCCAAGGCTGAACCGGTCATAGCGCAGGCCGCCGACCAGTTCGACCATCTCGCCGATCTTCACCTGATCCTGCACGAACAGCGCGGCCACGTCGGCCACGGCGCAGATGGAGCGGTTGCCGGCGCCGGCGCGGACGTTGAAGGTCGGTGGCGTGAACGGATCGGTGAGCGCCACGGTCACCCGGGTCGGCCCGCCGGCAAAGCCGTCGAAAAACCCGTTGATGCGCTGGTTGCGGCTGACCTGGCGGCCCAGTTCGAACCCGGCCAGCAGCGTGTGGTCCATGCCGGCCAGATCGGTTTTCCAGGCAAGGTCGGTCTGGCTGAACAGGTTGCGGCGGCGGGTGGGGTCGCGATAGGCCTCGATGCCCAGGGTGCCGGCGGTGCTCAGCGGCGTTGCGGCATAGAGATTCACATATTCCTTGTCATAATCGGCCCAGCGCGTGGCGTTGTGCAGGGTGAGGCCATCGGCCAGTTCATAATTGGCGGCCAGGGTGAGGGCATCGACATTGACCGTGCTGCGGTTCTGCGCGGCATCGCCCACGAACAGGCTGCGCGCCACCGGTGCCGGCCGGCCGTTCTGCGAGGGGATGCCGCGGTCGGCCACCCGGTCATCGCTGGCATGTTCATAGCCCAGCACCAGCCGGCCGCGCCCGCCAAGATCAAAGCCCAGCGTGGGGTTCACCGCCCAGCGGGTCAGGCCATAAGAATCGCGGTGGTTGCTGGCCTGTTCGACAAAGCCATTCAGCCGCGCCGCGACATGATCGGCCACCGGCAGATTGACATCGCCGCCCAGCCGCCAACTCCCCCACGTGTCGGCCGCGGCATCGGCGCTCAGCAGCCGTTCGCCGATGATCGGGGTCTTGGTCACCCGGTTGATCACGCCGCCGCCGCCGCCACGGCCGAAGATCATGGCGTTGGAACCTTTCAGGATTTCCAGCCGGTCGAGATTGTAGAAATCGCGGAAATATTGAACATCGTCGCGCACGCCATCGACGAAGAAATCCGCCGTGCTGTTGTTGCCGCGGAGCACGATCTGGTCGCGATTGCCTTCGCCCTGCGCGCCCACAGCGCCGGGCACGAAGCGCAGCGCCTCCTGCACCGACAATATGGCCTGATCATCCAGCCGCTGCTTGGTCAGCACCGTGACGGCCTGCGGCACGTCGAGCAGCGGCGTGTCGGTGCGGGTGGCCGAGGTGATGCTGCCGGCGCGATAGGGTTGGTCGCGCTGGCCGGTCACCACGATGGTGCCGGCGTCATCCTCCATCCCATCGGCCGCGACGGCGGGGGCCGACAGCAGCAGGGCGGTGGAGAGGAGCAGCACGCGACGCATCGGAACAACCTGCGAATGATTATCAGACGCAGCCTTATTGCGACCGATTCTCAGATGGGCAAGCTGTAACTGCGAATCTTTCGCAAATTTCAGGTGGCGCCGATCCGGCACAGGGCCAGGCTGTCGTCCCACAGGGCGGTGCAGGCCGCCTCATCCCGCGCCAGTTCCGATGGCGCCGGCCAGGTGAGCCGGCCCTTGCGCAGCGACGCATAGACGCTGCCCGGCGGCGGCCGCACGCTGGTGGCCAGCAGCGCCAGATGGCGGCCGGCATCGGCGAGGCTGTTCATCGTCTTCCCGAACGGCAGCAGCAAGGGCAGCAACGGCCACACCAAGGTACGCACCACCCACATCTGCTGGCGCACCAGCCCGGTGCCCGGGGTGAGGCCGGGATCATAGGCGACGATGCTGATGCCGCGGCTGGCCAGGGCCGCGTCGCGCGCCAGCACCCGCGCCACCATCAGGTTGCACAATTTGGACGCGGAATAGGCCCGCATGCCGGCGGTGATGGGGTTGCGGTCCAGTTCAGGATCCTGCGTGGGATCGGCCAGCCGCCGGGCATCGGCGTGGCGGGGCGGCGGCACGCCGGTGGCTTCAGCGGGATCATGGGTGCCGCTGCTGGTGATCACCACGCGCGCGCCATCGGCCAGATGCGGCAGCAGCCGCAGCACCAGCAGGAAATGGCCAAGATGATTGGCCGCAAAGGTCAATTCATGGCCGTCGGCGGAGCGTTCCGCCACGGTCGGCCGCTGGCCGCCGGCGTTGAGCACGAGCGCATCGATGCGGGCACCGGCAAGCGCCGCAATCACCGCATCGGCAAAGCGGTGGACGCTGGCCAGGCTGGCCAGATCGAGGGGCAATCCCTCCACCCCTGCCGGTGCCGCGTCGCGCACACCCAGCAGGATGCGCGCGCCCGGCTCGCGCAGCAGATGGCGCAGCGCTTCTGCGCCAATCCCCCGGCTGCCCCCGGTCATCACGATCTGCATGGTCAATCCTTACGTTGTAAACTTTACGCTGTATAAATTGCGCCTGACGGCCGGTCAAGTTAGGGATGCGGCGTGAAACCCGAATCGGCCTGGCATTTCGACGGCGATCTGAAAGCCGCGCTCACCGCCGCGGCCCGCACCATCGTGGAGCGCGATGGGGTGGAGGCGCTGACCCTGCGTGCCGTTGCTGCCGCCACCGGCGTTTCGGCCATGGCGCCCTATCATCATTTTCGTGACCGGTCGGCGCTGGTCGCGGCGGTGGCGGCGCAGGGCTTCGACCAGCTTTACGCGGAAAAGATGGCAGCGCTGGCCACGGCGTCCGGCGATCCGGCCCAGCGCATCGTTGCCGGCAGCATCGCCTATGTCCGCTTTGTTGCCGAACATCCGACGCTCTATCGCCTGATGAAAAGCCCGGCACTGGCCAACTGCGCCGCCCACCCCGACCTCGCCGCCGCCGCCGCCCGGCCGGGACAGAGCCTGGCCGCCATGCTGGGCGAGCTCGCCGCTGCCGGCCGTCTGCGCGGCATCGGGCCCGAACAGGCCGGCGCCATCATCTGGGCGCTGGTCCACGGCATCGCCACCCTGGCCAATGATGCCTATCTGGCCGATGCCGAAACCCTCGCCGCCGATGGCGCTGCCGCGCTGCTTGCCGGCTGGGGCGCGCTGTGACCCGCGTTCTGATCAGCGTGCCTGCAACCGTTGCCTGACCAGGTCCGCCGGCAGCGCCGGCACGCGGCGGGTCTGGCCGGTGGCGGGGTCGCGGCTTTCGACAGCCGTGGCCATCAACAGGCTGTTCGCAATCGCTTCCTCCGTGGCATCCGCGACGGCGACGAATAGCGGCGACATCGCCTCGTTGCCCAGTTCCGGATAGGCGGTGATGGCGGCGCGGCGGGCCGGGGTGCGGCGCACATCGGGGTGCACGGACACCGCAATGGCATAATCGCCCGAGCCGTTGGAAAAGGCCGAGCCGGTGCGTGACAGGCCGACCATGGCGCGCGCCGCGAGCCGTTTCAGGTTGCGGTCGCTCAAGGGCGCGTCCGTCGCGACCACGATCATGATCGACCCATCGGCTCCTGCCGGCTTTTCGGCCGGGGGCGGCGGAACGGCCGCGCCGGCCAGGATCAGCCGGCCGCCATAATTGCTCTGCACCAGCACACCCACCGTGAAACCATCGGGCGTGCGCCGCGATGATGTGCCGATCCCGCCCTTCCACCCGAACGCGATCGTGCCGCGCCCGGCGCCCACCGCGCCTTCGGCGACCGGGCCGGTGTTGGCGCTGGTGATTGCACGCAGTGCATCGGCCGGGGTGACGGCGCGGGCGCGAATGTCGTTCAGCCCGCCATCATTGGTCTCGCCAACCACGGCGTTGACCGATCGCACGGCTTCGTTGCCTGGCTGCGCCAACGTGTGGGTGATGATGGCGCTGGCGGCTTCGGCGACGTTCAGCGTGTTGGTGAGCAGGATCGGGGTTTCGATCTCCCCCAGTTCCTGCACCTGCGACAGGCCCATCAGCTTGCCAAAGCCGTTGGCGACGACGATGGCCGCCGGCACCTTGTCGGCAAAAAGATTGCCGCCGTGGGGCAGGATGGCGGTGACGCCGGTGCGGATCGTGTCGCCGCGATCGATCGTCACCTGGCCCACCAGCACGCCGGGCACATCGGTGATGGCGTTCAAGGGCCCGGTGGGCAGCGGGCCGGGCGCGATGCCCAGATCGCGGGCGCGCATCGCGCTGGCGGGGGCGGTGGCGGGGGAGATCATCATCAGCAGGGTGGCCATCAGGATGCGCATGGCGCCATCATGGCGGGCCCGGCCCAAAAGAAAAGTGCCGCCCGGCGTTCGAGGGTGAAAACGCCGGGCGGCACCGGATGGGTGCGATCCCGAGGGGGCGGGAGGGACGCGCACCAAAGCAATTTCGGGGGCCTGTGGCCACAGTCACCACCGGGGGCGGGCGGTGCCGGGCGTGATTGGGGCGGGTGGGGTGCCAGAGGGGGCGTCTGGCATCACCACCGGCCGCTTCGGCAGGCAGGGACGGCCCCTGCCTCTGCCTGCCGGTGCGTCAATCGATCAGCCGCCGACCTTTTCGGCTTCGATCGCGGCCATGGTGACCGTGCGGGTGGCCTTCAGGGTTTCGCTGAAGCACTGATATTCCGCGGCAGCGGCCCAGGGGTTGCCAGACTGGCCCTGGCAGACTTCGCGGGCGGCGGTGCGCAGGCGATATTCCAGGCTGGCCCGGCCGGCCTTGCTGGCCAGATCCAGATCGGCATAGGAGACATGGGCAACGCGGTGGCCATCGGCGTTCACGCTGTAGGCGATCTGGGCATTGGCCGGGGCGGTGGCACCGGCGATGCACAGGCCGGCGAACAACAGGGTGCCGGCAGCGCCGACAACGTTGCGGGAGAAATTCTTGGCAGAAGCAAACATGGGGGACCTCTTCGCTTTGGTTCGGCTGCCGGACCATCCGGCGGCCGATGCCAACAGCTTTGCAACGGCCGTGCCAAGTGCCTGCAAATTTCGACCATTCTGAAATATCAATGACTTGGCTGAACTTGCGTATTACAGACACATGACGAGGCTATTCATAGCTTCCCGAAATATGGGATTTTGCACCAATTAATGGCAGACGTCTGCACTGCCATTACCGCTTGGCACCAATCCCTTGCTGGTGCATAGGATAAGCGCCCATCATGCTCACCCAGCGATCCCGCTATGCGCTGCGCGCGCTCATCTTCATTGCCCGTTCGGGCGGGGTGGAGCCTGTGCCGATTTCCGCCATCGCCGCCGACCAGAAACTGCCGCGCAAATTCCTCGAAGCCATCCTGCTCGACCTGAAGAATGGCGGGCTGGTCAACAGCTTCCGCGGCAAGATGGGCGGTTATCGCCTGGCGCGGCCGGCCAGCCAGATCAGCTTTGGCGAGATCATCCGATTGATCGAAGGGCCGCTGGCGCTGGTGCCCTGCGTGTCGGTCACCGCCTACCAGCGCTGCACCGATTGTTTCGAGGAAACCACCTGCGTCATCCGCAAGGTGATGCTGGTCGTGCGCGAACAGACGGCCAATATCCTCGACACCACCAGCCTCGCTGATCTGTCGCTGGATCGCCTCGCGGCCTGATCCTAGAGCTATCGCACCGGAACGTCGGGCAGCGCCGGGATCAACCGCAGCCGCTGGCCATCATCGCTGATCAGCGTGGCACCGCCGCGCGCATCAAACTCCACCCGTTTGGCGGCGTTGAGCAGCGCGATCACCCGGGCCTCCACCGCCATGACGGCGGGCGGGCAGGCCATTCGGGTGACGGCCACTGGCCCGATGCCGATCGTGGCGCCAGCCTGCTGCCAGCCGCCAGCCAGCCGGTTGCAGCCCGCCGTGCCGGCCACGCTGTCGGCGATGAAGGCCAGTTCGCCGCGCGCCACCGGCCCGCCGCCGTTCAGATCGGCCATGGTCCAGCGGCCAACCAGGCTGCCCGTTGCCACCGGCGGCTTGCCCGACAGCGCCTGGCCCAGCTGCCGCCGCTCCGCTTGGCAGCCCGCCAGGCTGGCCAGCGCCAGCAGCGTGATCAGTGCCCGCCTCATGGCACCACCGCCAGGCTGGCGACCAGCGCCTGCATGGCCGATTGATCCACCAGGATGGCGCCATCGACCGGCCTGTCGAGATCGAGGATCAGCATGATCGTCAGCCCCATCAACAGGAACAATATGCCCGATGCCAGCCGGTGCCGCTGGCCATGTGCATCGAGCACATAGCCGAGCAGGAAGCAGGTGACCGCCGCAAACAGCACCAGGAGCAGCATCACCTCGCCGGGCACGCGGGCCGCCACCGCCTTTTCGCGCTGGGTGCCGGTGTCGAGCACGGCGTTGACGGCGCTGGTCAGGCTGACGGCCCGCGGGCCATCCAGTGTGGCCTGGGCGGCCGTGGTCAGCTGCCACACACGGTTGCGCTGGTCGGCCGCGCGGGCGAGCTTGGCCGTTTCGTGCGGCAGCGGGCTGGATTGGCGCAGCCCGGCATAATCGCGCAGGGCGTTTTGCAACGCCGGCCCGTGCGGGGCCGGCACCAGCCCGGCGCGCAGCCAGGCGGTGCCGATGTCATTGGCTTCCTGCACCACCAGCTGCCGCCGCTCGTCATAGCGGTCGAGCGCCATCGAAAAGGTGAAGCCGAGCAGCAGCGCCAGCACGAGCAGGGCGGTGGAGAGGACCTGGGTTTCATCCTCGCCGCCGCCCCCCAATCCACTTTTGCTGCCGCCATAGCGGCGGTGGCAGGCAAAGCCCAGTTCGGCCGCCAGCAGGAAGATGGCCAGCAGCACCGCCGGAATGGCGGGCAGCGGCACCTGATCGAGCAGGGCAGCCAGCGCGTTGATCAACCGCGACCCTTCCGCAGTTCATCACGAATTTCGGCCAGCAGCGCTTCGCTTGGCGTCGGGCCGGGCGGTTCGGCCGGGGCGGCCGGTGCCGGCGCCATCGCCTTGTTGGCGGCCTTGACCATCAGGAAAATGACAAAGGCAACGATGAGGAAATTGATCAGCGCGGTGATGAACTTGCCATAGCCGAACAGCGCAACGCCGGCCTTTTTCAGCGCCTCGTAATCGCTGGGGCTGCCCTTGTAGTCCGCGGGAATGTCACCCAGCACCACGAACAGGCTGGTGAAATCGATACCGCCAGTGAACAGGCTGACGATCGGCATCACCAGATCCTCGGTAAAGGCCGAGACGATGGTGCCAAAGGCGCCGCCGATGATCACACCCACCGCCAGATCCAGCACATTGCCACGTGCGATGAACGCCTTGAATTCCTGCAGCATCCCCATGCCCCCTCTTGAAATTCCTGCAACCGCATTATCTTAAGTGACGTGTTGCGCGATCAATTTGCCACAATTGCGGCCACGCGCAAGCCGCCCGGACTGGAGACCGCAATGACCATTGCCAACCGTCGTTCTGCCACGCTGGCCGCTGTTGCGGCGGCCGGGCTGTTGCTGTCGGGCTGCGGCGTCAACAGCATTCCCGCCAAGGAAGAGGCGGTGAAGGCCAAATGGGCCGATGTGGAAAACCAGTATCAGCGCCGGGCCGATCTGATCCCCAATCTGGTCGCCACGGTGAAGGGCTATGCCGCCCAGGAAAAGGATGTGCTGGAAGGCGTGACCAAGGCCCGCGCCAGCGCCACCCAGGTGACGGTGGACCCGACCAAGCTGTCGGACCCGGCGCAGCTGGCGCAGTTTGAACAGGCGCAGGGCGCGCTTGGCCAATCGCTCGGCCGGCTGCTGATGACGGTGGAAAAATATCCCGAGCTGAAATCCAACGAGCAGTTCATGGCGCTGCAGAGCCAGCTGGAAGGCACCGAGAACCGCATTGCGGTGGCCCGGCGCGATTACAATCTGGCCGTGCAGGACTATAACACCGAAATCCGCACCTTCCCGACACTGATCACCGCCAAGGTGGTCTATGGCGCCCAGCCGATCGCGCCGTTCAAGGCCACCACGGTGAATGCCGACAAGGCGCCGGAAGTGAAGTTCTAGTCTGTTTCCTCTGGCCGCGAAGGGCGCGCCATGAACATGCCCCCTGATGTCCGCCGGCTGGCCAGTCTGGCCTTCTGGCTGTCGGCGCTGCTGCTGATCCTCCAGCTGGCAGCGCCGGCGTTCGCCGATCCGGTGTTTCCCAAGCTCAGCGGCCGGGTGACCGATGCGGCTGGCGTGCTGCCGGCCGATGTCGTCGCCCGGCTGGATGGCAAGCTGAAGACGCTGGAAGACACCACCGGCACCCAGTTGGTGGTGGCGACCGTGCCCGATCTCGGCGGCTATGAGATCGAGGAATATGGTTATCAGCTCGGCCGCGCCTGGGGCATCGGCCAGAAGGGCCAGAACAACGGCGCCATCCTGATCATCGCCCCGGCGCAGCGCAAGCTGCGCATCGAGGTGGGCTATGGCCTGGAAGGCACGCTGACCGATGCCGTCTCCAGCCGGATCATCCGTGGCAGCATCGTGCCGCGCTTCAAGGCCGGCGATCTCGCTGGCGGGGTGGAGGCTGGCACCGACGAGCTGATCGCCCTGCTCCAATTGCCGCCCGATCAGCAGCAGGCGGCGGTGAAGCAGCTGAGCCAGCGCGCCGACAGCGCCGACGATGGCCCCGGCATTGGCGCGCTGGTGTGGCTGGTAATCATCATCATCTGGATCATCATCGCCACCCGGCGCGGCGAGCGCGGGCGCCGCAGTGGCCCGGTGATCATCTGGGGCCCCGATCTGGGCGGCAGCTGGTCCAACCGCCGCGACAGCGGTTGGGGCGGGGGCTGGGGTGGCGGCAGCGGCGGCGGTGGCGGCGGCTTTGGCGGCTTTTCGGGCGGCGGCGGCAGCTTCGGCGGCGGCGGCGCGTCTGGAGACTGGTGATGCTGTTCAACGACACTGATCGCGCCCGCATCGCTGCGGCCATTGCCACCGCCGAAGCCACCACGGCCGGCGAGATCGTGGTGATCGTCAACACAAGGCCGCACCGCTATGCCGCCACCATGCTGGCCGCGGCCGCGCTGGCGGCCTTCACGCTGCCGTTCGCCGCCGTGCTGCTGGGCTGGACGCCGTCGCTACTGTTTCCGGATTGGGATTCGCTCGATGCCGCCACCCGCGAAGCCCATGGCATCGAAGGCTTTGCCGCCGTGCAGGCGCTGTGCTTCCTCGCCATGCTGGCGCTGGTCGCACTGGCCCGGCTGGACCGTGCCCTCACCCCGCGCGGCCTGCGGCGGGACCGCGTGCACGCCGCCGCGCTGACCCAGTTCCGCGCCCGCGGCCTCACCCGCACCGCCGGCCGCACCGGCGTGCTGCTTTATCTGGACGAGGCAGAGCGGGTGGCCGAGGTGATCGCCGATGATGGCGTGTTCGCCTGTGTCGCGCCCGAAGACTGGGCCGAAACCATCGCGGCCTTGACCGGCGGCATCAAGGCCGGCCGCGCCGCCGATGGCCTGGTCACCGCCATCGCCCGCGCCGGCGCCGTCCTCGCCCGCCACCTGCCGCGCTGCGACGATGACGTGAACGAACTGCCCGACGCGCTGATCGAGTTATAGGCCCATTTCGGCCGCTGCAGCCCTGATCCGGCCCTGGGCGGCGGCGTCACCGGCAAAGGCGGCCAGGGCCTGATCCCGGGCGGTGCGGGCGGCGGCAGCATCGCCCAGCACCTGGCGGGCGCGCATCAGGCGCAGCCAGCCGGCCTCGTCCTTCGGATTGGTCTTCAGCTTTTCAGCCAGGCCATCGACCATGCCCCGGATCATCGCCTGCCGGTCGGCCGGGTTCATCGCCTGGGCGGCTTGCACCTGCTCGCGGCTGGGGCTGGGCATCACGCCGGCGGGCGCACCGGCCGGCGCGGCGGTGGCAGCGGTGGTGGCGGCGGCGGCGGCCGGATCGGGCTGGCCGGGCACGCTGGCGTTGCCCACCGGGCGGGTGGCAGCCAGACGGGCGGCAATGTCGATCTTCGCCTGCTGCGCAGTCTGCTCGATTACGCTGCGCAATTGCGGCAGCCAGGGGGCATCGGCCGGGGAATCGGCCAACAGCTTCAGCCAATCCTCGATGGCGCCCTTGCGGTCCCCGGTTTCGGCCATGCGCACGGCCAGGAAATAGCGGGCGCGGGCATCGGCGCCATCCTGGGCGGCAGCCTTTTCAAAGGCGGCGGCGGCGGCTGGGGTCACCTGCCCGCCGGCTTCCTGCACCAGTGCCTCGCCATAGGCGCTATTGTAGCCAACACCATCGGGTTTCAGCGCGATGGCGCGGGCATAGGCCTTGGCGGCATCGCCATAGCGGCCGGTCTGGAAATAGCTCCAGCCCAGCATGCGCCAGCCTTCCGGATCCTGCGGGTTGGCCTGCATCTTCTGTTCAAGGCCAGTGATCAGCTGCGCCACTTCGCCCTGGGCTTGGGGTGCGGCCGGCGCGGCGGGCGGCGGCGCAGCAGCAGGGGCGGCCGGGCTGCCGGCCAGCTCGGGCTGGCCCATGTTGGTGTAGAGCGCGCCGGCGGCCAGCGCCACCATGGCGGCCATGCCCAGTGCCAGGCCGGACAGCGCCTTCTGACCCATGGTGCGGTCCAGTTCGGCCGGGATATGGCCGGCGGCGAGCAGGCGGCGGCGGATTTCGTTGCGCAGGCCTTCGGCTTCACCGGGCTGGATGCTGCCGGCCGCCAGCTGCACGTCGACATCGGCCAGCTGATCCTTCAACACGGCGATGGTGGCGGCGCGGGCGTCCACCCGGGCTTCGTGCCGGCGCACCAGCGGGATGGTGAGCCAGGCGGCAGCAAGGGCTGCCATCGCGGTGAGGATGATCCAGAGGGTCATGATGGGTCCGGTTTCAGCTCAGCCGATCCAGCTCGGCGCGTTCGGCATCGGAAAGGGGGGCGTCAGTCGTGGCGGCGGGCCGCCGGCGCTGCCACAGGGCAACCCCAACGCCGCCCAGGATCAGCACAGCGAACGGGCCGGCCCACAGCAGCAGCGTGTCGCCTTCAACGGGCGGTTTCAGCAGCACGAAATTGCCATAGCGCGCCACCACATAATCCCGCACCTCGGCATCAGATTTGCCCTTGGCGATCTGTTCGCGCACCAACAGGCGCAGATCGCGGGCCAGCGGGGCGTCGCTGTCGTCGATGGACTGGTTCTGGCAGACAACGCAGCGCAGATCCTTGCTGATGGTGCGTGCCCGTTGTTCCTGCGCCGGATCGGGCAGCATCTCATCGGGCATCACCGCCGCCGCCGGGGCGGCGAGAATGAGGGTGAGCAGGAGCCAGGCGACGCCATTGCCCTTGCGGGCGGAACCATGGCTGGCCAGAAATCCTCCCCCTCTGGGGGAGGTGCCCAAAGGGCGGAGGGGGCTTTCAGAGCGGAGCGCGCCGCCCCCTCCGCCGCCCTGCGGTCGGCACCTCCCCCAGAGGGGGAGGATTGACATCCAGGCCCTCATGCCTCTGCCCTCAGCTGCTGCATAAGCGGCTTGATTTCGCCTTCCCATTGTTCCGGGCTGATCGGGCCGACAATCTTGAACCGAACGCGGCCCTTCTTGTCGACGACAAAGGTTTCCGGCGCGCCGGTGACGCCCAGATCGATGGCGGTGCGGCCGGACTGGTCCATGCCGAGGCCGGAATAGGGATTGCCAAAGCGGGCGAGGAAGGCGCGGCTGTCGTCTGGCTTGTCCTTCCAGGCGATGCCGTAAACCGGGAAGCCTTCCTGCGCGATGCGTTCCAGCACCGGATGCTCCTGCGGGCAGGCGGCACACCAGCTCGCCCACACGTTCAAAAGGCGCGGTTCGCCCCGGAAGCTGGCGCTGGCCAGATCGGGGCCATCGATGCCGGGCAGCGCGAATTCGGGCAGCGGCCGGTCGATCAGCTGGCTGGGCAGTTCCTTGGGGTCTTGCGTCAGGCCATAGCCCAGAAAGCCGGCGAGGCCGACAAAGGCGATGATCGGCAGGATGAAGAGCAGGCGCTTCATGGCGGGCTTATTCGGCCGGAACCAGATTGGGCGCAAGAGGGGCACGGCTTTGCGGTGCGCCGATGCGGAAACGGCGATCCGACAGGCTGGCCGCGCCGCCCATCGCCATCAACAGGCCGCCAAACCAGATCCAGCCGACCAGCGGATGCCAATAAAGCCGCACAACCAGGCCTTGGCCCTTGGCGTCGGACTGGACATCGCCGATGGCGACATATTGGTTGCCCAGCACGGAAACGCCGATGCCGGCTTCGGTCGTCTGGTTGCGGCTGTTGTCGTAGAAGCGGCGTTCGGAGACGAGGATGCGCTCGCTGCCGTTCTGGCGCACGGCAAAGCGGGCGCGCAGCGCACGGTAGTTGGCGCCGTCCACCTCTTCGGCGCCCAGCATGGTCAGGCTCAGCGGCCCGGCCGTGGTGGTCTCGCCGGGGCGAATGACCAGGATATGCTCGGCGGCAAAGCTGCTCATCGCCGCGATGCCGGCGGTGGTGAAGCCGATGCCGGCATGGGCGAGCGCCAGGCCGATGGTGGCGGCCGGCGTGGTGCGCACCAGCCGCAGCGAAAAGCCGCCGGCCCCCCACCAGCGCCGGGCCAGCACCAGGCCGGCGCCCAGCACCAGCCAGGCCCCGAGCGCCAGGCCGAGCGCGGCCGAGGCCTGGGCCAGACCGGTCCACAGGCTCAACCCGGCGAGCAGCGCCGCGGTGAGCGCGGCCGGCACCAGCAGCTTCCGGCCCACCACCGCCAGATCATCGCGCTTCCACGCCAGCATCGGGCCGGCGGTGACCAGCAGCAGCAACGGCACCGACAGCGGCACGAAGACCAGATTATAATAGGGCGGGCCGACCGAAATCTTGTTGGCCGGGGCCACCGCTTCCATGATCACCGGATAGAAGGTGCCGAGGAAGACAACGGCGGTGAGCGCCATCAGCAGCAGATTGTTGAGCGTGAGGCCGGCTTCGCGGCTGACGCTGCCGAACAGCGCGCCGGATTTCATCTGCGGCGCGCGCAGGGCAAACAGGCCCAGCGCTGTGCCGGTGGCGCCAATGATCATGGCCAGGATGAACACGCCGCGTTCGGGATCGACCGCAAAGGCATGGACCGAGGTGAGGATGCCGGAGCGGACGAGGAAGGTGCCGATCAGCGACAGGGAGAAGGCGAGGATGGCGAGCAGGATGGTCCAGCCAGCGAGAGACCCGCGTTTTTCGGTGACGATGGCCGAATGCAGCAGCGCGGTGCCGAGCAGCCACGGCATGAAGCTGGCGTTTTCCACCGGATCCCAGAACCACCAGCCGCCCCAGCCCAGTTCATAATAGGCCCAGAAGCTGCCCAGCGTGATCCCGCAGGTGAGCGGCACCCAGGCGGCGAGCACCCAGGGCCGCATCCAGCGCGCCCAGGCCGGATCGGCGCGGCCTTCGAGAAGGGCGGCGACCGCAAAGCTGAAGGTGACGGAAAAGCCGACATAGCCAAGATAGAGCAAGGGCGGATGGAAGACGAGGCCCGGATCCTGCAGCAGCGGGTTCAGTTCCGCCCCGTCCAGCGGTGCTGGCGACAGGCGCGCGAAGGGGTTGGAGGTGAACAGGGCAAAGGCCAGGAAGGCGACGGAGATCATCGCCTGCACGCTGAGCACCCGGGCCTGCAGGGTGGTTCTGAGATTGTCACCAAAGCGGGCGATGCCGGCGCCATAGAGCGCAAGCACCAGCACCCATAGCAGCATCGAGCCTTCGTGATTGCCCCAGGTGGCCGCCAGACGATAGGGCAGCGGCTGCGACAGGGCGCTGTGGTTGGCGACCAGCGCGACGGAAAAATCGGCCTGGCCAAACAGGGTCATCAAGCAGCCAAAGGCGAGGGCGATCAGTACGGCCTGGCACGCTGCCGCGCTGCGCCCGAACGCCATCAGTGCCGCATCCCCGCGCATCGCGCCCAGCATCGGCAGCACCGCCTGGGCGGCCGCGACCAACAGGGCGAGGATCAAGGCGAAATGGCCGACTTCGGCAAGCATGGCAGCTGGGGCTCCGGTGCGCGGGCAGCGAAAAAAGCGACGGCCCGTCATTCTTGGTCTAGCCGATGCGTATCAAGATGCTAGGATTTATCGCAACAGGTTCATTGCTGGCCGTGGGGTGTGCGACGGCGTGAACCAGCTTCAGGGCCTGGGGCCAGGGCTAGAACCGGGGGGGAACAGCCAGCGTGACGGCTTATCGCATCGCCATCGTGGGATCGGGCCCGGCCGGCCTGTCGGCGGCGGCGCATGCGGCGCGTTTGGGCCTGTCCCATGTGTTGCTGGAAAAGACCTACCATCTGTCGGACACGATCTACAAATATCAGAAGGGCAAGCATGTGATGGCGACGCCGTCACAGCTGGTGCTGCGATCCCCGCTGGATTTCGAGGCGGGCAAGCGCGAGGTGGTGCTGGGCACCTGGAATGACCAGACCGCCGCAGCCCAGGTGAATGTTCGCTATCATGCCGAGGTGAAGTCCATCGCGGGCACCGGGCCGGCCATCGAAGGCTCGGTGATGAAGATCGTGACACGCAAGCGGGACGGCACCAGCGAGACCCGCGAGCTGCAGCGGCATGCGCCGCCCTATCGCCTGACCCTGACCAATGGCGAGGAGATCATTGCCGAAACGGTGATTCTGGCCATCGGTACCCAGGGCAACCCCAATCTGATGACGTGCCCTGGCGGCAACCTGCCCCATGTGCAGTATCAGCTGGATGATCCGACCGAATATACCGACGAGCATATTTTCGTGATCGGTGGCGGCGATGCCGGGATCGAGAATGCGCTCGGCCTGTGTGCCGATCCGGCCCAGAACAATATGGTGACACTGGTCAACCGATCGGCCGATTTCGCCACCGCCAAGGATGCCAATGTGAAGGCGTTGCTGGCTGCCCGCGATTCGGGCCGGATCAGCCTGATGACCGAAACCACCACCCGCCAGATCGAGCCGGGTTACATCACGCTGGACACGCGCGACGGCGAAGTGCGAGCCCGTTGCGACCGGATCATCGCCCGCATGGGTTCGGCGCCGCCGCGCGGCTTTGTCGAAGGCTGTGGCATCGAATTTGCCTCGAACGACCGGCTGGCGTTCCCGAAATTGTCGGCCACCTTCGAATCGACAGCGCCCGGCATCTATGTGGTGGGCGCGCTGGCCGGCTATCCGCTGATCAAGCATTGCATGAACCAGGGCCACGATGTGGTGGAGGTCATCAACGGCAACCTTGATCTGAAACCGGCGGACGAGCCGATCCTGGAAGCCAAGTTCACCGGCCTTCCCGGCGGACGCAGCGTGGCGGACTGGCTGGAATATCTGCGCAGCCGCGTTTCCATCCTGTCGGGCATGTCCAGCTTGCAGATGCGCGAGTTCATGCTGGATTCGAGCGTGAAGCTGTATCGCGCCGGCGATGTGGTGTTCGAACGCAATGCGCCCGGCTCCTCGCTGTTCGGCATCGCCGATGGCCAGGTGCTGGTGGAGGTGAACCCCAGCGATCCCAGCATCACCGTGCCGATCAATGCCGGCACCATCTTTGGCGAGGTTGGCCTGATTTCCGGGCGGCGGCGCGGGGCGACCATCCGCGCCGGCAGCGATTGCATCCTGGTGGAGATCAGCCGCAACGCCGCCCTGAAGCTGATGAGCCAGGTGCCATCGGCCGCGCGCGAGATCACCCGCATCACCACCGAGCGCAGCCTGCTGCAGATCTTCAAATCCGGCCTGGCGCCCGCCGATCTGGTGGATGTGATCGCCGGCGCCAAGGTGGAAAGCATCCGCGCCGGCCAGGCCATCATCAAGGAAGGCGAGGCGGGCGACGATATCTTCATCATCCGGTCGGGATCGATGGTGGTGGAAAAGAGCATCGGCGGCAAACCGGTGTTCTTGTCCTATGTGCCGGCGGGCAGCTTTGTCGGCGAAATGGCGGTGATCGATGGCTCCCCGCGCAGCGCCACCGTGCGCGCCGCGGTGAAGAGCGACGTGATCCGCCTGGCCGGCGAACCCTTCCGCGCACTGTTGGCCGCC
The DNA here is from genome assembly GCF_002251755.1 of Sandarakinorhabdus cyanobacteriorum. GTDB lineage: Bacteria > Pseudomonadota > Alphaproteobacteria > Sphingomonadales > Sphingomonadaceae > Sandarakinorhabdus > Sandarakinorhabdus cyanobacteriorum. The sequence goes on from NZ_NOXT01000098.1 coordinate 29,625, forward strand.
AAGCCGCAGCTGCTCGACAAATTGCGCGGCGAGATGGCCAACCGCACGCGGCTCAACAATTATATCGAATCCAAGAAGGACAGTTTTTCCAGCGTTGTCGACATGTACACCGGGGTGGCCAATTTCCTGGTGGATCAGGGCGTGGGTGAAGCCACCGATGTGCTGCTGATCGACGAGAAATTGTGCGTTGGCTGCGACAATTGCGAGAAGGCCTGTGCCGATACCCACGACGGCCTGTCGCGGCTCGACCGGGAGGCCGGGCGCACCTATGCCCATTTGCACGTGCCGACCAGCTGCCGCCACTGCGAGCATCCCCATTGCATGGCCGATTGCCCGCCCAACGCCATCCACCGCGGGCCGACGGGCGAAGTCTATATCGACGATACGTGCATCGGCTGCGGCAATTGCCAGCGCAACTGCCCCTATGGCGTGATCCGCATGGACAAGGTGCCGCCGAAGAAACCTTGGCTGCTCAGCTGGTTCCTGTTCGGCAGCGGCCCCGGCCCGGGCGAACCCAGCCACAAATGGGCGAAGAAGGCCGATCCCGCCTATGCCGAAAAGGCCAAGAAGGCGATCAAGTGCGACATGTGTTCGGGCCAGGAAGGCGGCCCGGCCTGCGTGCGCGCCTGCCCCACTGGCGCCGCCATCCGGGTGTCGCCGGAACAATTCCTGTCGGTCGCCCTCATGGGCCGGGAGGGCAAGTGATGGCGAGCACCGCGCCCACACGCAAGGCGATGACCGGCAAGGCCGTTGCCCGCGCCCCGCGCGACACAGCGCACGAAGGCTTTCTCAACCACAAGCGGGCGCGCTGGGCCAAGGTGGCGGGCACGTTGAGCCTTGTCGCGCTACTGAGCTACATGCTAACCGATCCAACCCCGCGCCACAATGGCGGCACCTGGCTGGGCTATACGCTGGGCAGCATCGGCGCCGGTCTGATCGTCTGGCTGTCCTTGCTGGGCGTGCGCAAGCGGGTGATCGGATCAAAGCCGTTCAGCCTGAAGGGCTGGACCAGTGCCCATGTCTATCTGGGTCTGTCGCTGATCGTCATCGGCACGCTGCACACCGGCTTCCAGCTCGGCTGGAATGTCCACACCCTGGCCTGGGCGCTGATGATGATCGTCATCCTGTCGGGCCTGTGGGGCATCAGCCTTTATGCCACGCTGCCCGAAAAACTCTCGGCCAACCGCGGAGAGGTGACGCAGCAGCAGATGCTGGAGGCGATCCGCACGCTTGACCGGCAGCTGGATCTGGCCGCCCAGCCTCTGGGCGCCGATGATGCCGCGCTGGTGCGGATGAGCCTGGAGGAATGCCGCATCGCAGGGTCGCTGGGCCAGCGCCTGTCGGGCAATTATGCCAGCGACGGCAACGCTCGCGCGCTGGCGGCCATCGGCGAGAAGGTGATGGCCGGGCTGCGCAGCGGCCGGGCAGATGAGCGCTTGCAGCAGATCCAGTTCCTGCTGGAACGCAAGGAGGCGGCGCTGGCCCAGGCCCGCCGCCACATCGCCATGAAGGCCCGGCTGGAGCTGTGGCTTTACATCCATGTGCCGGTGACCATCGCGCTGCTGGCGGCGCTGTTCGCCCACATTCTTTCCGTGTTCCTCTATTGGTGAGGCGGGCATGAGCTTCATCATCCGCCAATTGACCAAGCGGGCCGACGGCGGCGACATCATCCGCACGCGCACCCTGGTGCAGGCCGAAATCAGCATCGGGCGCGGCACCGATTGCGACATCCAGTTGCCCGATCTGGCCGTGATGCTGCGCCACGCCCGGCTGGTGCGCATTGCCGCCAGCCGGGTGAGCATCGAGACCACGGGCGGCGTGCCGGTGGAGGTGGGTGGCAAGTTCGTCACCCGCGCCGATGTTGATCTTGCCGATGCCCCGGCGGTGGACATTGGGCCGTTCCGCCTGTCGTTGAGCGAAGGTGAGGATGGCGCGGTGGCCATCACCGCCGAACGGGTGATCCCGCCGATCGATACGGCCGATGCCACTCAGGAGGTTTCGATCTTCTCGCTGCAGGGCGCCATGCCCACGCGGCGGCGATTGGCCTGGGTGGGCGCGCTGGTCGTTCTGGTTGGTCTGCTCCTGATCCCGCTGGTGCATTTCCTGGGCGAAGGCCGCGCCACGTTGCCGAAGGACATGCTGGCCGACGCGGCGCGCCCGGTCGCGCCCGGCCAGGCCTTTGGTGACGGCAAGCTGCGGGTGCCGACGGCGCGGCCGGCGGCGACTGGCGGCTTTGCGCCCGACGAAGTTTGGTCATCGGGTCCGTTGTCGAACGCCCATGCCAGCCTGTCCAACAATTGCGGCGCCTGCCACACGCAGGCGTTTGTGAGCGTGACCGACAGCGCCTGCCAGGCCTGTCACACCAAGGCGGCCCTGCCCGATCATGCTGCGCCGGCGCGCCTGGCCAATGGGCGGATGCCGGAAACCGGCGTGATGGCGGCGGCGCACAGCGCCTTCAACCTGCCGCAGGGCCGCTGCACCAGCTGCCACAAGGAGCATGAGGGCGAAGCCACGGTGATGACGGTGGCCGAGCAGTTCTGCACCGATTGCCACGCCGGGTTGAAAGGCCGGCTGCCCGATACGGCGGTGGCCAATGTGCCGGGCTGGGCAAAGCATCCCGATTTCCGCGCCACGCTGGTGGCCAGCCCGTCGCTCACCCAGCCGGTGTTTGCCCGCACCGCGCTTGCTGGCGCGCGCGAACGCTCCGGCCTGATCTACCCACACGACATTCACCAATCCGCCACCAACGCGGTGGCCAACATGGCGCGCAAGCAAGGGTTCAGGCTGGCCAGCGACGGCAGCCTGCCCTGCAGCAGCTGCCATGTGCCCGATGCCGATCAGCTGCGCTTCAAACCGATCGACATGGAGGCCAATTGCGGCGACTGCCATGATCTGGCCTTCGCCCGCGATGGCGGCACGCTGCGCACGCTGCCGCACGGCAAGCCGGCGCAGGTGGCCGGGATCATCCGCGATTTCTACCTGTCGCAGGCGGTCGCCCCGCGCGCTGGCGTGCAGCGCATCACCTTTGATCGCCGCCCGCCCGGCCGCATGGCCGAGGTGGAAGCCGCGCAACTGCGCCTTGCCTCCATCGGTGATGCGCAAGCCCGCGCCCGCGCCGCGGTGGCCGACATCTTCACGGGCAAGGGATTGTGCACCGATTGCCATGTGGTGACCGTTACCGGCGCGGCGGACATCACCCGCCGCTTTGCCATCGCCCCGGTGACGATCAACGATCATTATCTGCCGCAGGGCCGCTTCCCGCACGGCAAGCACAAGAGCTATGACGGCAAGACCGGCGATGCTGCCTGTGTCGCCTGCCACACCGGCATCACCCGATCAAAGGCCGCCACCGATGTGAACATCCCTGGCGTGACCAATTGCCGGGAATGCCATGGCGCGCCGGCCAAGACCCTGCTGGCCAACACCGCCAAGGCCGGCGACAGTTGCGACACCTGCCATGGCTATCACGATGGCGTGGCACCGGCGGGCGTGCTGCCGGCTGGTCATGGCGGTGGCGCCCGGGTGGCCGCGGCGGGCCACCGCGCGTCCGTTGCACGGGCGGCGGGATTCGGCTCCTGACCGGCGGTCGCTCTTGTGCGCGGGCGCAGCTTGCGTCAGCATGGGCCGTTACTGCGTATCTGGATGGGGACGGGCTGACGCCATCGTGGCGCGGCAGGCGAGGGCTGTAACATGCTGGTTGCCCAGGTGACCGATATTCATCTCGGCTTTCAGCCGGACGATCCGGCCGAGATGAACCGCAAGCGGTTCGACGAGGTGATCGCCACGCTGCTGGCGATGAACCCGCAACCGGCGCTGCTGCTCGCCACCGGCGACCTGACCGAGCATGGCGCCATCGCATCCTATCAAACGCTGAAATCCATCACCGACCGGCTGCCGTTCCCGGTCTATTTCGCGCTCGGCAACCATGATGTGCGCGTCAATTTCCGCAGTGTTTTCCCCGAAGTGCCGGTCTCCGCCAGTGGCCATGTGCAATATGATTTCGTGCACGGGCCCTTGCGCTTCGTCGTGCTCGACACGCTGCTGGAAGGCCAGCACGGCGGTGCACTTTCGCCCGAACAGGCGCAGTGGCTGGACGAAACACTGGCCCGCGATGGCCGCCCCACCGTGCTGGTGCTGCACCACCCGCCAATCGAAACCGGCAATGGCTGGATGACCGAGGATCTTGATGCCCCGTGGGTGCAGCGCCTGGCGGACGTGGTGCGCCGCCACCCCCAGGTGATCCGCATGATCACCGGCCATCTGCACCGCGCCATCGTGACGGGCTGGCACGGCACCACATTGGCGGTGTGTCCATCGGCTGCGCCGCAGGTTGCCATTGATTTCCGCAGCATCGACCCCGAGGATCCCGACGGGCGCGACATGATCGTTGCTGAAACCCCCGGCTTTGCCGTCCATTGGTGGACCGGGCAGGATCTGATCACCCATTATGGCAGCGGCGGCGACCACCCGGTGCTGGCGCGCTACAACGCCCGCATGCAGCCCACCGTGCAGCATATCGTGGCGGAACGAGCCGGCGGGCATTGAGGGGTGGGGTCAGGCCAGTTGCGGCACGCCGCACATGGCCAGCCACTGGGCGAGGGCGTCATAGGCCGCAGGCGGCCGGGTGGCATCGGCGGCATCGCCCCGCGGCACGAAGATGGGCACCTCCAAAAACCCCTCGCCAATAGCGGCCTG
>NZ_NOXT01000110.1 GCF_002251755.1 Sandarakinorhabdus cyanobacteriorum
TGATCGTCGCGTAGTTCTCACCTTGATCGTCGCGCTACACCCATCTTTGCCCAGCGCATGGCGGATCGGCGCAATGAGGCCGAATCCCTCAAGACGCGGATTGCCCAACTCGAGCGGATCACAAAGAGCAAAGCCCCTCCAATCTCTGACGAATTGCTGGAGAGGTTTTCGACGGCGGTCCGGAACAAGCTGCGTGGCGACGACAAGCGACTGAAGGCGTTTTACGTCGAACAACTCGTCGCTGATGTGACGGTATCAGCGGCAGGCATCCGCATACGAGGTTCCAAGGCCGCACTTGAACATGCGGTTCTCGGTGCCGATGGAGGCACGAAGACCGCAGTTACCGGTTTTGACCGAGAGTGGTGCCCCTGGCCGGACTCGAACCAGCACGGATTGCTCCATCCGATTTTGAGTCGGACGCGTCTACCAATTTCACCACAGGGGCACGCGGTGCGGTTAGCTCAAGCTGTTGCGGTGGGCAATGGGGAAGCACAAAAGGCTGATGCATTTTCGCAACACTGGGGCGCTCCATTGTCGCAGGACTGTCATGACAGCGATTCTGCCCCTTTCCCTCGGCATTAAGTTTGGTCAATGAGGGCCCACAACCGCAATAGAGGGGCTCTCATGCGTTCAATCATCCTTGCTGGGGCGTCCGCGCTGGCCCTTGTCGCTGTTCCGGCCATCGCCGGCGAAGACCAAACCGACACCAAGGCCGCTGCCGCTGAAACCGCTGAAGACGAGATCATCCAGATCACCGGTTCGCGCATTCGCCGCACGGGTTTCGATACGCTGGAACCGGCGCTGGTTGTCAGCCAAGAATATCTGAACAAGCGCGGTCTGACCAACGTTGCCGATGCGCTGAACGAACTGCCGGGCTTCGGCGTCGGCGTCACGCCGGAAGGCGGCCAGTCGGGCTTCGGCGTCGGCCAGAACTTCGTCAACCGCTTCGGCCTTGGCTCGGCCCGCACGCTGACCGTGGTGAACGGCCGCCGCTTCGTCTCGTCCAACGCGGCCAGCATCTTCGGCCCGACCGGCGGCAACGGCCTGCAGGTTGACCTGAACGTCATCCCGCAGATCATGGTTGACCGCATCGAGAACGTCACCATCGGCGGCGCGCCGACCTATGGTTCCGACGCCATCGCGGGCACCGTGAACGTCGTGCTGAAGCGCAAGTTCGAAGGCATCGAAGTGCGCGGCGGCGTCGGCCTGGCCGAGCGCAACGACAACCTGCGCCTGAACCTGCAGGGCATGGCCGGCACCAGCTTCGGTCCGGACAAGCGCGGCAACGTCATGCTGGCGGTCGCCTATGACAAGGTGGACGGCGTGCTCGCCACCGAGCGTCCGCGCACCGCTGCAGCGCTGGGCGCCTTCACCAACCCGGTCGCCACCACCCAGCCGTCGACCCGCAACCCGGCCACCGACGGCCGTCTGTTCGGCACCCCGCTGCGCACGGGCGTTGCCGGCGACACCACCCCGGCCGCGGTCTTCATCCGCGATCGCCGCCTGTCGGGCCTGACCTTCGGCGGTCTGCTGTTCCCGTCCACCGGCGGCTTCAACCTGGCCGACGGCACGCCGCGCGGCTTTGGCACCACCGGCACCACCCGCTTTGCCTTTGGCAGCGATGGCCGCCTGTTCAACTATGATCCGGGTGTGCCTTTCGGCAACACCGACGCGTCGGGCGGCAACGGCCTGAACCTGCAGGAAACCGCCCCGATCACCGCCGATCTGGAGCGCATCACCGTCGCCGCCAACTTCGAATATGAAGTGTTCGATGGCGTGCGCGTGTTCGCCGAAGGCACCTACTACAAGGCGAAGTCGCTCGAAATCGTTGACCAGCCGATCTTCAACGCCTCGCTGTTCGGCGGCCTGTCGGCCCCGCTGCTGGTGCAGGCCACCGATCCGCGCATCAACGCCGCCGATCGCGCCACCCTGGCCAACCTGGGCGTGACCAGCTTCCGCCTCAGCCGCGCCTCGCGCGATATCGTCCAGAACAACGCCGATGGTGAAAACCACCTGTTCCGCATCGTGGCGGGCCTGGCCGGCGAGTTCCAGATCGGTGATCGCAGCTTCAACTGGGAAGCCAGCTACAACTACGGCAACTCCAAGGGCTTCTTTGGTGCCACCGTGCTGGACCAGCAGCGGTTCGTGAACGCCATCAACGTGACGACCAACGCCTCGGGCCAGATCGTCTGCAACACCAACGTCACCGCTGCCACCAACGTGGCGCCGGGCGGCGTGCTTCCGATCGCCGATCCGGCCTGCGTCCCGCTCGATCTGTTCGGCGAAGGCCGCGCCAGCGAAGCGGCCCGCGCCTATGTCACCACCCGCACCCGCACCCGGTCGATCCTCGATCAGGAAGTGTTCAACGTGAACTTCGGTGGTTCGCCGTTCGATCTGTTCGGCAACGCCGTCGGCTTCAACCTGGGTTATGAACGCCGCACCGAAAAGGCGCTGTTCGATCCCGACGCCTTCCAGCGCGCCGGCCGCGGCCGCGCCGTGCCGATCGGCGGCAACAAGGGCCAGTTCACCACGAACGAAGTGTTCGGCGAAGTCCTGATCCCGCTGGTCAGCCCCAAGAACGACGTGCCGTTCATCTACAAGGCCGAGTTCGAAGGCAAGGCGCGCTATGTGAACAACACCGTGAACGGTGGCTTCACCACCTACACGCTGGGTGGCCGCTATGCCCCGATCCGTGACGTGGAATTCCGCGGCAACTTCACCCGTTCGCTGCGCGCGCCGACCGTCACCGAACTGTTCACCCCGGTCTCGCCGGCGTTCAGCGCCGTGCCGGATCCGTGCGACAGCCGCAACATCAACCAGGGTGCCAAGCCGGCCACCCGCGCCGCCAACTGCGCCGCCTTCTTCACGGCGCTGGGCATCACCCCGCCGTTCCAGTCGAACGCGGTGACCGCCACCGTGCCGATCACCACCGGCGGCGACCCCAGCCTGGCCAACGAAGCGTCGAACAGCTGGTCGGTCGGCGTTGTGCTGACGCCGAGCTTCCTGCCCGGCTTCCGTGCGGCGATCGATTGGAACCAGATCAAGATCAAGGGCCCGATCTCCAACCTGAACACCACGCAGATCGCCAACGGCTGCTTCGACAACGATGTGTTCAACACCGCCGATGTGCTGAATGCCAACAGCTTCTGCTCGCGCATCACCCGCACCTCGAACGGCCAGATCTCCACCGACCCGCAGAACCCGGGCGTGCGTGGCGGTTTCGTCAACGGTCAGGAAATCAACTTCAAGGGCCTGACCGCCGAAGCCGGCTACAGCTGGGAATGGGCCAAGATCGGTCGCTTCGACATCAATGCCACCCTGTTCTACCTCGACACGCTGACCTTCAACATCACCGGCATCGTGCCCGATCCGCAGGCTGGCGAAGTGGGTGACAGCAAGTGGCAGGGCCAGCTGAACCTGGGCTGGACGTCGGGCAAGTGGGGCGTCGACCTGCAGGCCAACTTCCAGAGCGGCCCGATGATCAACGTGCTCGACACGCCCACCACCCGTGACCGTATCTTCTTCGATGATCACGTGGTCGTGAACACCAACATCACCTACCAGCTGAAGGAGCGCAGCTTCATCCGCCTGGCGGTGACCAACCTGCTGAACAAGCAGCCGCCGTACCCGCTGGGTGGCGTCGGCACCTACGACACGCTGCTGCGCCGGTATTTCCTGAGCTTCCAGACCGGCTTCTGATCCGTCAATCAGGCAGCAACCAACAGCAAGGGGCCGGTGGCAACACCGGCCCCTTCGCTTTTGCGCCCTTCCCTTTTGACAATCGCGCCGCCCGGCCGCATGGGGTGGCCATGCGCCCACCCCGCAAACCTGCCGGCCCCGGCCGTCCGCCCCGTGCCGATGGCCGTCCCGGCCAGCGCCCCCACGCGGCCGGCCGCCGCGCCGCCAGCGCCGATGCCCGTGGCAACCCGGATCGGCCGGAAGACGGCCGTTCCCGCGGCAACCGCACGCGCACCGACCGCCCGCGCGAAGATGCGCCCCGCAGCGAGCGTCCGCGTGGCGAGCGCCGGCCTGATCGCGCCGAGCGCCCGCCCCGCCCCGAACGCGCGCGCCCTGCTGGTGGACCGGGCCAACCCGCCCGCACCGAACAACCCCGCGTCAAGCGGGTCGCCCCGCCCGTGCGGCAGACCGAAATCGCCCCCCAGCGCATCGCCAAGGCGCTGGCCCGCGCCGGGGTCGGCTCCCGCCGTGATATCGAGCGGATGATCGGCGAGGGCCGCATCGCCATCGATGGCGAGAAACTCACCTCGCCTGCCCTCAACATCATCAGCCTGAAAGGCGTGACGGTGGATGGCGAGCCGGTGGCCGGCATCGCCCCGGCCAAGCTCTACCGCTTCCACAAGCCCGCCGGCTTCCTCACCGCCGCGCGCGATCCGGCCGGCCGCCCGACCATCATGGACATTTTGCCCGCCGGCCTGCCCCGCGTCGTCCCCGTCGGCCGGCTCGACATGAACACCGAAGGCCTGCTGCTGCTCACCACCGATGGCGAGTTGAAGCGCGCCCTCGAGCTGCCCTCCTCCAACGTGCCGCGCGTCTATCGCGTCCGCGCCTTTGGCGAGGTCAGCCAGAAGGCGCTGGAAAGCCTCGCCGATGGCATCAGCATCGATGGCATCCATTATGGCCCGGTGCTGGCCGATGTCGAACGCAAGACCGGCCACAATGTCTGGCTGATCGTCACCATCCGCGAGGGCAAGAACCGCGAGGTGCGCCGCATCCTCGAACATATCGGGCTGCAGGTGAACCGGCTGATCCGCGTCGCCTATGGCCCCATCGGCCTGGATGATCTGCCGCCACGCATGGCCGACGAGATCCCCGATGCCGATCTTGCCACGCTGAAAGCCATGCTGAAGGCGCCGAAACCGGGTTCCCGCTGATGCGCATCATTTCCGGGCGCTGGCGCGGCCGGGCGATCGCAGCGCCCGCCGGCCAGGCCACCCGCCCCACCAGCGACCGCGCCCGAGAAGCGATCTTCTCCATGCTCGCCAGCCGGCTGGGCAGCTTTGATGGGCTGGACGTGCTCGACGTGTTTGCCGGCACCGGCGCGCTCGGGCTGGAGGCGCTGTCGCGCGGCGCCGGCAGCGCCTGCTTCATCGACAATGATGCCGCCGCCGTGAAGGCGATAAAGGCCAATCTCGCCACGCTGGGCGCCATCGCCGCGGTGCGCCAGAGCCCGGTCACCAGCCTCGGCCCGGCCCCGCGCGGCCATCATCTGGTCTTCCTCGATCCGCCCTATGGCCAGGGGCTGGCCGGCCCGGCGCTGGCCCATCTCGCCGCGCACGGCTGGCTCGCCCCCGGCGCCATCATCAGCATCGAAACCGCCGCTGCCGACCCGCTTGACAGCCCGTTCGAACAACTGGTCGAACGCCGCTTCGGCAAGGCCCTCGTCCGCCTGCTGCGCGCCCCCTGATCCGTTCCTCCCCCTCTGGGGGAGGTGCCGACCATCGGGAGGCGGAGGGGGCCGCCAAGCACGGTCCCAGCAGCCCCCTCCGCCCTGCGGGCACCTCCCCCAGAGGGGGAGGATGTTCGCCCCCCTGTTGCGGAGACGTCAGACCATAGTCGGCCCGCTCTATGCCGCCCGATCCCGCGCGCGGGGATAGGTGCCGATGATCTTCACCCAGTTGGTGAAATAGGCCAGCTCCTCCAGCGCCCGCGCCACCGGCGGCTCGGCCGGCGAACCTTCGATCTCGGCATAAAATTCCGCCTGGGAAAATTTGCCGTCGCGCAAATAGCTTTCCAGCTTGGTCATGTTGACGCCGTTGGTGGCAAAGCCGCCCAGCGCCTTGAACAGCGCCGCCGGCACCGAACGCACCTCGAAATGGAAACTGGTCATCGCCGCCACGCCCGCAGGCGGCACCGCCGCCTCGCGCGCCAGCACCACGAACCGCGTGGTGTTGTGATCGGCATCCTCCACGCCTTCGGCCAGGATGTTGAGGCCATACAGCTCCGCCGCCAGCCGGCTGGCGATGGCGCCCATGGCAACATCGCCCTCGCCCGCCACCGCCGCGGCCGCCGCCGCCGTGTCGAAAAACTGCACCGGCGCGATACCCCATTCGCGCAAATGGCGCCGCACCTGGCCAAGCGCTTGTGGATGGCTCTTCACCTCCTTCAAGGCCGCCATGTCGCCCAGCGCCAGCAGGCAGTGGCGCACGCGCACGAAATGTTCGCCGACGATGTGAAGGCCAGATTCGGGCAGCAGGAAATGCATGTCGGCCACCCGGCCGTGCAGGCTGTTCTCGATCGGAATCACCGCACAGCCGGCGCGGCCGGCCTGCACCGCCTCGATCGCATCCTCGAAACTGGCGCAGGGCAGCGGCAACCGGTCGGGGAAAGTCTCGCGCACCGCCTGGTGGCTATAGGCGCCCGGTGCGCCCTGAAACGCCACCGCCTGCTCCGGCGCGGCGGCGGTAGCGGCCACCATGCGATCAACCAGGGTCTGGGCCAAGGGTGGATAGCTGCTCGTCATCCCCGTCCGTTAGGATAGTGCGCTGCAACAATCAAATGCTTGCGGGCAGCGTTCTAATTGCCTATCCCCTGCGACAGGAAGGCGCAGGCACAAGGTGCTGGGCAGACCCTGCGCGCATGGAGCGACACGTGGACAGTTTCGAGTGGAACAAGATTTTCGGTGGCCTGCTGGCCGGCCTGCTGGCCGTTCTGTGCGTTTCGATCGTCAGCGACATGATGTTCGCCCGCCACCTGCCGGAAAAGCCCGGCTATGAAGTGGCCGGCGTGGAAGAAGGCCCGGCCGAGGGTGCTCCCGCCGCCGAAGCCGAAAAGCCCGCTGCCTTCTATCTCGCCTCTGCCGATGTCGCCAAGGGCGAAGCCGTGTTCAAGAAATGCGCCGCCTGCCACAATGTCGATCCGGGCGGCGCCAACGGCACCGGCCCGGCGCTGCACGGCGTCGTTGGCCGCGGCATCGCCGCCGCCCCCGGCTTCGGCTATTCCGATGCGCTGGCCGGCATGAAGGGCAAGAGCTGGGATTGGGACGCGCTGTGGGGCTGGCTGAAGAGCCCGAAGGCCTATGCCGCCGGCAACAAGATGAGCTTTGCCGGCATCGCCAAACCCGAAGACCGCGCCGCCGTGATCGCCTATCTCAACAGCAAGAGCGCCAGCCCGCTGCCGCTGCCCGCCGCCCCGGCAGAAGAAGCAGCCCCGGCCGCCGAGGAAGCACCTGCCGCAGAAGCAGCCGCCCCGGCCGACGCCGCCGCCAAGTAAGCGCTGAACCAAACCGGAAAAAGGGCGGTTGCCAGCACGGCAGCCGCCCTTTTTCGTGGGCGGCCGCGCCCGGCCTATCGCGTCGCAATCACCAGCAGCTCGATCGCCACTGCCGCCACCGCCACCCACAGGATGATCCGCACCCGGCGATAGCGCTGCTGGAGATCAGCATCATAGGCCACCACATCCAGCCAATAGCGGTCGCTGCCTTCGGCCAGGATGATCCCGCGCGCCCGCATCGCCTCGAACTGGCGGGATTCGATGCCGCCCGCTGGCGCAAACGGCACCGCCCGGTCCGGCCGCACCGCATCGGCGGCAAAGAAATGATGCTGGATATCGCGCCTTGCCTTGGCAACAACGGCAGCAGCGGCAGTGGCCATGGCTTGCGTCCCCCTCCTCAACGGAAAATGCCGCTGCCCGCCGAAAACAGCAGCATAACGCAAAGGCTGGCACAGCAGCAGCGAATTGCCAAGCTGCAGCCGCCTCAGCGCGGCTGGGCCAGCAGCGCCGCCATATTGTCGTGGAACAACTGGCGTTGCTCCGCCGGTGCAAGCGGCAGCATGCGGGCTGCCCTTACGGCGCCGCCCACATCATAAGCCGGCCAGTCCGTGCCAAAGATCATCCGGTCCATGCCGATCTTGCGCATGGTGGCCACCAATTCCGGCGCCACCGGGGTGTCGGCATAGAGGGGCGCGATGGCCGACAGATCGAACCAGACGTTGCGCGCGGCGCCACGCTCCTTCAGCAGGCTCCACACCATCGTCTCGCGAAACCGCACATACCCCATGTGGGCAAGGATGAAGCGCGTGCCCGGCTGGCTCATCGTCAACTTCAGGAACTTCCCGATCTGGCCCGGATCGAAGGGATCATAGCTGTCAAACAGCACCGTCATGCCCAGCTTGCCGCAATGCGCGGCGATGCGCGCGACGGCCGGATCGGCCACATCAAATTCCTGGCTGTTGGGGTGCAGCTTGATGAAACGCACCCCCTGTGCGGCCAGCCGATCAAGCTCGGCCAGGGCCGCATCACCATCGGCCGGGTGCACCGAAGCAATGGCAAAATAGCGCTGGGGATTGGCCGCCACGGCTTGCAGCAAGGCATTGTTCTTGGCCTGCACCGCCGCGGGCCCGCCGCCGGCAATCACGATCAGGGCACTGCGGCTGATCCCGGCGGCGCCCTGCAAACGGCCCAACCCCTCGGTGCCCAGGCTGTGCCCGGGCCCCATGGCATCACCATCCCCGGTGCGCAGATGCGCGTGCCCGTCGATGATCGGCCCCGCATAGGGGGTCGCGTTCTGCGCCGTGCCGGGGCTGGCCTGCAGCACGGCAGCGGTGATGGCCACAGCCAGCATGATCCTGTTCATGCCAACTGTGTTATATCAATAATGCGGTTGGTCAAGTCCGGTGCGTCACAGCCCGTAATGCGCCTTCACGATGGCCCAGCCCTCCTCGGCGGTCTCGACGAAATGGAACAGGTCCAGATCGGCCTTGGCGATCACGCCTTCCTCGGCCAGCGCTTCGAAATTGACCACGCGGTTCCAGAAATCCCGGCCATAGAGCAGGATCGGCAGCGGCGCGACCTTGCCGGTCTGCACCAGGGTCAACAGCTCGAAAAACTCATCGAACGTGCCAAAACCGCCGGGGAACACCGCCACCGCCTTGGCGCGCATCAGGAAATGCATCTTCCTGAGCACGAAATAGTGGAACTGGAACGACAGGCCCGGCGTCACATAGGGGTTGGGCACCTGCTCGTGCGGCAACACGATGTTCAGGCCCACCGACGGCGCCCCGCTTTCCCATGCCCCACGGTTGGCCGCCTCCATGATCGACGGGCCACCACCGGAGCACACGGTGAAGCAGCGCTCACCCTCCTTGCAATAGGTGGAAACCTGCACCGCCAGCTGGCGCGCCACCTCATAATAACGCGCATTGGCCGCCAGCCGTTCCGCCACCGCCCGCCGTTCCGGCGTTTCAGCGGCATCGATCAGCGCCTGGGCCGTTTCCGGCGATGGAATCCGCGCCGAGCCATAGAAGACAAAGGTCGATTCAATCCCGGCCTCGGTCAGCAGCAGCTCCGGCTTCAACAGCTCCAGCTGGAAACGCACCGGCCGCAGATCCTCGCGCAGCAGGAACTCCGTGTCCTGGAACGCCATGCGATAGGCGGGATGCTCGGTCTGCGGCACGGCGGTGGGCGTGTTGCCCAGCTCGGCATCGGCCTTGGCGGTCGGGAAGATCCGGGGGGGCACCGGCGGTGTCATCATATTGTCATATTCTCCGCAAAACGGCCGAGGGCGATAATCCAGCCCGCCGCGCTTGTCACGCCTGTTTCGTCAGCCCCAGGGCCGCGGTTGCAGCCGCCACGCTGCCATGGCGCCAGCCCATGTCGTCAATCAGATGGGCGTGGGTCGGGATATGGAACAGCCCCAGGTCCAGCCCCTTCAGGCACAGTTCGGCCGCCCGTTCCGGCAGGATGATGCCCATGTCCGCCGGCCATTTCGCCGGATCGGGCCCCAGCCCGGCTGCCGTCAGCCCGGTGTAGACCCCACCGGGCAGCAGCACATGCACATCCAGCGGCTTGCCCCCGTTCCGGCATTCGGTCGCCAGCCACTCCGCCAGGATCAGCACGCCATGCTTGGCGGCGGCATAGAGCCCGTTGCCGAAATTCTGGATCGATGGCGGCAGCGACAGGCTGTTTTCCGACCCGGTGATCACCAGCCGCCCGCGCCAGCCGCCGGCCTCCGCCGCCGACACCAGCGCCTGCGCCAGCCTGGTCGGCCCCAACATGTTGATTTCCCACAAGCGGGAGAGGCCCGGATCATCCAGATCGGCCTTCAGCAGCCGCCGTGTGTAACCGATGCCGGCATTGGCAAACACCGCATCCAGCCGGCCGTGGCGGGCGACCAGCTGCTCCACGGCGCGGGGGCCAGCGGCGCCATCGGACAGATCGATCACCAGTGCATCGCCGCCGCACAGCCGGGCGGTTTCGGCCACCCCGTCGGCATTGATGTCGGCGGCAGCCACCTGTGCCCCGCGCTGCGCCAGCTGCACCGCCAGCGCCCGGCCAATGCCGCTCGCCGCCCCGGTGATCAGCACCCGCTGCCCGTTCCAGTCGATCATCCCCAGCTTCCTTTTCGTGTCTGCATTGACGAGAGCGCGTTCCCGGTGCCACGTCAACCGATGGACACTGCGGGTCTGGAACGGGCATTGAAACCCGGCGGCGTGTTGCTGCTGGTGCTGTCGGCGGTGTCGCCGGTGCTGTCGGTGTTCGTCGGTGGCTCCGCCGTGCTGCACCTGGCTGGCAGCGGCGCGGCGCTGGCGTTTCTCGCCGGCGGCCTCATCGCGGCGCTGTTCGCCCTGCTCTATGCCGAACTGGGTGCGCGCGTGCCGGGCGCCGGCGGCGTCTATCCCGGCCTTGCCGCCCTGATCGGCCCCGGCGTCGCCCACGGCTATATGTTCATGACCCTGGTCACCGCCATGCCGCTGATCGCCTTTTCGGCGCTCGGTCTGGCCGGTTACCTCAAGATCCTCTGGCCGTCCCTCCCCACCCTGCCGGTCGCGCTGGCCGGGCTGGCGGCGGCGGCGGCCATCGCCATGCTCAATATCCGCACCTCGGCGCTGGTCACCGGCCTGTTCCTCGGGGTGGAATTGCTGGCCCTCGCCATCCTTACCTGGGTTGCCGCCACCGCGCCGCAAGCCGCGCTCACCACCGTGCTGATGCCGCCCGAATTCCGCTGGAACAATTTCGGCATCGCCGCCCTGGGCGGCCTGTTCTGGTGTGGCGGCGCCGTCTATGCGCTTTATTTCGTTGAGGAAATGGATGGCGGCCATCGCGCGCTTGGCCCGGTGGTGGCGCAGGCCGGGGCAATCTCGGCGCTGGTTATCGCCGCGCCCATGCTGGTGCTGGTGCCAGCGATGGACGTGGTGCCCGGCCTCTATGCCGCCGAAACGCCGATCGCCGCCTTTCTGGAACGCCAGGCCAGCCCGGCGGTGGCCCAGGCGGTTTCTGCCGGCGTCATCGCCGCGGTGTTCAACGCCCTCATCGCCACCATCATGGCCTTTGCCCGGCTGGTGCTGGGCATGGGCCGCGATGGCGTGCTGCCCGGCGCGCTCGGCCGGCTCGCCACGCTGGTTTCCGCCCGCCAGCGCGCACCCTGGGGCGCCACGCTCATCGTCACCCTCGCTGCTGCCGCCGCCATCGGCCTTGGCGAACGCTGGCTGCTCATCCTCACCAGCGGCAATGTCGCCGATTATATCCTGATCGCGCTCGCCCTGCTGCTCGCCCGCCGCCGCGCCGAACCCACGGTGTGGGCCGCCCCCGCCCACCCGGCGCTGCCGCTGCTCGCCATTCTCGTCACCCTGTGGGCCATCCAGAGCTTCTGGTTCGATGCCGAAACCGGCCGGCCGTCGCTGTTGCTGATCGGCGGCACCTTCCTCGCCGCCTGGGCCGCCTGGCACCTGCGCCGCGCGGCTGGCACCGCCCCCGCCTTCAACCGGAGCAACCCCAATGCTTGACCGCCGCCAGTTCGTCGCCGCGCTGCCGCTGCTCACCGCCGCTGCGCCCGATCGCTTCGCCCCCTTGCGCCGCGCCATCGCGGCCATCGAACATGCTGCCGGCGGGCCCATCGGCGTTTCCCTGATCGACACGCACACAGGCGCCCGCTTCAGCCACCGCGCCAATGATCGCTTCCCGCTGTGCTCCACCTTCAAGCTGCTGCTGGCCGCACGGCTGCTGCACGGCGCTGAAACGAGTCTCTGGCAGCTCGGCGAACGCCTGCCCATCCGCCGGGAGGATATGCTCAACAACGCCCCGTTCAGCGAAACCCGCATCGGCGGCAGTGCGTCGCTGCTGGAAATGGCCGAAGCCATGTGTGTCCTCTCCGACAATCCGGCCGCCAATCTCGCGCTGGCCCGGCAAGGCGGCCCTGCCGCGCTCACCGCCTGGTTGCGCAGCATCGGCGACACCACCACAAGGCTCGACCGCATGGAGCCGGAAATGAACAACGAAACCCCCGGTGACCCGCGCGACACCACCACGCCCACCGCCATGCTCGCCACGTCGCGCGCGCTGGTCGAAGGCCGCATCCTCTCACCCGCCGCCCGCGCCCGCCTGTTCGGCTGGATGCAGGCCAGCCGCACCGCCGACACCATGATCCGCGCCGCGCTGCCGCCGGGTTGGGCGGAGGCGAACAAGACCGGTGCCGGATCGTGGCGCGCGCGCAACATCGTCTCGCACATCACGCCACCGGGCCGGCGTCCGATCTGGGTCGCCGCCTACCTGTTCGCCGCCAGGTCTGAATTGGCCGAACGCAACCGCCACTTCGTCCCGCTGGGCCGCGCCATCGTCGAGTCGCTGGCCTGAACCACCGCTGCGCTCCACGGTAAATCCGAAACAACTTGACCCCGCCCGGCATTCCACTAAGGCCGGCGGCGGGCCACGCCGTCCCAACGCGGCGCGCGCTCTCTGAGAGGAGAGAACATGACTGCCAAACCGACCACGCTGCCGCAGCGTGCGCATTTCTCGTCCGGTCCCTGCGCCAAGCGCCCGGGCTGGAGCCCCGAACAGCTCGACACCGCTTCGCTTGGCCGCTCGCACCGCTCCAAGCTGGGCAAGGCGCGCCTGAAGCACGCCATCGATCTCACCCGCAAGATTTTGGGCGTGCCCGACACGCACCGCATCGGCATCGTGCCCGCCAGCGACACCGGCGCCTATGAAATGGCGATGTGGACCATGCTGGGCGCCCGCCCGGTCACGGCGCTGGCCTGGGAATCGTTCGGCGAAGGCTGGGTCACCGATGCCGCCAAGCAGCTGAAATTGAACCCGACCGTCATCACCGCCCCCTATGGCGAGCTGCCCGATCTGGCCGCTGTGGACTTCACCAACGACGTGCTGTTCACCGCCAACGGCACAACATCGGGCGTGCGCGTGCCCGATTACGACTGGATCCCCGCCACCCGCGAAGGCCTGACCTTCGCCGATGCCACCTCCGCCGTGTTCGCGCAGGACGTGGATTGGGACAAGGTCGATGTCCTCACCTACAGCTGGCAGAAGGTGCTGGGCGGCGAAGGCGGCCACGGCGTGCTCATCCTCGGCCCCCGCGCCGTCGAACGGCTGGAAACCCACACCCCGGCCTGGCCGCTGCCCAAGATCTTCCGCCTCGTCTCCAAGGGCAAGCTGACCGAAAGCATCTTCGTCGGCGAAACCATCAACACGCCCTCCATGCTGGCGGTCGAGGATTATATCGACGCGCTGGAATGGGCCGACAGCCTGGGCGGCCTCGATGCCCTCAAGGCCCGCGCCAACGCCAACGCCGCCGCGCTCGACGCCTGGGTGCAGGCGACGCCCCATGTCGAGCATCTGGCCAAGGACCCGGCCTCGCGCTCCAACACCAGTGTCTGCCTCGTCCTCCCCGGCCTCGCCGAAGACAAGGTGAAGGCAATCGTGTCGCTCCTCGAAAAGGAAAAGGCCGCCTACGACATCGGCGCCTATCGCGACGCGCCGGCGGGCTTGCGCATCTGGTGCGGCGCCACCGTCGACACCGCCGACATCGTGGCGCTGACCCACTGGCTCGACTGGGCCTACGCGCAAGTCACGGCCTGACCTCAACTCCCCTCCCGTTCGCGGGAGGGGTCGGGGGTGGGAATAACCCGCCCAATCCCACACATATCGGGTGGCAAAACCCACCCCTAACCCCTCCCGCCAGAGGGAGGGGAACTGGAGACTCCCCATGCCTCGCGTTCTCATCTCCGATCAAATGTCCCCCAAGGCCGCCGAGATCTTCCGCGCCCGCGGCATCGAGGTCGATGAAATCACCGGCCTGTCGAAAGACGAGCTGATCAAGATCATCGGCCAATATGACGGCCTCGCCATCCGTTCCTCCACCAAGGTGACCAAGGATGTGCTCGCCGCCGCCACCAATCTGAAGGTCGTCGGCCGCGCCGGCATCGGGGTGGACAATGTCGATATCCCGGCCGCCTCGTCGCGCGGTGTCGTCGTGATGAACACGCCGTTTGGCAACTCGATCACCACCGCCGAACATGCCATCGCCCTGATGTTCGCGCTGGCCCGCCAGCTCCCCGAAGCCGATGCCTCCACCCAGGCCGGCAAGTGGGAAAAGAACCGCTTCATGGGCGTTGAAGTGACGGCGAAAACGCTGGGCCTGATCGGCGCCGGCAACATCGGCAGCATCGTTGCCGATCGCGCCCTCGGCCTCAAAATGAAGGTGATCGCCTATGATCCCTTCCTCACCCCGGAACGCGCCGAGCATATGGGCGTCACCAAGGTGACGCTCGATGAACTGCTCGCCCAAGCCGATTTCATCAGCCTGCACACGCCGCTGACCGACAGCACGCGCAACATCCTGTCCCGCGAAAATCTGCTGAAGTGCAAGCCCGGCATCCGCATCGTCAATTGCGCCCGTGGCGGCCTGATCGACGAAGCGGCGCTGAAGGAACTGCTCGACAGCGGCCACATCGCCGGCGCCGCCTTGGACGTGTTTGCCGAGGAACCTGCCAAGTCGAGCCCGCTGTTTGGCACGCCCAATTTCGTCTCGACGCCGCACCTTGGCGCCAGCACCGACGAAGCCCAGGTCAATGTCGCCATCCAGGTCGCCGAACAGCTGTCGGACTTCCTGCTCACCGGCGGCGTCACCAACGCGCTCAACATGCCGTCGCTCAGCGCCGAAGAGGCCCCGCGCCTCAAGCCCTACATGGCGCTGGCCGAACGGCTGGGCAGCCTCGTCGGCCAGCTCGACAAGGATGGCATCAAGTCCGTCCGCATCGAGGTGGAAGGCGCCGCCGCCCAGCTCAACATCAAGCCGATCACGGCAGCCGTGCTGGCCGGCCTGATGCGCGTGCACAGCGACACGGTGAACATGGTCAACGCCCCCTATCTCGCCCGCGAGCGCGAGATCGAGATCGCCGAAGTCCGCCACGAGCGTGACACCGATTACAACACGCTGCTGCGCGTGACGGTGCACACCGCCAATGGCCCGCGCACGGTGGCGGGCACCCTGTTCGGCATGTCGAAGCCGCGCCTGACCGAGATTTTCGGCATCACCGTCGAAGCCGATCTCGCCGGCGACATGCTCTACATCGTCAACGAAGACAAACCGGGCTTCATCGGCCGCCTCGGCAGCGCGCTGGGCAGCGCCGGGGTCAACATCGGCACCTTCCACCTCGGCCGCCGCGACGCCGGTGGCGAGGCGGTGCTGCTGCTCTCGGTCGACAATGCCATCCCCGATGCGCTGCTCACCGACATCCGGGCCCTGCCCGGCGTGAAGGTCGCCAGCGCCCTGCACTTCGTCTGAACGAACATCCTCCCCCTCTGGGGGAGGTGCCGAGCAGCGCGAGGCGGAGGGGGCCGCACCCGCGCCGCCACACCCAGCCACGCCCCCATCTTGCCCCCCCTCCCCCAACCGGCTAACCCCCACGCCATGAACATCCCCGGTCTCCTTCCCGAAGGCCTGCGCGATTCTCTGCCGCCCCAGGCGCAGGCGCTGGCCAGCCTGGTGCGCACCCTCACCGATGTCTGCGGCGCCCATGGCTATGAACGGGTGGCACCGCCGCTGATCGAATATGAGAGCAGCCTGGCCAGCGGCAGCAGCCGCGAACGGCTGCGCTTCACCGATCCGGTCAGCCAGCAAACGCTGGCGCTGCGGTCCGACATCACGGGCCAGGTCGGCCGCATCGCCGTCACCCGCCTCGCCCAGCAGGCCCGGCCGCTGCGGCTGATGTATGCCGGCCAGGTGCTGCGCGTGCGCGGCGATCAACTCTCCCCCGAACGCGAACGCACCCAGGCCGGCGCCGAACTCATCGGCAGCGATGGCCCCGCCGCGGCCGCCGAATTGCTGCAACTGGCCATCGCCGCGCTCGCCACCGCCGGCGTCACCGGCCTCAGCGTCGATCTCACCATGCCCACGCTGGTCGCCGATCTGGCCGCCGCCGGCTGGCCGCTTGGCCGCGCCAGCCTCGCCCAGGTGCAGGCGCTGCTCGACGGCAAGGATGTCGGCGCGCTGAAATCGCTGGGCGCCGATGCCTTCGTGCCGCTGATCGCCGCCGCCGGCCCGGCCCCGGCCGCCATCATCGCCTTGCGCCAGCTTGATCTGCCCGATGCCATATTGGCCCGCCTCGATGCCATCGCCGCGCTCGCCGCCGGGCTGGATGGCGTGGCCGTCACCCTCGATCCCACCGAACGCCACGGCTTTGAATATCAAACCTGGCTCGGCTTCTCGCTGTTTGGCGCTGGCCTTGCCGCCGAACTGGGCCGCGGCGGCGCCTATCTCGTGCCGCGCCCCGATGGCACCCAGGAACCGGCCATCGGCTTCTCGCTCTATGTTGATGGCCTGGTTGATCTCGGCCTCGGTGTCGAACTGCAGCGCCGCATCCTGCTGCCGCTTGGCACGCCGGCTGCCGAGGCTGCCGCCCTGCGCGGGGAAGGCTGGATCACGGTCGCCGCACTTGATGCCGAAACCGGCGCCGCCGCGCTCCATTGCAGCCACATCTGGCAATCCGGCCAGGCGGTCCCGGCATGAGCTGGACGCTCCAGTTCCGCGTCAACCGCGCCGAGGCCGAAAATCTGCCCGATCTCTTTGATCTGATGGATGATCCCCCCACGCTGAACGTGGAGGAACCCGATCCGGCCAAACCCGACGATTGGCTGCTCACCGCCTATTTTGCCGATCAGCCTGAGGCCGCGACGGTTGACCGGATCGTGGCGCTCTTCCCGTCGGCCAGCAGCGTTGCCCTCACCGAACTGGAAGAGGCGGACTGGGCAACCCTGTCCCAGCGCGGGCTGGAGCCGGTGCGCGCCGGCCGCTTCATCGTCCACACCGCCGATCATGCCGATGCCGTGCGCCTGGGCGATTGGGGTCTCAGGATCGAAGCCGGTCTCGCCTTTGGCACCGGCCAGCATGCCACCACCCACGGCTGCCTCAAGGCACTGGTGCGGCTGGGCAAGCAGCGGCGCTTTCACAACATCGCCGATATCGGCACCGGCACCGGTGTGCTGGCCATGGCCGCCCAGCGCCAGCACCGCAGCG
The DNA here is from genome assembly GCF_002251755.1 of Sandarakinorhabdus cyanobacteriorum. Classification (GTDB taxonomy): domain Bacteria; phylum Pseudomonadota; class Alphaproteobacteria; order Sphingomonadales; family Sphingomonadaceae; genus Sandarakinorhabdus; species Sandarakinorhabdus cyanobacteriorum. The sequence goes on from NZ_NOXT01000110.1 coordinate 17,267, forward strand.
CCCGCTGCATCGCCAGCGACATTGATCCCATTGCCATCGACGTCACCCGCGAGAATATGGCGCTGAACCATTTTGTCGCAGGTACATGCGCTGCACGCATGGCAACGGCCACAGCGCCGGGCCTTTCGGCCCCGGCGCTGCGGTCACGTGCTGCATATGATCTCGTGCTCGCCAACATATTGGCGCCGCCGCTGATTGCGCTTGCGCGCGATCTGTCGGCGGTTATTGCGCCCGGCGGGGTGCTGGTGATGGCGGGGCTGCTCTTGCCTCAGCAACGCGCCGTCGCCAACGCCTATCGCCGGCACGGGTTGGTGCCGGCGGGCGCTGTGGATTGGCAGGCCGAATGGCCCACACTGGTCCTGACGAAAAAACGGGTGTGATGCCCGCAGCTTCGCCGTTCCAACGCTGATTACAGCGCGTGGAACAGACGGGCTTCCACCACAGCCGGCGTCAACACTACGCGACGCTTGCGGATGGGCAGGGGGCGAACCGGGGCCAGAACATCCGACACCGGGACAGCGCGCACCTGCGGTTCAAATTCAGTCGATACGACCTTCATTGGTACGCTCCTGTTTGATCAACCGGGCCAATTCCCGGCTGACAGGAGCCGTAATAAGACTGTCACACGCCTTTGTGCAGTGCAGCAGATTCGGCATCAGCCATGCATTCAATGCATGGATTACAGCCGCTCAACCCTCCGCTTGCGCCGCCGCCACCAGCGCCAGCCAGCCATCCTCGTCAACCACCTGAATTCCAAGGGCTTGCGCCTTGGCCAGCTTGGAACCCGCCCCCGGCCCCGCCACCAGCAGGCTGGTCTTTGACGACACACTGCCCGATGTCTTCGCCCCCAACAGCTCGGCCTGCGCCTCGGCCTCCTCGCGGGTGAATTTCTCCAGGCTGCCGGTGAACACGATGGTCTTGCCGGAAAGCCCGGTCTGCTTCACCTCCGGCAACGGCTGCGGCGACACCTCGGCCAGCAGCGCCGCCAGCGTCGCCTGGTTGTGCGGCTCGGCAAAGAAATCGATCAGCGCCTCGGCCACCACCGCGCCGATGCCGTTCACCGCGGTCAGCCGGTTCACCGCCTCCGCATCCATCGCCGCCGCCTGCACCGCCTCGGCCGATTTGAATGCCCGCGCCAGATCGCGCGCCGTCACCTCCCCCACATGCCGGATGCCGAGCGCGAACAGGAAGCGGTCCAGGCTCACCTGCCGCCGCTCGTCAATGGCCGCCAGCAGCTTGTCGACCGATTTGTCCTTGAAGCCCGGCAGTGCCAGCAGCCGCTCCCGCTCCAGCCGGAACAGCGATGCCGGCCCATCGATCAGCCCTGCGGCTGCGAACAGCTCCAGCCGCTCCGTGCCCAGCCCCTCGATGTCAAAGGCGTTGCGGCTCACGAAATGCCGCAACCGCTCGTGCCGCTGCGCCGGGCAGGTCAACCCGCCGGTGCAGCGCCGCACCGCCTCATCCTCCTCACGCACCGCCGTCGATCCACATGCCGGGCAATGATCGGGAAACACGAAGGCCGGCCCACGCGGAGCGTCACCGGGCACCACCCCCAGCACCTGCGGGATCACGTCGCCGGCGCGCTGCACCCGCACCCGGTCGCCCACCCGCACGTCCAGCCGGGCAATCTCATCCTCATTGTGCAGCGTGGCGTTGGTCACCACCACGCCGCCCACCGTCACCGCCGCCAGCCGCGCCACCGGAGTCAGCGCGCCGGTGCGGCCCACCTGGATGTCGATCGCCTCCAGCGTGGTTTCGGCCTGTTCGGCCGGGAACTTGTGCGCGACCGCCCAGCGCGGAGACCGCGCCACCTGGCCCAGCCGCTCCTGCCAGTCCAGCCGCTCCACCTTGTAGACAACGCCGTCGATATCGAATGGCAACTCGGCCCGCCGCCGCTCCAGATCGGCAGTGAAGGCCAGACACTGCGCCATGCTGGCATCGCCCAGCGCATAGGCGCCGGTGTCAAAGCCCCAATCGCCAATCGCTGCCATCACCGCGCTCTGGGTCGCGCCCGGCAGGCTGGTCATCTCGCCCCAGCCGTGTACGATGAAAGCCAAGGGCCGCGCCGCTGACACGGCCGGATCGAGCTGCCGCAGGCTGCCCGCCGCCGCGTTCCTGGGGTTGGCAAAGATCTTCGCCCCGGCCTGCGCCTGCCGCTCGTTCAGCGCGGCAAAGCCGGCCTTGGTCATATAGACCTCGCCGCGGATTTCGGTCACCGCCGGCGCGGTTTCGGGCACGCGGTGCGCAAGGCCGGTCACCGCGGCCAGGTTGGCGGTCACCTCCTCGCCCACCGCGCCATCGCCGCGGGTCGCCCCGTGCACCAGCCGCCCGCCTTCAAACCGCAGCGCGCAGCTCAGCCCGTCAATCTTGGCCTCCGCCCGGAAGCGCACATCCGCATCATCGGGCAGGTTCAGGAACCGCCGCACGCGGGCGGCAAATTCCATCGCCTCGTCATCGCTGAACACATTGTCCAGGCTCAGCATCGGCCGGCTGTGGCTGATCTTGCCAAAGCCCGCCGCCGGCTTGGCGCCCACCCGGAAACTCGGCGAATCCGCCCGCACCAGATCGGGAAAGGCAGCCTCAATCGCCGCATTGCGCTGCACCAACGCATCATAGTCGGCGTCTGAAATCTTCGGCGCATCCTCTTGATAATAGGCCGCACTGTGCTGCGCGATGGCCTCGGCCAGGCGGGCCAGTTCGGCAGCGGCCTCAGCCTCGGTCAAGGCGGCAACGGGCAGATCGTGCGTCATGCCGCATCCTTATCAGCCCGGCGATGTGGCTGCATCCCCCCTTTCGCCGCTGCCGCTTATTGCCTAAGCGGTTGGGGTCATGAGTATCTGGGCAACCCTGGCCGGCACGGCGCTGGGCCTGATCGTCGGCGGCCCGCTGGGCGCGCTGGCCGGGGCAGCGGCTGGTGGTGCCGTGGATGGCCTGCGCGCCCGCCGGCCGGAACGGGTGCAGGAACGCCGCCGCGTCGCCTTCACCATCGCCGCCATCGCCCTCGCTGCCAAGATGGCCCGCGCCGATGGCGAAGCCACCGCCGCCGAATTCGCCACCTTCCAGCGCCTGTTCCATGTCGAGCCCAAGGAGGCCACCAACGCCCGCCGCTTCTATGACATGGCCAAGGCCTCCATCGCCGGTTTCGAAGCCTATGCCGCGCAAGCCGCCGATCTGCTCGGCCCCGGCTCGCCCACGCTGGAAGATCTGCTCGATGCGCTCTGGCTGATCGCGGCGGTCGATGGCTATCACGACGCCGAACTCGAATTTCTCGACACAGTCGGCCAGCGGCTGGGCTTTGACGATGCCGCCCGCGCCCGCATCCGCCGCCGCCATGTCAGCCCGGCCGCCGATGATCCCTGGGCCATCCTGGGCATCGAACCGGGCGTCGATGCCGCCGCCATCCGCGCCGCCTATCACGGCCTCGTCAAACGCTATCACCCCGATCGCGCGCTGGCCGAGGGCGTGCCGAATGAATTCATCCGGGTCGCCGAAACCCGCATGGCCGAAATCAACGCTGCCTATGATCAACTCACCGGGAGGCGCCGGTGAAACCGCTGCATCTGTTCATGATTCTGGCCATCGATGTGGTGTGGGGCTTCAACGTCGTCGCCGTGAAGGAAGGCGTGATGTCGGCCGGGCCGATGGTGGCGGTGCTGCTGCGCTACACGGTTTCCACCCTGGTCTGCCTGCCGTTCATCCGCTGGCTGCCGGGCCGCATGGGGCTGGTCCTGCTCACCGGCTTCATCGCCGGTGCGCTGTTCATGTCGCTGGGCGGTCTGTCGTTCGCGTTGGCCGACAATCTGTCGGCCCTGTCGATCGTCGGCCAGCTCGGCGTGCCGTTCAGCCTGATCCTGGCGGTGATCTTCATGAAGGAGGAAATCCGCTGGCCGCGCATCATCGCCATCGCCATCTGTTTCCTGGGCGTGGTGGTGATGGGCTTTGATCCGGCCATCGCCCACGAACGGGTCGGCATCCTGCTCACCGCCGGCGCTTCGCTGTGCTGGGCCATCGGCAATCTGCTGTTCCGCCATCTGAAGGGCGTTCCGGTGCTGGTCATCCACGGCTGGCTGGGCATCGTGTCCATCCCGATCATGCTGGCGCTGGCGGCCCTGTTCGAACCGGCAAAGCTCGCCGCCATCCCGGATCTGCCGCTCAGCACCTGGGGCTGGGTCGCCTATTCCGGCATCATGTCCAGCATCGTCGGCCATGGCGGCATGACCTGGCTGTTCCAGCGCTATCCGGTGGCCGTCGTCTCGCCGCTCACCCTGCCCACCCCATTGATTTCGGTGATGGTTGCCGTCGCCGTTTATGAAACACCAATCACCGGGCAGATGCTCGTCGGCGGCCTCCTCACCCTGGTGGGCGTCACCATCATCACCATCCGCACCGCCCAGCGGCGCGACAGCGACATGCCGGCTGAACCGCTATGACCATCATCGAACGCCCCAGCCCCAATTTCGGCGACCGGCTGCTGCCGATCGGTATCATCGTGCTGCATTACACCGGCATGCGCAGCGCCGCCGAAGCCATCGACTGGCTGGCCAACCCGGCCTCCGGCGTTTCGGCCCATTATGTCGTCGCCGAAGACGGCACAGTGCTGCGCATGGTCGATGAAGCCAAACGCGCCTGGCACGCCGGGCGCAGCTGGTGGCGCGGCATCACCGATGTCAACAGCGCCAGCATCGGGATCGAGATCGTCAACCCCGGCCATGAATTCGGCTATGTGCCCTTCCCCGCCGCCCAGATGGACGCGGTCCATGCCCTGGTGGCCGACATTGCCGCCCGCCACGCCATCGCGCCCGCCAACGTGATCGGCCACAGCGACATCGCCCCCACCCGCAAGGAGGATCCGGGCGAGCTGTTCGACTGGCCGCGCCTTGCCCGCGCCGGCCTGGTGGCCGCGCCCAGGCCGTGCATGGACCCCAACTGGACCGACCCCGGCTTTCTGGCCGCGCTGGGCCGCTATGGCTATGACATCACCGCGCCTCAGGAAGCCGTGATCGCCTTCCAGCGCCACCACCGCCCCGCCCGGTTTGACGGCGTGATCGATCCCGAAACCCGCACCATCCTCAAGGGCTTGCTGCTGGCGGAAGGCCTCTAAACAAAAAACCGGCCGGTGCCCGAGGGGGAGCACCGGCCGGAAGTGGTCCGCGGGTGGCCCAACAGGGGGGAAGGCCACCGCAATCAGCGGGATGCCGGCGGGTCCGCCGGCGGGCGAGACGACAAATGGGGGGCGTCGTCTCGACCCCGTCTTCATGGCAAGCCTTGACCAACATTGCAAGGATGTAATGTTTGGTGCGACAAATCTCGCCGGCCCGGAGTCACACGGCGCCGGGCCGGCGCGCGCCCAGCGGCAGATCATGGCCGCCGAAATCCAGAGTCGATTTCGAAATCACCTCGCCGAGCGCGTCGACAATCACCCGCAACCGCCGCTTGTCGGTGGCAAAGGTCAGGCGGAAGGTGCCGAAATCCTCGTCCACCCCGGCTTCCACCCACGACGTGATGAGGCGTCCGGCCAGCATCGGCTGCACCTGTTCGGGCAGCAGCTTCAGCCCTTCGGCAATCACTTCGGCTGGCACGGTGAACGCCTGGCCATTGGCTTCAATCTCGATCATGTCGCGGCGATGGCGCGAATCGCCGGGAAATGCCATGGGGCAAATGCGATCACGTCGTCGGGCGGCCGCGTCGGGAGCAATCCCGCCGAGGAAAGTCCGGGCTCCACGGAACGCGGTGCCGGGTAACACCCGGCGGCATTGGCTTTGGCCAGTGTCAGGGACAGTGCCACAGAGAAGAGACCGCCGATGGTCCCGGATCATATCCGGGAGACAGGCAAGGGTGAAACGGTGCGGCAAGAGCGCACCGCGCGATGGGCAACCAAAGCGGCACGGCAAACCCCACCGGGAGCAAGACCGAATAGGGATGGCGCGCAGGGCTTTGGCGCTGCAGGGCAGGAACCGGCCCAGCCATCCGGGTTGGTTGCTGGAGGCGGCGGGCAACCGCCGTCCGAGAGGAATGGTCGCCCAGGGGGCATGAGCCCCTGGACAGAACCCGGCTTACAGACGGCGTGATCGCATCACACAGGCCCACCCGGCGCCCAACCCGGCGGTGCCAGGGTGAAACCGGCAAAGTCAAAGCCCGGCGCCACAATGCAACTCACCAGCGCCCAGCCGTACGGCGCTTCGGCGGCCTGCCAATGGCCGGCGCCAATGCAGGCCTGCGGCGCGTGCCCGGCGGCAATCTCCGGGCCCAGCATCGTCCATGCCGGTGCCGCTGCGGCGTCGGCGGCCTCGCCCAGGCGCAACGGGCTGCCGGCGTGCCAGCACCAGAACTCGGTGGCATCCATCCGGTGCCAGTGCGATCGCTGGCCGGCCTCCAGCAGGAAATAGATGGCCGTCACCACGGCGCGGCCAGGCCCGGCCACCCGATGGGTCTCGCGATACCAGCCGCCTTCCGGATGAACGGAAAGGCCCAGCGCCTCGATCAGGCGCCGGGCCTCCGCATCATCCGTCATCGCAATGCTCAGGCGGCCTTGTTGGTCACCATCAGGCGCACGGGTTCCTTGGTGCCGGCAACGACATCCTTGTCCACCTGCACCTCTTCAACACCCTCAAGGCCGGGCAGATCGAACATGGTGTCGAGCAGGATGCCCTCCATGATCGAGCGCAGGCCACGCGCGCCGGTCTTGCGCTCGATGGCGCGCTTGGCCACGGCCGACAGCGCATCCGGGGTGAAGGTCAGCTTCACGCCCTCCATCTCGAACAGGCGGGCATATTGCTTCACCAGCGCGTTCTTCGGCTCGGTCAGGATCTTCACCAGCGCCGGCTCGTCCAGATCCTCAAGCGTGGCGATCACCGGCAGACGGCCGATGAATTCGGGGATCAGGCCAAAGCGCAGCAGATCTTCCGGCTCGCACTTGCGCAGCAATTCGCCCACGCGGCGCTCGTCGGGCGCGGCCACATGCGCGCCAAAGCCCATGCCGCGGCCCTGCATGCGGTCACCGATGATCCGGTCCAGCCCGCTGAAGGCGCCGCCACAGATGAACAGGATGTTGGTCGTGTCCACCTGCAGGAATTCCTGCTGTGGATGCTTGCGCCCGCCCTGCGGCGGCACGGAGGCGGTGGTGCCTTCCATGATCTTCAACAGAGCCTGCTGCACGCCTTCGCCCGACACGTCGCGGGTGATCGACGGGTTGTCGGCCTTGCGGGAAATCTTGTCGATTTCATCGATGTAAACGATGCCGCGCTGGGCCCGTTCCACATTGTAATCGCTGGCCTGCAACAGCTTCAGGATGATGTTCTCCACATCCTCGCCCACATAACCGGCTTCGGTCAGCGTGGTCGCATCGGCCATGGTGAACGGCACATCCAGGATGCGCGCCAGCGTCTGCGCCAGCAGCGTCTTGCCGCAACCGGTCGGGCCAACCAGCAGGATGTTGGACTTGGCCAGTTCCACTTCGGCACCCTTGCCGCCGTGGTTCAGCCGCTTGTAATGGTTGTGCACGGCCACCGACAGCACGCGCTTGGCGTGGAACTGGCCGATCACATAATCATCCAGCACCTTGCAGATCTCGCGCGGCGTCGGCACGTCGCCGGATTTCTTCACCAGCGCCGTCTTGGTCTCTTCGCGGATGATGTCGTTGCACAGCTCCACGCATTCATCGCAGATGAACACGGTCGGACCGGCAATCAGCTTCCTGACCTCATGCTGGCTCTTGCCGCAGAAGCTGCAGTAAAGCGTGCCCTTGCTGTCGCTGCCGCCCAGCTTGGTCATGACAATCCTTCCTCGTGCCGGCCCAGCCCACCGGCATCAACAAACCACCCGCCAGCACCGCCTGCACGGCCACCGGCCAATCAGTGTAGCGAGATTCGGGCCGTGCCCGCAAGGGCGAGCAACGGCTTTCTTGTCGCGTCTTGTTCGAAACCGATGCAATTGGCCGCGAAAACGGCGCAACTCATCAGGCGGCCAGCGAATCGCCCTCGGTCGGCACCGGGCGCTTTTCCATCACCGCATCCACCAGGCCGAACTCCATCGCCTCTTCCGCGCTCATGAACTTGTCGCGCTCCATGGCCCGCTCGATCGTCTCCAGATCCTTGCCGGTATGCTTCACATACAGGCCATTGAGGATGCTGCGGATGCGCAGGATCTCGCGCGCCTGGATCTCGATGTCGGTGGCCTGGCCCTGTGCCCCGCCCGACGGCTGGTGCACCATGATGCGGGCGTTCTTCAGCGCCACGCGCTTGCCGGGCGTGCCGGCGGCCAACAGGAAGCTGCCCATCGATGCCGCCTGGCCCACGCACACCGTCGCCACATCGGGGCGGATATATTGCATCGTGTCGTAAATCGCCATGCCGCTGGTGATCACCCCGCCCGGCGAGTTGATGTACATATAGATGTCCTTCTTCGGATTTTCCGATTCCAGGAACAGCAGCTGCGCCACGATCAGCGAGGCCATATTGTCTTCCACCGGCCCGTTCACGAACACGATGCGATCGCGCAGCAGGCGCGAATAAATGTCAAAGCTCCGCTCACCGCGGTTGGAGCTTTCGATAACAATGGGCACAAGAGCGGCGGTCGGATTGATCATGACATTCTCCTTCACATCGCCCTAGTTCGGACGTTTGCCGCCCAAGTTCAAGGGGGGCCGCCGGCGGCGCGGCAAAACAGCCGGGGATAAGCCCAAAGGCAAAGGGCCCCGCCGGTGCTGCCGGCGGGGCCCTTCGTGCATCGCAATCAAGCGGATCAGGCGCTCTTCTTGGTCGCCTTCTTCGGCTTGGCCGGGGCTTCGGCCTCGGCAGCCGGCTCGGCATCGGCCTTCTTGGCAGCCGCCTTCTTGGCCGGGGCCTTCTTCACCGGTTCGGCAGCGGCTTCGGCGGCCGGCTCTTCGGCCTTGGCCTTCTTGGCAGCGGCCTTCTTGGCCGGCTTGGCCGGGGCATGGTCATGATCATGTTCGCAATCCGGGCCATGCACATGACCGGCCGGCGATTCGTCTTCGCTGGCGATGGCGGCTTCCAGCTCTTCGCGGGTCACGGCGCGTTCAGTGATCGCGGCCTTGCCGATCAGATAATCCACCACCTTGTCTTCATAAAGCGGCGCGCGCAGCTGCATGGCGGCCATGGCGTTCTCCTGGAAGAACTTCACCACCTTCTGCTGTTCGGCCGGGGCATAGCGGGCGGCTTCCTGGCCGATCAGGCGGTTCATTTCCGCCTGGGACACGGTGACACCACCGCGCTGGCCGATCTCCGACAGCAGCAGGCCCAGGCGCACGCGGCGCACGGCAATGCGGCGATAATCCTCGCGCTCGGCTTCGATCTCGGCCTTGGCGGCGGCGGGATCGGCTTCACGGGCGGCTTCGGCTTCCAGCGTCTGCCAGATCTGGTCGAACTCGGCATCAACCATGGATACCGGCACGTCGAAATCATGGCGCGAAGCCAGCGTGTCGAGCAGCTTGCGCTTCAAATGGGTGCGCGACAGGCCGCCCAGCTCCGCATCCAGCTGATCCTTCAGGATTTCCTTCAGCGCGTCCAGGCTGTCGAGGCCAAAGCCCTTGGCGAATTCGTCATCGATCTTGGTCTCGGCCGGCACTTCCACGGCCTGCACGGTGATGGCGAATTCGGCCGGCTTACCGGCCAGGTTGGCGGCGCCATAATCTTCGGGGAAGGTCACCAGAATCGTGCGCTGTTCGTTGGCCTTGGCGCCCACCAGCTGGTCTTCAAAGCCGGGGATCAGCTGGCCGCTGCCGATCTTCACCCGCATGCCTTCGCCGGTGCCACCGTCAAATTTCACGCCGTCCACGGTGCCTTCATAATCGATCACCACCGTGTCGCCGGTCTTGGCCTTGTGCTTGGCCGGGGCCGGCTCGGTGCGCTGGGCCGATTCGGCCAGGCGGGCGAGCGCCGCGTCCATGGCGGCATCGTCGGCCGGCACCACCAGCTTTTCCAGCGCCAGATCATCGATCTTCACATCATCAATGGTCGGCAGGATTTCCAGGCTCACGGTGAAGCGGGCATCGCCATCATCCGGCAGCTCGCCATCCACATCCACCTGCGGCTGGGTCGCCGGGCGCAGGCCATTGCTGCTGATCACCTGGTTCACGCCATCGTTCAGCGCGTCCTGCAGGGCTTCGCCGCGCAGGGCGGCGCCGTGCATCTTCTTCACCAGATTGGCCGGCACCTTGCCCGGGCGGAAGCCCGGCATGCGGATCGTCTTCGACACTTCGGCCAGACGGGTTTCCACCCGCGCGGCAATCGCTTCGGCCGGGATCACCAGCGAATAAGCGCGGCGCAGGCCCTGGTTGGTGATTTCGGCAATCTGCATCGAACAACCCGTCTCTTCAAAGTTTGCGTTTGCGAAAATGGCGACGCCCCATCGCGGGCGGCAGCGGTTGGTGCGGGCGAAGGGACTCGAACCCCCACGTCTTGCGACACCGGAACCTAAATCCGGCGCGTCTACCAATTCCGCCACGCCCGCACCCGGGGCACGAAGCGCTGGCCTATAGCAGCCTGCCCGTGATGTGCAAGGCTGCACGCCCACAGGCCCAAATGCGAAGCGGGCGCCGGTGGTTTCGGCGCCCGCGCGGGAAACTCGGGTAACGGCAGCAACGGTCAGGCGCGTGCCACGGACCACACCGTGCCGGCAAAACTGGCGATCACCAGCGCCGTGACCGACAGCGCCAGCCGGGTGCGCTTCTGCGGCGTGCCGATGAAGCGCTGGATCATCGGATGATCGCTGCGGCCGGCCGTGGCCCAGGCCATCAGGGCAATCCACAGCGCGAAGGAAAACAGCGACACCACATTCAGCATGGCGAGCAGATGCTTGTCAGGGTGATGGTTCACATAAGCGATGGCGGCCGGCAAGAAATTGAAAACACACAGGAAGACAAAGCCTCCCCAAAACAGCCACATCGCAGTTGCCGAAGCAAACATCATAGCGTCCTCCCCCGCAGCAGGCACGGTCACTCGCTGGAACGGGCCGGGACCCCACCGACTCGTCTTGCAGGCGGATATTTAGCATCTGTTAACGAATTGGCAAGATAAATTTATGCCGTTTTGCAGTTTCAAAACGCGATTCCGTCGCATTTCGCAACCATAACGGATGGGTTCAGGGCATCAGCCAGGCGCGCAGCAACCACGCCACCGCACCCACCACGGCCACGCCGCCAACCCACAGGGCAACAAACCACATCAGGCGCTGGCGCAATACCGGTTCAGGCATAGCCTTCCGCCCCGACCTTGCCGCCGAACAGCCAATAGCCATAGGCGGTGTAACACAGGATCACCGGCAGCAGCACGCCCACGCCCACCAGCATGAAGGCCTGCGCATTGGCCGCTGTGGCCGCCTGCCAGATCGTCACCTGCCCCGGCACCGCCCAGGGAAAGATCGAGACGCCCAGGCCCATGAAGGTCAGCAGGAACAGCAGTTCGGCCAGCACGAACGGCGCCACCTCCGCCCTTCGCCGCAGCGCCCGGATGAACAGCAGCGCCGTCACCCCCACCAGCAGCGGCACCGGCGCCGAATAATAAAGGCCCGGCGCCTCGAACCAGCGGCTGAAATAATCATGGTTCAGGAACGGTGTCGCCAGGCTCACCGCGCCGATGGCGGCGATGCTGGCCGCGCCGGCCTGGCCTGCCATGCGATAGGCATGATCCTGCACGCCGCCTTCCGTCCGCCAGATCAGCCAGCACGCGCCCAGCAGGGCATAGGCTGCCACCACCGACACGCCGGTGAGCAGCGAGAAGGGCGACAGCCAATCCCACCAGCCGCCGGCATAGCTGCGGCCCGCCACCTTCACCCCCTGCAGCACCGCCCCCAGGATCACGCCCTGCGCAAAGGCCGCCAGGGTGGAGCCGGCGAAAAAGGCGAAATCCCACAGCCAGATGCGGCTGGTGCGCGCCCGGTATTTGAACGCCACGCCGCGAAAGATCAGGCCCAGCAGCATGGCAATCAGCGGCGCATACACCGCCGGCATCAGGATCGCATAGGCCAGCGGAAAGGCGGCAAACACCCCGCCACCGCCCAGCACCAGCCAGGTCTGGTTCGCGTCCCACACCGGCTTGATGGTGGCGATGGCGGTCTCGCGCTCGCCGCCCGGCGCCAGCACCGGAAACAGGATGCCAATGCCCAGATCAAAGCCATCGGTGACGACATAGATGAAGATGGCGATACCGATGATGCCGGCCCAGATAAGGGTCAGCGTCGGATCAGGCGCGATGCCGGGCACCATCAGTTCACTCCGCCAGCTGGAAGCCAAAGGGCGCATCGGGCGGCAGGCTGCCCACATCCACCGTCTGCTCCTTGCCGGGGCCCTTGTCCTCCGGGTTGGGCTCGGTGCCCATCAGCTTGATGATGAACCAGGTGCCGACGCCGAACACGAAGAAATAGACGATGATGAAGGCGATCAGCGATGCCGCCACCGCCGGCGCCGCCAGCGGCGAGGCGCTTTCGGCGGTGCGCAACAGGCCGAACACGGTGAACGGCTGCCGCCCGGTTTCGGTGGTGATCCAGCCGGCCAGCACGGCCACGAACCCGGCCGGCCCCATCGCCAGCGCCAGCCGCTGCTGCCACACGCCATCAAACAGACGGCCGCGCCACGCATTATAGGCCGCCCAGCCGCCGAGCAGCAGCATCAGCACACCGAGCCCCACCATCACCCGGAAGGCATAGAAGGGGAAGGCGACCTTGGCGCGGTTTTCCGGCGCCACCTTGTCCAGCCCCATCGTTGGCGCCTCGATGTCATGCTGCAGCACCAGGCTGCCCAGCGCCGGCACCTCCAGCTTGTAATGCATCACCTGATTGGCATCATCGGGCACGCCAAACAGGATCAGCGGCGCGGCGCGATCATGGCTTTCGTAATGGCCTTCCATCGCCGCGATCTTGGCCGGCTGGTGCTTGAGCGTGTTCACACCATGCTCATGGCCGGCCAGCACCTGCAGCGGCGCGGTGATCGCCACCATCCCCATCGCCATGGCAAACATGATCTTCGTCGCCGGCTGCGCGCTGCGGCCCAGCTTGCGATCCTTCAGCAGGTGATAGGCACCCACCGCCCCCACCACCAGCGCGGTCGTCAGATACGCCCCCAGCAACGTGTGGGCGAGGCGATAGGGCATGGACGGGTTCAGCACCACCGCCAGCCAGTCGGTCGCATAAAATTGGCCATTGTCAGCAATGGCATAGCCCTGCGGCGTCTGCATCCAGCTGTTCACGACGATGATCCAGAACGCCGAAATCGTCGTGCCGATGGCCACCAGGCAGGTGGCAAGGAAATGCAGCTTCTTGCCCACCCGGTCGAGCCCGAACAGCATCACCCCCAGGAAACCCGATTCCAGGAAAAACGCCGACAACACCTCATAGGCCATCAGCGGGCCAATGACGGGCCCTGCCTTGTCGGAAAAGGCCGCCCAGTTCGCCCCGAACTGATAGGCCATGACGATGCCCGAAACGACGCCCATGCCAAAAGCGATGGCAAAGATCTTCAGCCAATATCGGAACAGCTGCAGATACACATCGCGCCCGGTCTTCAGCCACAGCCCTTCCAGCACCGCCAGATAGCTGGCCAGCCCGATCGAAAAGGCCGGGAAGATGAAGTGGAACGACACGGTGAAGGCAAACTGGAACCGGGCCAGTGCCAGCGCGGAAACATCGTCGAACATAAGCGACCAACAGGCTCCTTCCCGGCGCGGCGCAAAGCCTGTAGGCGGCGGCACGGGGACCATTCAATAATGCCCTTATGGCGGGGAATCATGGCGTCGGACATTGAAATCGCACGCGCAGCGACATTGCGCCCCATCCGGGATGTGGCCGCCGGCATCGGCCTTGCCGAAGCCGCCATCGAACCGCATGGCCACCATATCGCCAAGCTCTCGGCCGCGACGCTGGCCGATCTGGCCGCCCGGCCCGCCGGCAAGCTGATCCTCGTCACCGCCGTCAACCCCACCCCGGCCGGCGAAGGCAAGACCACCACCACCATTGGCCTTGCCGATGCCCTCAATCGCATCGGCCGCCGCGCCGTCATCGCCCTGCGCGAACCCAGCCTGGGCCCGGTGTTCGGCCGCAAGGGCGGCGCCACCGGCGGCGGCCAGGCCCAGGTGCTGCCGATGGAGAAGATCAACCTCCACTTCACCGGCGATTTCCACGCCATCACCGCCGCCCACAATCTGCTGGCCGCGATGATCGACAACGCCATCCATTTCGCCACTGCCATGCCATCGGGCGCCACCATCAACCCGCGCACCGTCACCTGGCGGCGCGTGATGGACATGAACGACCGCGCCTTGCGCCAGATCGTGGCCGGAATGGGCACGGGCAACCATCCGCTGCGCGAAACCGGCTTCGACATCACGGTCGCCTCCGAAGTCATGGCCATCCTCTGCCTCGCCAGCGATCTGGCCGATCTCCAGGCCCGCCTCGCCCGCATCCGCGTCGCGAAAGACACGGCCGGCAACCCTGTCACCGCCGGCGATATCGGTGCCGCCGGCGCCATGGCCGCCCTGCTGGTCGATGCCATGCAGCCCAACCTCGTGCAGACCATTCACGGCAGCGCCGCCCTCATCCACGGCGGGCCGTTTGCCAATATCGCCCACGGCTGCAACTCGGTCATCGCCACCAGCGCCGCGCTGGCACTCGGCGAATTCGCCGTCACCGAAGCCGGCTTCGGCGCTGATCTTGGCGCCGAAAAATTCGCCCACATCAAATGCCGCCAGGCCGGCCTTGCCCCGGCCGCTGCCGTCGTTGTCGCCACCGTGCGCGCCTTGAAATATCACGGCGGCATGGCGCTGGCCGATCTTGGCACCAGCGATGCCGCGGCGCTCGATCGCGGCCTCGCTGTGCTGGCCCGCCACGTCGAAAATCTGCAATCGCTCGGCCTGCCCGTCGCTGTGGCCATCAACGCCTTTGCCAGCGACACCGAAGCCGAACAGGCCCAGGTGCTCCGCCACTGCCGGGGCACGCTCGGCATCCCTGCCCATCTGTGCCGCCACTGGGCCGATGGCCCGGCCGGCGCGGAGGACCTCGCCCGCAGCGTCGCCGCGCTGGCCGATGCCAATGCCGACCCGCACGCCCGCTTCACCCCGCTCTATGCCAGCGGCACCGATGTGCTCGAAGCGCTCACAATCGTGGCCACCCGCATCCACCGCGCCGGCACTGTCACCCTCTCTGCCGCCGCCCAGAAACAGCTCGCCAGCCTGCGCGCCGAAGGGCTGACCAACCTGCCTGTCTGCCTCGCCAAGACGCCTTACAGCTTCACCGCCGATGAAAGGCAGCGCGGCGCCGTGTCGGGCCATGATCTGCCCATTCGCGAGTTGCGCCTCGCCGCCGGCGCCGGCTTCATCGTCGCACTCGCCGGCGACATCGCCACCATGCCCGGGCTGCCGAAACAGCCCTCCGCCCTCGGCATCCATCTTGACGAACAGGGCCGCATCGAGGGCTTGAGCTGAGGCCATGGCTTGACACACGCGCAACAAGCGCGTGCCATCTGCCCAGCTTGATGGGGGTTGCCATGCTGACATTGCGTTATCCGGTGCTGGCCCTGGTCGTGGCGCTGACGGCGATGCCCGCGACAGCCGGCTTGCGCGTTTCGGTGCAGGCCTTCACGGCGCTGGGCGTGCCCGAAGCCAGGGCCCGCTGCATCGTCGCCCGGCTGGGCGAAGGCGCACAGCTTGATGAGGCCGGCGAAGAAGACAGCGAGGGGGAGCTCGACTCGGTGCTCGAAAAGCTGCGCTCGCGCCTCGGCAAGATGGCGGCCCTGGCGGATCGGGATTTTTACCGCACGGTCGCCGCCCAGGCCTTCCAGTCCCAGCAGAACCGCGACGCGTTCATCGATATCGCCACAAGGCAATGCGCGCCCGGCTGAACAGCCGCGTCTTGATCACAGCCGTTCCAGCTTCAGCCATGCCCGGTTGCCGGCCCAGGCCCGCCGGAAGGCGCTCTCGGCAGCCGCCGCCTCCACCTTGTGTCCGGCCGCCGCCTCGCTCATCGCCAACCCGTAAAGCGCCCAGCCATTGCCCGGTGTCTGCACCAGCGCCGCGCGAAATGCCTCGGTCGCGCCGGCCGCATCGCCGGCCAGCAGCCGCGCTGCCCCCAGCGACTGGTTCACCGGATAATGCCAGTAACTCGGTTCCATATAGGGGATGCTCGCCTCGATCCGGGCGGCAACGCGGAAATGCGCGGCGGCCACCACATGCAGGCCGCCCGCCATCGCCCAGCGCCCGCGTGCCACATTGTCGGCAATGCGGATCAGATCGGGCAGCGGCACCGATTGGGCCACCAGTTCGCGGGTGCCCGGATGATCCACCTGCGCCGCCATCGCCTGCAGTTCGGCATTGAATCCGGCCTTGTCGCGGGTTTGGGCAAAGGCGACGGCGCGCGCGAAATGGCGCATGGCGAGCGCATAGGGCAGGCGCGCATCAGGCGCCGGCATCGCCAGGATGGCCGCCGGATCGGCCACCATCGCCATCACCTGATAGGGCGCGGCCTCCACCGCCTGTGCCGCCGGCAGCCGCGCCGACAGATCGGCATCCAGCAACGTGCGCAGCCGCATCGCCTCACGCCGGGCGGTGGCAACATCCCCGGCCATCATGGCCGAGGTGACGATGAAATGGACATTGTGGGGATAATAGCCATAGCGCAGCATGCCCCGGTCCCCGGTGGCGGCGATCCAGGCCTCGTCCGCCCGCACGGCCGCAACATTGGCCGCAATCGAATCCAGATAGCGGCCGCGGCGATGCCAGATGTGGGATGGCATGTGAACCAGATGGCCGGCGCTGCGCGCGCCGGCCTGGGCCAACTGGTCGGCCGCCGCCTCGGCCCGGGCCGGATCAGGCATCTCCATCATGTGCACATAAAGATGGGCGGCCTGGATATGGCCGGGATTGCGGGCCAGCACGCCCTCCAGCAGGCGCACCGCCTCCCCGCTCTTGCCCACCGGCTTGCCATCGGCCAGCCAATAATTCCACGGGCTGGTGTCCATCACCGCCTCGGCCGCCAGCACCGCCACATCATCATCGCCGGCAAAGCGCGCGGCAACGGCCAGCATGGCATCGGCATAGGCCACATCAAGCGCGGCACGTTCCGCCCCGTCATCGCGGGAATAGCGCGTGGCCAGCGCCTCGATCAGCGCCCGCTCCATGGGGGAGGCCTGGTCCTTCAGGGCAACCGCGCGGTCGAGCGCGGCGAGCGCCGCGGGGCGGTCGCGCCCGTCCATCGGCGCGTTGATATTGGGGCCCAGCGCCATCGCCTCCCCCCACCAGCACAGCGCACAGCCCGGATCGAGCCGCTGGGCGCGGCGGAACGAGGCGACCGCACCGGCATGGTTGAAGCCATAGGTGAGCAGCAGGCCCTGGCTGAACCAGCGGCGCGCCTCGCCATTTTGGGTGGAAAGCGGGAAGGCCGAGCCTGTGAGATCGGGATAGAGCGGCACATCACCCGTGGCACTGGCCGGTGCCGCAACCGCAGCCGCTGCCAGCAAGGCGCGCACGGGGCCCATCGGCGCCCGCCCCGGCGCGCACAGGCCGGCGGCCAGCCGGGACGGGTCCAGCGCCGCGATCACCGCCGCCGATGGGCCGGCGGCGCTCTCCACCACGGGCGGCACCAGCATCGCTGCCAGCAGCAGCATGGCCCGTCCCGACAATCCTGCCCTGTTCATCCGCCTGCCCCCTGTTTTCGGCATGGTGCCAGATCGGCCGGCATCAGAACAGCCACGCCAGCGGCAGCCAGCCCAGGATTCGCAAGGCCAGGCGCTGCCACCAGGCGGTGCCGGGTTCGGGCCGCAGCCGCAGCGCCCCATCCCGCCAGGCCAGGCCATCCGCCATGGACTCCACCCGCCAGGCAAAGCGCGGCAGGCCGGCATCCAGCGCCGCCGCCAGCCGGCCCGCCAGCACCGGGGCGTCGATCAGAAAGCCCAGTTCGGTGTTCAACTGCAGCGACCGCGGATCCAGGTTCATCGATCCCACAAAGATCCAGCGGGCATCGGCAATGATGGTCTTGGCATGCAGGGCCGATGCGCTGCGCCGAAAGAAACTCGTGCCATCATCCATCCGCCGCAGCCGGCGCGGCACCAGGCCCAGCACCGCCCGGTCGCCGGCCGCGCCCCGCATTTCCCACAGCCCTACCCCCATGGCCAGCAGCCGCGCCCGCCACGGCGCATACCAGGCGTGCACCAGCGCGACATTGTTCGAAACCAGGCTGTTGGTCAGCACCTCCACGCGCACCCCCTGCCCGGCCAGCCCGGCCAGCAGCCGCGCCAATCCCGCTGTGGGAATGAAATAGGCTGAAACCAGCAAGAACCGCCGCGTGACCGGGCCCACCAGAGCCAGCAGCTGCGGCAGGATCAGCCCGTCTTCCGGCGCGGCGCCCGCGATCTTGTCGGGCGGGTCCGAAAGCATGTGCACATCGGCCCAGGTGAAATCATCGGCGGCATCGATCATCGCGGCCGTGGCCGGCGCATCGGCCGCCGCGCGATAGCCGGCCAGCCGCCCGGCATCGGCCGCCGCGTCGGCGCGTGGCTGCACCGGCACAGCCCGGGCCGCATCCCAGTAACGCTGGAAATCCGCCCCCAGCGCCGAGGCCACCGCACCAATCGCCAGCACATCCAGATCGGCCGCCAGCGCCGGATGCTCGGCGGCGAAATATTCATCGCCGATGTTGCGCCCGCCAATCACGCAGGCCAGGCCATCCACCACCAGGGCCTTGTTGTGCATGCGCCGGTTCAACCGGGCAAAATCCACCGGCAGGGTCAGCCAGCGCCACCGCCGCAGCCGCGCCGGGTTGAACAGGCGCAACTCCACCCCCGGCAGCGCCCAGCCATCCGCACCGGGGCTGCCGAAATCATCCAGCAACAGCCGCACGCGCACACCGCGCGCCGCCGCGGCCACCAGTTCGGCCCGCAGCAATTGGCCAGCGGCATCATCGCGCCAGATATAATATTGGGCATCGATGCTGGCCCGTGCCCGCCGCACCAGGGCGATGCGCAGCGCCAGCGCCGCCGGCCCGTCGGCCAGCAGCTGCACCCCACTCTGGCCCGGATGCGCGGCGCACAGGCGGGCCAGATCACTGGTCATGCCGCCAGCCGCACCAGTATGGGCAGATGATCCGATGCCACCCGGGCCAGCGCCGATGCGTGCACGCTGGCTTCGGCCACCGCCAGCCCATGGTGCACAAAGGCCCGATCCAGCCGGCCCAGCGGCAGCCGCGCCGGGAAACTGGGCGGCAGCACTAGTTCCCGCCAATGCCGGGCCAGCGCCGCCACCGCTGCGCCGCCGCGCCGCCACTCGTTGAAATCGCCCATCAACTGCTCCGGCGGCTGGCCCGGCGCCCGCGCCACCGCCGCGATGATCGCCTGCATCTGCCGCGCCCGGGTCAGGCCCGACAGATCCAGATGCGCCCCCACCAGCCGGATCATCCGATGGCCCAACGCAAGATCGCCCAGCACGGCGCCGCGTGGCTCCAGCGCCGGCAAGGTGATGCGCTGGCAGTGCGTCAGCCGCACAGCCCCGCGAAACAACAGCGCATTGCCGTGCCAACCGATCGCCCGCCCCTGTTCGGCCAACGGCGCCACCTGCCAGCCGCACGCCGCCAATTGGTCGGCCGGCAACACCGACGTCCGCACACCCAGCCGCGTGTCGGCTTCCTGGCACAGCGCCACATCGGCGCCGATCTCGTCCAGCACGTCCAGGGTCCGCGCCGGCACCCGGCGGCCATCGCTGCCCACGGCCTTGTGGATATTGTAACTGGCGATGGTCAGCGACACGGCTTGCGCTCCGCAAAAAAGGTCAGTATTATTGACCCAATTAACAGACATTGGGGAGCGGCCATGGTCGCAGGATTGCCACCGGTCAGCCTGGAAGACAAATATCGCTTTCGCGATGGCCGGGTGTTCATGTCGGGCGTGCAGGCCCTGGTCCGCCTGCCGCTGGTGCAGAAATGGCGCGATGCCGCCGCCGGGCTCAACACCGCCGGCTTCATTTCCGGTTATCGCGGCTCCCCGCTCGGCGGCTATGATCAGGAATTGTGGCGCGCCAAGAAGTGGCTGAAGGAACAGGATATCCACTTCGTTCCCGGCGTGAACGAGGAACTGGGCGCCACCGCCGTCTGGGGCACCCAGCATGTCGCATTGAGCCCCAAGGCCACGAAAGATGGCGTGTTCGGCATCTGGTATGGCAAGGGCCCCGGCCTCGATCGCGCCATGGACGTGCTGAAACACGCCAACGCTGCCGGCACCAGCCAGCACGGCGGCGTGCTCGCCATCGTCGGCGATGATCACGGCGCCAAATCCTCCACCCTGCCGCACCAGAGCGACCATAATTTCCTCGCCGCCTTCGTGCCCTTCCTCGCCCCGGCTTCGGTGCACGAATTTGTCGAATATGGCCTGCTGGGCCTTGCCATGAGCCGCTTTGCCGGCACCTGGGTTGGCTTCAAGGCCACGGCCGACACGGTGGAAACCTCGGCCACGGTTGATCTGGCCGGCGAAAACCGCAGCATCATCATCCCCGAATTCGAATTTCCCGATGGCGGTGTCCACATCCGCCCGGGTGACATCTGGCGGGAGGAAGACACCCGCCTGCAACGCTACAAGGGCTTTGCCGCCATGGCCTTCGCCAAGGCCAACCGCATCGACCGCGTGGTGTGGGACAGCCCCCGCCCCCGCATCGGCATCGTCTCCACCGGCAAGGCCTTTGCCGACACGATGGAGGCGCTGGCCGAACTCGGCATCGATGAACGCGTCGCCGCCAGCATCGGCCTCAAGGTCTACAAGGTCGGCATGCCCTGGCCGCTGGAACCGGATGGCATCCGCGCCTTTGCCGAGGGGCTGGAGGAAGTTCTCGTCATCGAGGAAAAGCGCGAGTTCATCGAGCATCAGCTGAAATGGCAGCTCTACAACTGGCGCGAGGCCGTGCGCCCCATCGTCGTCGGCAAACATGACGAAAGCGGCGAATGGCTGCTTTCCCCTGACAACGAGCTGTCCCCGGGCGTCATCGCCCATGTCATTGCCGCCCGCATCCAGCGTATCCATGATACCGACCGGATTCGCGCCACCCTCGCCTTCTTCCGCGACCAGTCCGCCAAGGCGGCCGCCCACGAAACCCCGGTCAAGCGCAGCCCCTATTTCTGCTCCGGCTGCCCGCACAACACCTCGACCAAGCCGCCCGAAGGTCAGCGCGCGCTGGCCGGGATCGGCTGCCACATCATGGCGATGTGGATGGACCGGGCCGAAACCTTCACCCAGATGGGCGGCGAAGGCGTCACCTGGGTGGGCGAAGCGCCCTTCACCGACGAGAATCACGTCTTCGCCAATCTCGGCGACGGCACCTATTTCCACTCCGGCCTGCTCGCCATCCGCCAGTCCATCGCGGCCGGCGTCAACATCACCTACAAGATCCTCTACAACGATGCCGTCGCCATGACCGGCGGGCAGAAACATGATGGCGAACTGGGCGTTGACCAGATCGCCGCCCAGATGCTGGCCGAGCATGCGAAAAAGGTCGCCGTCCTCACCGAGGATCTCGCCCGCTACAAGGGCGTCACCCTGCCCGCCGGCGTGCGGCTGCTCGATCGCGCCCTGCTGGATGAGGTGCAGAAGGAATTTGCCGCCACGCCCGGCTGCACAATCATCATCTTCGATCAGACCTGCGCCGCCGAAAAGCGCCGGCGCCGCAAACGCCAGCAGATGGTCGATCCCACCCGCCGCGTCTTCATCAACCCGGCCGTCTGCGAAGGCTGCGGCGATTGTTCGGTGCAATCCAACTGCGTCTCGGTGGAGCCCGTGGAAACCGAATTCGGCCGCAAGCGCCGCATCAATCAGTCCAGCTGCAACAAGGATTACAGCTGCGTCAAAGGCTTCTGCCCCAGCTTCGTCACCATCGATGATGCGCAGGTGAAGAAATCCAAGGCCGATTTCACCCTGGATGGCGTGGCCGATCCCACCGTGCCGGCGCCGGGCGATGGCTTCAACATCATGGTCACCGGCATTGGCGGCACCGGCGTGCTCACCGTGTCGGCCCTGCTCGGCACCGCCGCCCATATCGAAGGGCTGGCCAGCACCACGGCCGACATGGCCGGCCTCGCCCAGAAGGGCGGCGCGGTCTACAGCCATGTCCGCATCGCGCAATCCAACGATGATCTCCTGTCCCCGCGCATCATGGCCGGCAGCGCCGATCTGGTGCTGGCCTGCGATGCCGTCGTCGCCGCCGACAAGCCGACCCAAAGCCTGATGGTGCCCGAACGCACCGCCGTCATCGCCAATGCCGATGTTGCGCCCACCAGCGATTTCGTGCGCAACCGCGATTTCGATTTCCGCAGTGCCCAGGTCGAACGCGCCATCCGCAAGGCATCAAACCCCAATGCCTGCGACTTCATCGCGGCTGACACGGTGGCCACCGCGTTGTTGGGCGATGCCATCGGCAGCAATATCCTCTTGATGGGCTATGCTTGGCAAAAGGGCCTGATCCCGCTGAAACGGGAAAGCATCGAGGCCGCCATCGATCTGAACGGCGTCGCCATCCCCTTCAACAAGCGCGCCTTTGCGCTCGGCCGCCTGCTCGCCACCCGGCCCGACCAGGTGCTGGCCCTGGTGGAGGCAACCCGCGGCCCGCAGCCGGAACCGCCCGCCACCAATCTTGATGAGATGATCGCCCGCCGCGAGGCCGATCTCGTGCTCTATCAGGATGAAGCCTATGCGCGGCGCTTCCGGCAAACCGTGGACCAGGCCCGCACCGCCGGCGGCGATGCCTTCGCCGAAGCCGTGGCCAAGAGCCTTTACAAGCTGATGGCCTACAAGGACGAATATGAAGTCGCCCGCCTCTACAGCGATGGCCGCTTCCAGGCGGCCTATGATGCGCAATTCGCCGGCGGTGCCCCGCGTGTGCTGCTCGCCCCGCCGCTGCTCAGCCGCATCGATCCCGCCACCGGCCGCCCGAAAAAGATCAGCTTCGGCCCCTGGGTGTTCAAGGCCTTTGGCCTGCTCGCCCGGCTGAAGGGCCTGCGCGGCACCGCGCTCGACCTCTTCGGCTACAGTGAAGAACGCCGCCACGAACGCGCCGACATCGCCGCCTTCGAAGCCGACGTCGCCCGCCTCTGCGCCGAACTCAACCCCGGCAACATCGGCATGGCCATCGCCATCGCCAAACTGCCAATGGACGTGCGCGGCTTCGGCCCGGTCAAGGCCAAGGCCCGCGCCGAGATGCTGACCCGCCGCGAAGCCCTGTGGGCAAAATGGCCGGGCATGGCGGCCCAGGCGGCAGCCTGACCGCCGGCCGCCCGCCGCTCAGGTCGGCGGATTGGCCTGCTCTCTGCGGCGGATATAATCGGTCAGCACCGCCAGAAAGCCCTGCCCTTCGGCAACCGTGGCGATCTCGCCGGGCGAACCCAGCGCGCTGGCCGCAACGGCCTGGTCCCGCATGGCATCGGTCTGCCCGGCATAGGCCATCGACCACCCGTCAAAGCTGCGCGCCGAAATCGGGTGGAAATGCAGGATGGTCACATTGTCTTGGCGGGGATCATATTGGATCGTCTCGAACAAATCCTCCAGGGCCGCCTGCGGCCCTTCCAGCACCTGGGCAAAACAGCCGCCGCTGAACAACAGCGCGCCGGTGATGCCGGCCAGCCGGTTCTTGTCGCGGGCCACTTGCAGGATCGCGCCGATCCCGGCCTCGATCACGGCGGGCGGGCCCGTCATGGTGTTGCGGCTGAAATAGGCCAGGCTGTACAAATCATCGCTCATCGCCGCACACCCCAATAAGGGCTGGCCTGGTCAAGCCTGGCAATCAACGCCGGCACGGCATCGGCCGGAACCGGGGTGCTGACCAGATAGCCCTGCATTTCGGTCACGCCGGCTTCCCACACCAGGCTGGCCTGTGCGGCGGTTTCAACCCCTTCCGCAACCGTGGAAATGCCCAACCCGGTGCCCAGCGCGGCAATGGGGCGAATCATCCATGCCGCATTGCTCGGGGCCACGGGCCGGGCCGACCCGGCCGTGCCGCCCACAACCTGGACGAACGACCGATCGATCTTGATCCGGTCAAAGCTGAATTGGGCCAACCGGCTCAACGAGGAATAGCCGGTGCCAAAATCATCAATGGCCAGGCGCACGCCCAGGCGATGGATGTCGGCCAGGACCGATGCGCCCTGCTCCGCCATGGCATTCTCGGTGATCTCGATCTCCAATCGCTGAGCTGGCAGGCCGGCGCCCTGCAACGCCTCGGTGATGCCGGCGATCAGGGCCGGCCCTTCGCGCAGTTGCAAGGGCGAGACATTCACCGACAGCTGCAGCGGGGTGCCATGGGCCGGCAGCGGCCAGCGGGCGGCATCATGGCGCGCCCGCCGCAAGATCCAACTGCCCAGCGCGCCGATCAGGCCGATGCTTTCGGCCAGCGGAATGAAACCGTCGGGGTTGAGGGTGCCCCGGGTTGGGTGCTGCCAGCGCAGCAGCGCCTCGAAACCGGTCAGCTGGCCGGTCGCCAGATCCACGATCGGCTGATAATGCACCGCGAATTGATCAAGGGTCAGCGCTTCGCGCAGCTTCACCTGCTGCAACGCCAGTGCGGCGCGCAGGTCCGTCTCCAGCGCCAGCCGCAGCCGGGCCCGGTCCTGCATCGAGGGCTCGAACTTGCGTTGCCGGTTGCGGCCTTCGAGTTCGGCCTGGTGCAAGGCAATCGCGGCCGAACGCAGCAGGGCATCGGCATCAATGCCATCGCCCGGGGCCTGCGCGATGCCGATGCTGCCGCTGATGGTGATGGCATGGCCATTCACGGCATAAGGATGGCCAACCAGTTCGAGCAGCTTGTCGGCCAGGGCGCCAACGCCATCGCCCGTCGGCAGGAACACCGCAAATTCATCGCCGCTGGTCCGCGCCACGGTGGCATCGGGGCCAGCCGCGCGCCGGATGCGATGGGCCACCCGCTGCAGGACCGCGTCGCCGGTGTCATGGCCGGCGCTGTCGTTCACCGTCTTGAACCGGTCGAGATCAAGCAACAACAGGGTGGGCCTGGCCTCAGGCGCGGCCAACCCGGCCAGGCGATCCGCCACAATGGAACGAAAACCGCGCCGCTGCAGCAGCCCGGTCAACGGATCGATCATCCCGGATTCAATATCGGCGACATTTGCCATGGCCGGCAAATCACCATGGCAATGAAGATTTTGCAATGCTATCGCAAGAAATGGGTCATCCGGGCTTCGACCCCCATTCCCGCCTGGGCCACCCGGGGCCAGCGGCCTCGGCACGCTGTCCTACACGGCAAAATCCTGTCATCATGCCGTTCGGAGTCGTGGCAGGCCACTGATCAAATGTAAAATTTCGCTCTCACAAACACGCCAGATGTGTCAAATGCGTCAAAACTGAAGGCGCAAATGCAAAGCGAGGCCGGCCGGCCAACCAGTGCAACCAGCTCTTTCTCAGTCTGAACAAACAATGGCAGCAGCGGCCATCATGGCCGTCTGATCTCAGTCGCCGATATCAACCGCAAAACAGCCGTTCTTGCCGATCTCCAGCGTCTTGCAGCCCTTGCTGGCTTCGGCGCGGGTGTCGAACGGGCCAACCTGCAGGCGCCAGTTGCCACCGAATTTGCCGATGGTCGGGTGCAGGCCCTTCACATCGCGCTTGTTGGCGGCAGCGAGTTTCTTCCACGCGGCCATGGCGCTCTTCTGGTTGGGATAGGTGCCCAACTGGATGCGCCAGCCGGTTTCCTTTGGCGGCGGTGGTGGGGCGGCCTTCTTCTTCGGCTCCGGCTTGTCGGCCAGCTTCACCGGCGGCGCGCTGGGCGTGGACCGGGGCGACAAGACGCTGGCCTGGCGGGTTTCGGCCGGCGGCGCCGCAGTTGGCGTGACCGCGGGCACGGCCGTGGGGGAAGAGCCCTCCTCCTCGGCCTCGTCCTCGTTTGCCGGGGTCTCCGCACCGGCGGCCTTCAGGGCGGCGGCGTTCAGGGCGGCGGTGCTGGTCTCGGCGGCCGGGGCCGGCGCGCTGTTGCCGCTGGCGATCACGGTCACCGGCGGGGTCGGCGTCGTCACCGCCGTCATCGGCGGCGGCGCGATGCCGGGCTGGAATTGGGCCGGCACGCCGCTGCCATTGGCCAGCGCGGTGGCGATCTGCCAGCCGTTGGCGCGATCAAGCGGCTGGATGGCCTGGCTCAGCTCATTCAGGGCCTTGGTCGCTTCCGGCAGGCCCTGGGCTGCCGCCCGCACCAGATAGGCATAGGCCAGCGGCATGGATTTGGCCGCGCCATCGCCATTCCAGTGCACGATGCCCAGCACATATTGCGCCCGCATCTCGCCCCGGTCGGCCGCTGCCTTCAGCCAGCGCACCGCTTCGGCCTTTTCGGTGGCCTGGAACAACAGGATGCCCAGATTGGCCTGGGCCGGCAGATGGCCCTTCACGGCGGCGCGGCGATACCAGTCACGGGCAATCGCCTTGTCCATCGTCACGCCGCGGCCCAGCTTGTAGGCTTGGCCCATGTTGAACATGGCGTCGGGATCGCCATTTTCGGCAAATGGCTGCCACATCGAAACGGCTTCATCCCATTTGCCGGCGCGCCACAGCTCAACGCCCTGGCGCACCGATGGCGGCGGCGGCGTGGCGCGGGCCGGCGCTGCCGCTGCCGGGCGCGAGGCGCGGCTCTTCTTGCCCTTTTTCTTCTTGCGGGCCGCCAGCGCCGGATCGCCGGCAACCAGTGCCAGCACCAGCAACATGCCTATCGCCCTTACGCCCGCCAAACCACATCTCCGCCTTTTATCGTTGTGCGCACCCGTCCGGCGGTGGGCAGCCCGTTGAAGGGCGTGTTGCCCGCACCGTGGAATTGATCGCCGTCGATACGCCATGGCGCCGCTTCGTCAAAGACCACAAGGTCCGCCGGTGCGCCGAGTTGCAGGGTTCCGGCGACAAGCCCAAAGCGCCGGGCCGGATTGGTGCTGAGCAGGGCGATCAGACCGGGCAGATCGATGACGCCATCGCGCACCAGCCCAAGCCCCAGCGCCAGCAGCGTTTCGGCCCCCGCCATGCCGGCCCGCGCATCGGCAAAGGGCTGGCGCTTGTCTTCCTGGCTTTGCGGATCATGGCCAGAGGCGAGGATGGAAATCGTGCCATCGCGCACCCCTTCGATCACCGCCAGCCGGTCCGCCTCGCAGCGCAGCGGCGGTGACAGCCGGGCAAAGCTGCGGAACCCCGCCACCGCCATATCGTTCAGCAGCAGATGCGCCGGGGTGATCCCCGCTGTCACATCCACGCCACGGGCCCGCGCCGCCCGCACCGCCGCCAGCCCTTCCGCGGTCGTCACCTGGCGGATATGCAGGCGGGCGCCGGTGGCTTCGGCCAGGCGGCAATCGCGGATGATCGCCAGCGCTTCGGCAAAGGCCGGGGCGGCGGCCAGGCCCAGCCGCGTGGCATATTCGCCTTCGGTCGCCACCGTGCCGGCGGTCAGCGCCACATCCTCGGCATGGCTCACCACCACCAGGCCATGGCCATGGGCATAAGCCAGCAGCCGCTGCATCACCCGGGCATCGGCAATGGCGCGCCGGCCGGTCGCCACCCCCACGGCCCCCGCCGCCTGGGCCAGACCAATCTCGGCCAACTCCTCGCCCCTCAGCCCGCGGGTGGCGGCGGCGAGCGGGTGCACCCACACATCGGGTTTGCCCGATCCCTGTGCAAAGGCGACCAGTGCCGGATCGTCCAACGGCGGCGACTGATCCGGCATCAGGATCATGCGGGTAATGCCGCCGGCGTTGGCCGCCGCGGTATCGGCACGGAACACCCCGGCATCGATCAGGCCGGGGGCCACCACCAGGCCGGTGGCATCGATGATCTGGGCATCAGACGGCGGTTCCGCCTGGCCGATGCCGGCAATCTTGCGGTCCTTCAGCAGGATGGTGGCGATCCCGTCATGCCCGGTGGCGGGGCAGACGACACGGCCGCCGGTGATGGCGATGGCGGCGCTCATGCCCAGCCCTCCACTCCGCGCCGCCGCCGGGTCAACACGTCAAGGCAGGCCATGCGCACCGCCACGCCCATCTCCACCTGTTCGGTCACGGCGCTGCGGGCGATGTCGTCAGCAATGGCGCCATCGATTTCCACACCGCGGTTCATCGGGCCGGGATGCATCACTAACACATCGGGAGCGGCCTTGGCCAGCCGCGCCTCCGTCAACCCATAAAAACGGAAATACTCACGGGGCGACGGCACATAGGCCCCCTCCATCCGCTCCGTCTGCAGGCGCAGCATCATAACCACATCGGCGCCGGCCAGACCGGCATCCATGTCAGTAAAGCTTTCGACGCAATAGCCATCCAGCCCGGCCGGCAGCAGTGTCGGCGGCGCCACTGCCCGCACCTCGGCCCCCAGCGCGCCCAACAGCATGAAATTGGATCGCGCCACCCGGCTGTGCAGGATGTCGCCGCAGATCGCCACCTTCAGCCCGGCAATGCGACCCTTGCGCCGGCGAATGGTCAGGGCATCCAGCAGCGCCTGCGTGGGGTGCTCGTGACGGCCGTCGCCGGCGTTGAGCACCGGGCAATCGACCTTTTCGGAGATCAACTGGACCGCTCCCGACGATCCGTGGCGGATCACGATCATGTCAGGGTGCATGGCATTCAGGGTCAGCGCAGTGTCGAGCAGCGTCTCGCCCTTCTTCACGCTCGATCCCGACACGCCGAGGTTGACGACATCAGCCCCCAGCCGCTTGCCGGCGATCTCGAAACTCAGAAGCGTGCGGGTGCTGTTCTCGAAAAAGGCATTGATCTGGGTGAGGCCGGCCAACCGGTCGGCATGCTTGGAGGCACTGCGGTTCAGTTCAACCCACTGCTCCGCCTCGTCCAGCAGAAAGCAGATTTCCCACGGCTTCAGCTGGGCAATGCCCAACAGATGGGCATGCGGAAACGGATGCGCACCGTCTGCCAGTGCGGGGTGGGAGGGTGCGCGCGCCATGAGCCCTCTCCCTAATGACACTCACCGTGCCAGACAATGCGGGAATTGGCGTTTAATCCCGCCGCCAGCGTAAAACCGGCAAGACCGAGGCGAAATCATCGCTCCATACCGGCGCATCGTCGCCAGCAGGCAATGCGGCCCAGGGCCCGCCCGCCGCCGTGAGTGCCGCCAGTCGTGCCGGATTGCGCGACAGCGCCACCCAAGTTGACCGCGCCGAAACCAGTGCCGGACCACTTGTTTCACCTGGCCGGAAGCGCAAGACCCGCACCTGCCAGCCGCCATCGGCCGCCAACGCTGCCACCACGGGCTCCAGATCAAGAAAGCGGTTGGTGATGTGGATCAGCAACAGTCCGTCGCGGTCCAGCATCCGGCCATAAACGCCCAACGCCTCACGTGTCATCATGTGCAGCGGGATCGAGTCCGACGAAAAGGCATCGACCGCCAGCAGATCAAGACTGGCAGGGGCTTCGCCCTGCAACGTCAAGCGGGCATCGCCCACCACCATGCGGGCATCAGGTGCGCAATTCGCCAGATAGGTGAAGTCGCGACGGGCAATCGCCACAACAGCCGGATCAATTTCGAACATGGTCCAGCGCTGACCAGGCTTGGCGTAACAGGCCAGGGTACCTGCCCCCAACCCGACCACACCGATGCGGGCATCCGGGCCAAACAGCGCGGGCACGGCGAGCATCGCCCGGCCGACCCCGCTGCCGGGCACGTAATAGGTCATGGGCTCGCGAGCGAGCGCCGGCACCAGGGACTGCAAGCCATGTGCCGTGGTCCCGTGCCGAAGATAGCGCAGCGTGCCATCCCGTCCGTCATAAACACTGTAGACCCCGAAGAAGCTGCGCACATGCACCCGGGCGCGCACGGCCCTCACGCGGTCCAGTCCTCCCGTCGCTGCCATCACCACGAGCAGCAGCAGTGCCGGACCAAGACGCCGCAACGGGCTGGTGCCGGGCCATGGCAGCAGCAGCGCGGCGGCCAGCAGCAACAGGGGATGCTCCCACGGCCAGCTGAACAACATCGGCGCGAGCAGCGCGCAGAACAGCCCGCCAACGGCACCGCCCACCGACAGCCAGAGATAGAAGCTGGTCAGGCCTGCAGCCGGCGGCCGTTCCGTTGCCAGGGTGCCGTGCAAGGCAAGGGTCACCACCAGCAACAGGATCAATCCAGCCAGCGCCAGCGCCACACTGAACCCGGCCTCCTTGCCCGCCATGAACATTGGCCCACCCACAAGCAGCAGCAACCAGGGTGAAAGGCGCACGGCCAACGCGGTGATCCGCGGTCCGGCCTCGGAAAAGCCGATGACAAAGCTGAGCAGATAGATGGCCAGCGGCACCACCCACAGCAGCGGCATCGCCATCAGATCGGTGGTGAGCAACGTGGTGGTGGACAGCAGCAGACCTGACGCCACCGCCGCAAGCCCGGCCCAGCGCAGCCGTTCCCGCCAGCTGGTCGGATACGCCTGTATCGCCACAACCGCTGCCTCACCACGGGCACGCAGCCCACACCACAGCACCAGCCCGGCCAGCAGCACGAACCCGGCAGACCAGCCCCAGCGCTGCGCTGGCAGCCCGGCCAGCGGCTCGACCAGCAGCGGATAGGCAATCAACGCGGCAAAGCTGCCGAGGTTGGACGCAGCATAAAGAAAATAGGGGTTGCCCGCATCCGGATCACCGGTTCGGGCAAACCAGGCCTGCATCAGCGGCGCCTGTGCAGAGACGACGAAAAACACCGGTCCGATGGAGGCGGCCAACAATCCGATCAGCTAAAGCGCCGGGTCCCCTTCACCGGCGGACGGATACCAGGCTGCCATGCCGATGGGCAACAGCAATGCCGCGATGCCAAACAGCGCCAGGTGGATGGCCAATTGTTGCCGCACTGGCAAGCGCTGCAATCCATGGGCGTAAAGATAGCCGGCCAGCAACACGCCCTGATAGAAGAGCATGGCGATGTTCCACACGTTCGGCGACCCGCCCAGCACCGGAAGCACGATGCGGCCCATCAACGGCTGCACCAGGAACAGCAGGAAACTGCCGGTCAAAATGGTGACGACATAGATGGGGCGGGCGGATTGTGTGGTGATGCTCATGTCCCACCATGGCTAACCCAGCCATCCCAGGCTGACAACCAGTCCATATCCGGCCAGCATGGCCACCGCCGCCGCCGCCAGTGAGCCCGCCGCAGCCCCGCCAGCCCGCCCGGCGCTGACCAGGACCACCACCAGCTTGAGCAGCGTGTTGAGCAAAACCGGCAATGCCAGGATGGCACCGGCCAGCATGGGCGTGATGGCCTCCGCCGGCGCGCCGCGCAGTGCCACGATGGCCGCATCCACATCCAGCGCGCCGGCCAGCGCCAGCGTGACGGCCACCCCGGCATCGCCAAAGCGCAATTGCATCCATTTCACGGCCAGTTGCACCAGCGCCACCAGCAAGGCAAACCCAAGGGCCGGCAACAGGGCAAAGGGATTGCCAGCCGGCGCAGCGCTGGCCGGGGCCGCTCCAGCCTGCTGCCCCAACCAGAACACCATTGCCAGTGCCGCCAGCATCCCTGGAGCCACCACCGGCACAAAGCCGGACAGGGCAAAGGGCGCCAGCAGCGCCACAAGCAGCATGACCCGGGCAAACATCACCAGCGAGGCAAGCGCGATACCCGCTGCCAGCCTTGGTCTCGCCGCCGCCTCGGCGCCGATCCGCTGGGCCAGTGCCGCCGTGACAGCTGTCGAGCTGTAAATCGCCCCAACTGCGGCCGTTGCCAGCAGACCACGGCCCGGCCCCAACCGGCGTGACAAGGCATAGCCAGCAAAGCTGATGGCACAAACGAGCACGACCACGAGCCACAATTCCCGTGGGTTCCACGCGGCCATCGGCCCCATCGCTGCATCGGGCAACACCGGCCATAGCCCGCCAGCAATCACCGCAAAGCGCACGAAGGCCTGCAAATCTGCTTCGCCAAGCCCGCCGACAAAGCCATGGAGGCGGGCGCGCTGCGACAGAAGAAACGCTGTCACCGCGGCCAGCGCCAGGGCCGGCAACGGCCAGCCTTGCCCGGCCAGCCAGCCCAGCCCCAATGTGACCAGCGCCGCCGCCTCGGTGGTGGCACTGGGTGATCGGTCCCGGCGATAACCGATCACCACCAGTGCCGCACCCCCTAGCAGCAGCACCGCCGCAACCGCCCAGCCGCCCGTCACCGCGCCTGAAGCAAATCCGGCCAGCCCGCCAATCAAACCAAACAGGCCAAAGGTACGCAAACCGGCCACCCGGCTGCCTGGTGCTGCCCGGCGCTGTTGCCAGCCACGTTCAATCCCGATCAACAGGCCAATGGCCAGCGGCACCAACAGCCGCGCCAACGCACTCTCACCCAGCATCACCATCCCAACGTGGGCCGCCGCCGCTTGCCGGTCAACCGCCCTCGCCCTAATGCAAGACCATGATCAGCGGCTGGCGCCCGAAATGGGCCATCATCATCGCCTTCTACAATGAGGAGCGCTTCATCGCGCCCACCATTGCCGCTGCGCTGGCGCAGGATCGCGATGACATCCTGCTGATCTGCGTTGACAACGCCTCCACCGATGGCAGCCATGCCTTGGTCGCCGGGCTGATCGCCGGCAATCCGCGCGCCATGCTGGTAACGGAGACCGCCCAGGGCCACACCTTTGCCCTGCGGCGCGGCACGGCCATCGCGGCCGAGCAAGGCTGCGCCAACATCGCCTATTGGGATGCCGATACCCATTATCCGTCTCACTATATCAGCCGTGCCGATCAACTGCTCGGCGATGATCCCAAGACGATCTGTGTCCAGGCGTTCGACATCTATGGCCCCTACGACACCACGAAGAACCGCATCATTCGCCATCGCATGGCCATCACCGCCAGCCTGCTGTCCGGCCAGGGCCACACCGGCACCTTTGGCCAATGTTTCCGCATTGCCCCGCTGCTGGCGGCTGGCGGGCCCAAGAATGATGACTGGCCGTTCGTGCTCTATGATCACGAGTTGATGCACCGCATCCTGAAAGTCGGGCGCAGCACACATGCTGCCGATCATGTCTGCTGGCCGGCGCCGCGCCGCCAGGTGAAGGGCCATGTGCGCTGGAACCTGACCGAGCGGCTACTCTATGCCCTCACGCCCTATGCGGTGAAGGATTGGTTTTTCTATCGCTTCCTCGGGCCCCGTCTCAGGGCCAGAGGCATGTTTGAAGCCGGCTTGCGCATCCGCGACTGGGAACA
Organism: Sandarakinorhabdus cyanobacteriorum; assembly: GCF_002251755.1. Classification (GTDB taxonomy): domain Bacteria; phylum Pseudomonadota; class Alphaproteobacteria; order Sphingomonadales; family Sphingomonadaceae; genus Sandarakinorhabdus; species Sandarakinorhabdus cyanobacteriorum. Next base: position 50,390 of record NZ_NOXT01000110.1, read on the forward strand.
ATGACAGTGGCGCCGCTACCCCTTGCCCGCACAGTGGCGCAAAGGGAGAGCGGCGATGCAACTGGCCTGGAGCAGCGATGATCTGAGATTCCGCGACGAGGTTCGCGAATTTCTCGCCAGCGAACTCACGCCCGAACTGAAGGCCGCTGCCGCCGGCATGACCAGCGTCTATGCGCCGCCGCCGGTGGCCATCGCCTGGCAGAAGAAACTCCATGCCAAAGGCTGGGTGGCGCCCAGTTGGCCGGTGGAATGGGGGGGCTGCGACTGGTCGGTGGCCCGCCGCTACATCTTTGCCCGCGAAACCAGCGAAGCCGGCGCGCCGCCCTTGTCGCCGATGGGTCTGGGCATGTGTGGCCCGGTGCTGCTGCACTATGGCACCGAGGAGCAGAAGCGCCGTCACCTGCCGCCCATGCTGGCTGGCGACATTTTCTGGTGCCAGGGCTATTCTGAGCCCAATTCGGGCTCCGACCTCGCCTCCCTGCAGATGAAGGCGGAGCGCGATGGCGATCACTTCGTCTGCACCGGCCGCAAGATCTGGACGACCCATGCCCATTATGCCGACTGGATCTTTTGCCTGGTGCGCACCACCCGGCTCGAGAAACCGCAGCTCGGCATCAGCTTCCTGCTGATCGACACGAAATCCCCCGGCGTATCGGTGCGCCCGATCATCTCTCTGTCGGGAGAGCATGTGCAGAACGAAGTGATCTTCGACGACGTGCGCGTGCCGGTGGCCAATGTCGTCGGCCAGATCGATGATGGCTGGACGGTGGCCAAATATTTGATGGAGTTCGAACGTGGCGGCCATGCCTATGCCCCGTCGCTGATCAAGCGGGTTGATGTGCTGCGGCGTCACCTTGCCGAAACCGGCCAGGCCATGCCCGGGCGGCTGGCGGCCTTGCGCACCGAGATCGAGGCGCTGGACGCGCAGGAGCTGATCTTCAACGCCGGCCTGTCGAATGGAGCAGCCCCCGGCCCGATGGCATCGGCCCTGAAGATCATCGGCACCGAACTCAGCCAGCGCCTGACCGAGTTGGAGGTGGAGGCCGCCCTGCCCCATGCCATCATCTTCCAGCCGCACCGCACCCTGCCGGGCGGCGATGTGCCCGGCTATGTGCCGCCAACCGATGGCCTGGGCGTTGGCCCCGATTGGGCGGCGAGGGCCATCCCCAAATATTTCAACGACCGTGCCGGCTCCATCTATGCCGGCACCAACGAGATCCAGCGCGGCATCCTCTGGCAATATCTGGCGCGGCGGAACGGCTGATCATCCCACCAATATCTGGCGCACGTCGCCGCGACAGCGCACCGATTGCACCAGCAGATAGACGCTGAGGAAGCCGGCACCGCCCAGGAAGGCGAGCAACGCCAGCGCGCTGCCGCCGGCCGTCCAGCGATGGCGCCAGCCCACCCACAGGCCCGACAGGGTGAGCATGAACATGAAATCGAAATTGAACTGGCCCTGCCAGCCGCCAGCCTGGATGGCGCCGAAGAAGGGCGGAAACAGGTTGGGATCGGCCATGAACACCGGCGCGGTGTAGACCGACAGCGCGACAAAGCTCAGCACACACCAGATCCGGAACAGTATCATCGCCGGCACTCCCTTGTTGTTGCTGTCACGCTGGCAGGCGCACGGAAGCGCTGCAATTACGTGCCACGTCAATTTCCGGTGAAGCGCCCCGGCCGCCGTTCGCGGAAGGCCGCCACTGCTTCGGCAAAATCATCGCCCTGGGTCGCCAGCAGCCATTGATCGGCATCGGCATGCAGCACGGCAGCATCCAGCGCATGGGCAAGCGCGGTGATGCTGCGCTTGATCATCTGCACGGCCAGCGGCGGCAGCGCCGCCAGTTCGGCCGCCAGCGCCATCGCCCGGGCATCGGCGCCGCCATCGGGCACGATCTCGTCGATCAGGCCCCAGTCGGCCAGCTCTGCCGCCCCGTGCAGCGCTCCCATCATCACCAGCCGCTTGGCCCGCGCTGGCCCGACCAGCGCCACCACCGGCCCCAGCGCGTGCCACATCAGGTTGATGCCGATCTTCACCTCGCCATAACCCAGCCGGGCGCTCGCCCCGGCGATGCGGAAATCGCAGGCGGTGGCAAGGCAGGTCGCGCCGCCGGTGGCGATGCCTTCGATGGCACACACGGTCGGCTGGTCGATCCCCATGACAGCCCGCATCACCCGCGCGCCCAGTTGTGCCGCCCGCCGCGCCTCGGCCAGCGGTGCCGGGCTGGCCATCCGCGCCTCCATCTCGCCGATATCGGCACCGACGGAAAAATCCCGGCCGTCCCCGCGCAGCACGACGGCGCGCACATCACCGCGCCCCCGCATCCCGTCGGCCAGCTGCTCGATCTCGGCCAGCATGGCCTGGGTCAGCGCGTTGCGCCGTTCGGGCCGCGCCAGGCTGATGACCGCAATCCCGTCCGCCACCTCCAGCCGCACCGCCATCTCAGCACTCCACCACGTTGACCGCCAGCCCGCCCTGGCTGGTTTCCTTGTACTTGTGGCTCATGTCGATCCCGGTCTGCCGCATCGTCTCGATCACCTGGTCCAGGCTCACCCGGCCCTGCCCCGGCCGGTGCAGTGCCAGCCGCGCCGCATTGGCCGCCTTCACCGCGCCGATGGCGTTGCGTTCGATGCAGGGGATCTGCACCAGCCCGCCGACCGGATCGCAGGTCAGGCCCAGATTATGCTCCATGCCGATCTCGGCGGCGTTGGCGACCTGTTGCGGGCTGGCGTTCCACACCGCGGCCAGCCCGGCCGCTGCCATCGAGCAGGCGACGCCCACCTCGCCCTGGCAGCCCATTTCCGCGCCGGAGATGGAGGCGCGGCTCTTGTAGAGCAAGCCGATGGCGCCAGCCGTCAACAGGAAGCGCTGCCGCTGTTCCGGCGTTTCGCAATAATGGCGCATCACCGCCGGCAGCACGCCGGCCGCGCCATTGGTGGGCGCCGTCACGACCTGGCCGCCGGCGGCATTTTCCTCGTTCACCGCCATGGCAAACACGTTGAGCCAATCGAACAATCGCTCCGGCTCGTTGGCGCCCTGGCCCTTGCGCAGCTGCCGCCACAGCAGCGGCGCGCGCCGCTCCACCTTCAGGCCGCCGGGCAAAATGCCGTCTGTCTCCAGCCCGCGGGCGATGCAGGCCAGCATCACCTCGGCCACCTGGGTCAACCCGGCCAGGGTTTCGGCACGGGGGCGGATCGCATCCTCGTTGGCCAGCACGATGGCATCGAGGCTAAGGCCGTGTTGCGCCGCGATGGCCAGAAGCTCGGCAGCGCTGGTGAAGGGATAGGGCACATCATGTCCGGCAGCGACCCGGTCGGCAGGGGCCGGCGCTTCCAGCTGGCGGCGGCTGGCGATGAAGCCGCCGCCGGTGGAAAACCAATCCTCCCCGCGCCATTCCGCCCCATCTGCCCAGAGCGCCAGCCGCATGGCATTGGGGTGGAGGAGATCGCGGGTCACGTGATCGAGGTGAATGTCGGCCGCCGGATCAAAGCCCAAGCCCGGCGCCAGTTCGCCGCTGGCCGTCAGCGCCGCCAGATCGGCTTCGGCGCGGCCGCCGTCAAACGTCTCCGGTTCATGCCCCAACAGGCCCAGCGCGGCGGCGCGCAGCGTGCCATGGCCCAGCCCGGTGAAGGCGAGGCTGCCTTGCAGCGTCACCACCACCCGGGCACCGGCAGGCCAGTCACGCAGGCCGCGCCGCCAGCGCGCCGCGATGCGCATTGGCCCCACCGTGTGCGAACTGGATGGGCCCACCCCCACCCGAAACATGTCGAGCACCGAAAGCATGGCGGCAGGGTGTGGCACGGGTGGTGGCAATGTCCAGCCCTCTGCTGATCGGACCGATTTGACACAATTGACGAAAATTGCGGGATTCAGCGTTGATTTCCCGAGCGAAATGCCAAGACCGCCCGCCATTTGCGACCATGACAGATTTTGCCCCTGTAGGACAGGAGAGCTGGCAAAGCGCGCGCATCCGGTCCAGCGTGGCGGGCATGGACAATGTGCTGATCGATCAGATGGCCCGGCTGCTGGCGCGCGAGGCGACCGATGAGCGGCTGCGGCAGGCGCGCGCCGGCCACAATGAGGATGGCTGGCAGGCGCTGGTTGATGCCGGCCTGCCGCTGGCGCTGGCCAGCGAACCCCATGGCGGCCTGGCGCTGGACCCCTTGAGCGTGATGGCCATCACCCGCGCCCATGGCCGGGTTGGCGCGCCGTGGCGGCTGTCGGCCGCCATGCTGCTGCACGCGCCGCACTGCGATCCCAATTTGTGGACCCCGGCGCTGGCCAGCGCCAAGCTGGCCGGGCTGATGGACAGCGTGCTGGAAATGACGCTGGAATGGACGCAGACCCGCCAGCAGTTCGGCAAGCCGCTGGCGAAGAACCAGGCGGTGCAGCACAGCCTTTCCATCATGGCGGCCGAAACCGCTGCGGCCGGCGCGGCCGCCAACCTCGCCGCGCTGGCGCTGGCCCATCCGGCCAGTGCGGCGCTGGCCGTTGCCGCCGCCAAGGCGCGCGCCAGCGAGGCGGCGGGCATCGTGGCGGCGCTGGCCCACCAGCTGCACGGCGCCATCGGCGTGACGGCGGAGCATCGTCTGCACCTGTTCACCCGCGCGCTGTGGCAATGGCGGGACCGGGCCGGCGCCGAGCATCAGCATCACGCCACGCTGGGCGCCGCCGCGCTGGCCGGCGGCAGCGTGTGGGCCCTGGCAACGCGCGAAGCCACGGCGAGCAGCGGCCCGGCGGCCATCCCGCCCGGCGAGCGTTTTCGTTTTCCGGCCGTGGCCGAACAGCCGGCGCAGGCCGCACTGCGGGCCGAGGTGCGGGCCTTTCTGGCCGGGGCGCTGGCCGGCCTGCCGCCGGAAACCCGCGCCCACAGCTGGAACGGCCACAGCCCGGACTTCAGCCGCCAGCTGGGCCAGCGCGGCTGGCTGGGGATGACCTGGGCCAAGGCGGTTGGCGGGCATGAGAAGAGCGCGCTCGACCGGCTGGTGGTGATCGAGGAGCTGCTGGCTGCCGGTGCGCCGGTGGCGGCGCACTGGATCGCCGATCGGCAGACCGGGCCGCTGCTGCTCAAATATGGCACCCCCGAACAACAGGCGCGCCATCTGCCGGCCATCGCGCGCGGCGAACTTTTTGCCTGCATCGGCATGAGCGAACCCGGCGCGGGATCGGACCTGGCCGCCCTTTCCACCCGCGCCCGCCCCGTGGACGGCGGCTGGCGGATCAGCGGCACCAAGCTGTGGACCACCTATGCCCACAAGGCGCAGGTGATGCTGCTGCTCTGCCGCACGGGGGACGGCCAGCGGCACGAGGGGCTGAGCCAGCTGCTGGTGCCGATGGACTCGCCGGGCCTGAGCATCCGGCCAATCATCGATCTGATGGGCGAACATCATTTCAACGAAGTGCATTTCGATGATGTGTTCGTGGGCGCTGACGCGCTGGTGGGGGCCGAGGGCAATGGCTGGGCCCAGGTGATGAGCGAGCTGGCCTATGAACGCTCCGGCCCGGAACGCTTCCTGTCGACCCTTGTGCTGCTGGAGGAGCTGGTGCGGGCGCTGGGGCCCAAGGCGCCGGCCGCAGCGCATGCCCCGATCGGCCGCCTGACCGCGCATCTGATGGTGCTGCGCCAGATGGCGCGCGGGATGGCCGCCCTGCTGGAAGCCGGCGAGGATCCGGCGCTGGAAGCGGCGATGGTGAAGGATCTGGGCGCCACGTTCGAACAATCCATCCCCGACATTGCCCGCGCCCTGTTGCCGGGCGACGCGCCGGCCAGCCTGATCGCCACGCTGAACGCCACCATCCACATCGCGCCGATGGTTTCGCTGCGCGGCGGCACCCGGGAGATTTTGCGCGGCATCATCGCGCGGGGATTGGGTGTGCGCTGACAGACTGGCAAAAACCGCAATCGACGCGGCTCGGCCGGCGGCGCAGGGTGCGCCACGTTCCAGACCACAGGAGACACGACGATGGCTGAAGCCTATATCATCGACGCCGTGCGCACCCCGCGCGGCATTGGCAAGGTTGGCAAGGGGTCGCTGGCCGACATGCACCCCCAGCATCTCGCCGCCGCCGTGCTGAAGGCCGTGGCCGACCGCAATGCGCTCAACACCGCCGAAGTGGATGACATCATCTGGTCCACCTCCACCCAGAAGGGCCGGCAGGGCGGCGACCTCGGCCGCATGGCGGCGCTGGATGCCGGTTATGACCTGAAGGCCAGCGGCATGACGCTGGACCGGTTTTGCGGCGGTGGCATCACCTCAGTGAACCTGGCCGCCGCCCAGATCATGAGCGGCATGGAAGATCTGCTGATCGCCGGCGGCACCGAGATGATGAGCTATACTGCCACCATGGCCCAGGAAGAGCGCGCCGCCGGCCTGCCGCCGATGATGATGGGCAGCGGCAACGCCCGGTTGCAGCGCCACCACCCGCAGAGCCACCAGGGCGTGTGCGGTGATGCCATTGCCAGCATGGAGGGCATCAGCCGCCAGGATGTCGACGCGTTGGGCCTGGAAAGCCAGAAGCGTGCGGCCGTGGCCATCGCCGAAGGCCGCTTCGCCAAGAGCGTCATTCCGGTCTATCGCGAGGATGGCACGCTGGCGCTGGATCGCGAGGAGTTCCCGCGCCCGCAGACCACGATGGAAGGCCTGTCGCAGCTGGAGCCGAGCTTTGCCAAGCTGGCCGACATGCCGCTGGACCAGGCCGGCACCACCTTCCGCAAGCTGATCAACGCCAAATATCCCGATCTGAAGATCGAGCATATGCACCATGCCGGCAATTCGTCGGGCGTGGTCGATGGCGCGGCGGCCGTGCTGCTGGCCAGCAAGGCCTATGCCGAAAAGAACGGGCTGAAGCCGCGCGCCCGCGTGGTGGCGATGGCCAATATGGGCGATTGCCCGACGCTGATGCTCAACGCCCCGGTGCCGGCCGCCCGCAAGGTGCTGGCCAAGGCCGGCCTGACGGTGGACGACATCGATCTGTGGGAAATCAACGAAGCCTTTGCCGTGGTGGCGGAAAAATTCATCCGTGATCTGAAACTGGATCGCGACAAGGTGAATGTGAACGGCGGCGCCATCGCGCTGGGCCACCCGATCGGGGCGACCGGTTCGATCCTGATCGGCACCGTGCTGGATGAACTGGAACGCCGCGACCTGAAGCGCGGACTGGTGACGATGTGCGCCGCCGGCGGCATGGCGCCGGCCATCATCATCGAACGCGTCTGATCATCCCCCTCTCCCGTTCGGGGAGAGGGTGGCGAGCGCAGCGAGCCGGGAGAGGGTTTGCGTGTACAATCTTCTCTCCGGCCTCACCGTGGTGGAGGCGGCGGCCTTTGTCGCCGGTCCGACCGGCGGGCTCTATCTGGCGCAGATGGGGGCCGAGGTCATCCGCATCGACCAGATTGGCGGCGGGCCGGATCACCAGCGCTGGCCATTGAGCGCCGGCGGTGACAGCCTCTATTGGGAAGGGCTGAACAAAGAGATGCGATCCATCCAGATCGATCTGGCGCGGCCCGAAGGGCGGGAACTGGCGCAGGCGCTGGCCACCGCACCGGGGGACGACAAGGGCCTGTTCCTGACCAATTTTCCGGTGGATGGCTTTATGTCCCACAAAGCGCTCGCCGCCCGGCGGCCGGATATCATCAGCGCGCGCATCATGGGCTGGGCCGATGGCAAGCCGGCGCTGGATTATACCGTCAACGCCGCCGTGGGCGTGCCGGGGATGACGGGGCCAGTGGGGGATAACCGCCCGGTCAATGCCGTGCTGCCGGCCTGGGATCTGCTCGGCGGGGCCTGGGCGGCCTTTGCCATGGTCAGCGCGCTGCATCGGCGGCGGCAGACGGGCGAAGGCGCCGAAATCCGGGTGCCATTGTCGGATCTGGCCGCGACCTCCCTGTCGCATCTGGGATTTGCTGCGGAGGCGCTGCTGCAGGGCGACCGTGGCCGGCTGGGCAATGATCTGTTCGGTGCCTTTGGCCGGGATTTCGCCACCGCCGATGGCACACGCGTCTATCTGGTGGCGATCACGCCGAAACAATGGCGCGGGCTGGTGCAGGCGCTGGATCTGGCCGACGCCATTGCGGCGGTGGAGGCGAGCACCGGGGCCGATTTCGCGCGGGACGAGGGCGCGCGCTTCACCCACCGCGCCCGGCTGTTTCCGCTGTTCGAAGCCGCCATTGCCAAGCGGGCCCTGGCTGCACTTGGCCCGCTGCTTGATGCCGCCGGGGTGACCTGGGGCCCCTATCAATCGCTGGCCGAGGCGGTGCGCGGCGATGCCCGGCTGTTCACCGCCAACCCGCAGTTCCAGACCATCACCCACCGCTCCGGCCTGACCTATCCGGCGGCCGGCCCGGCGGCGACCCTGGCGGGGGAGGCACGCGGCGCGGTGCGGCCGGCGCCGAAACTGGGGGCGGACACGGACGCGGTGCTGGCCGAACTGCTCGGGCTGTCCGGCGGCGCCATTGGCCGGCTGCATGATGCGGGGCTGGTGGCATGACGCCCGATGATCTCGCCCATTGGCAGGGCTGGTGCGGCAAGGCCGAATGGCGGGAGGAGGTGTTGCACGGGCCCGACGTGCTGCGGCTGGCCGAAGCGCTGGGCTGGGATGCGGAAAGCCTGGGCTGGCCGCCGCTGGGCCATCTGGCGCTGTTCCTGCCGCCGCCAGGCCCACGCGGGCCGGATGGCCATCCGGCGCGTGGCGGTTTCTTCCCGCCGGTCAGCCTGCCGCGCCGCATGTTTGCCGGAGCCGACTATCGCTTTCACCGCCCACTGATCGCGGGCATGCCGGCCGTACAGATGCGCGTGCTGGACCAGCTGACGCCCAAGCAGGGCAAGAGCGGGCCCCTGCTGCTGGGCCGGGTATGGGTGACGATCTGGCAGGAGGGCGAGAAGGCGCTGGAAGAGGTGCAGACCATCGTGTGGCGCGATGATGGCCCGCCGGTTCCGTTGCCGGTGCCGGCCAGCCCGCCGCCGATCGGCGATGCCGTGTTCACGCCCGATCCGGTGCAATTGTTCCTGTTTTCCGCCGCCACCGCCAATGGCCACCGCATCCATTATGATGCGCCTTATGCCAGCGCGGTGGAGTTTTGTCCCGGCCTGGTTGTCCACGGCCCTTTGGTCGCGGCGCAATTGCTTGGCTTGTGGGAACGTCGCCATGGCCCGGCCCGGCAGTTTTCCTTCCGCGCCCAGGCGCCGCTGTTTGCCGGCCAGCCGATCACGCTGTCGGCCGGCGAAGACGGCTTGGCGGCGCGGCGCTGCGATGGCACGCTGGCTCAAACTGCAACCGCCGGGTGAGACGATGGACGCTGAAACCTTTGGCCTGCTGAAAGACCAACTGGCCCGTTATGTCGAGGAACGGCTGATCCCGGCCGAGGATGCGGTGGAGGATGGCGACGACATTCCCGCCGATATCGTTGCCGAGTTCAAGGCCATGGGCCTGTTCGGCCTTTCCGTGCCGGAGGCTTATGGCGGCCTGGGCCTGACCATGGCCGAGGAGGCGCAATTGGTGCGCACCCTGTGCCGGGCCAGCATCACCTTCCGCAGCCTGATCGGCACCACGGTGGGCATCGGCAGCCAGGGGATCATGATCGACGGCACGCCCGAACAGAAGGCCGAATGGCTGCCGAAGTTCGCCACTGGCGAGGCGATTGCCAGTTTTGCCCTGACCGAACCCGGCGCCGGATCGGATGCTGCCTCCCTGCGGGCCCAAGCCGTGCGCGACGGCGATTTCTACCGGATCAGCGGCACCAAGCGCTATATCACCAATGCCCCGCGCGCCACGGTGTTCACCCTGATGGCCCGCACCGACGCGCAGGTGAAGGGCGCGGCCGGTATTTCCGCCTTCATCGTGCCGGCCGACAGCCCCGGCATTTCGCTGGGCAAGCCCGACCGCAAGATGGGCCAGCGCGGCGCCAAGACCTGTGACGTGATCCTGGACGATGTGCTGGTGCCGGCGGCCAACATCATCGGCGGCGTGCCCGGCCAGGGGTTCCGCACCGCCATGAAGGTGCTGGACCGCGGCCGCATCCACATCGCCGCGGTGGCGCTGGGCATGGCCGACCGGTTGATCGAGACCAGTCTTGCCTATGCCCAGAGCCGCGAACAGTTCGGCCAGGCGATCAGCCAGTTCCAGCTGGTGCAGGCCATGCTGGCCGACATGGAGGTGGACCGGCTGACCAGCGAGGCGCTGCTGGAGCGCACCGCCGCCCGCTTTGATGCCGGGCAGGCGACGAACCGCGAATGTTCGGTGCTGAAACTGCACGCCAGCGAGGCGGTGGGCCGCATTGCCGACAAGGCGGTGCAGATCCACGGCGGCGCCGGTTACATGGCCGAATACAAGGTGGAGCGTTTCTATCGCGATGTGCGGCTGCTGCGCATCTATGAGGGCACCAGCCAGATCCAGCAGACCATCATTGCCAAGGCCATGTTGCGGGGAGTTTGATCATGCGTCGTGCCGCCATTGTTTCGCCCATCCGCGCCGGCGTTGGCCGCTTTGGCGGGTCGCTCGCCGGGTTCCCGGCCGGCGAATTGGGCGCCATCATCCTGAAGGCCCTGATTGAACGCACGAAGATCGATCCGGAACGGGTGGATGATGTGGTGTTCGCCCATGGCTATCCCAACGGCGAAAGCCCCTGCGTGGCACGCTGGAGCTGGCTGGCGGCGGGCTTTCCCGAAAGCGTGCCGGGTGTGGCGCTGGATCGGCGCTGTGGCAGCGGCCTGCAGGCGGTGGTGGATGCCGCCATGCGGGTGCAGACGGGCGCGGCCGACATCGTGGTGGCTGGCGGTGTCGAAAGCATGTCCAACGTCGAATATTATTCCATCGATCATCGCCATGGTGCCAGGCTGGGCAGCACGACCATGCACGACCGGCTGGTGCGCGGCCGCGTGATGAGCCAGCCGATCAGCCGTTATGGCGTGATTTCGGGCATGATCGAAACCGCCAACAATCTGGCGAAGGACCATGACATCAGCCGCGAGGCCTGTGATGCCTATGCCGCGCAAAGCCATGCCCGCGCCGCGAAGGCCTGGGCCGATGGCAAGTTCGCCGATGAACTGGTGCCGGTCGAGATTCCGAATCGAAAAGGCCCGCCGACCATCTTTGCCGCGGATGAAGGCATTCGCGGCGATGCCACGCCGGAAAGCCTGGCGCTGCTGAAGCCGATCGAGAAGGACGGTGTGGTGACCGCCGGCAACGCCAGCCAGCAGAATGATGGCGCGTCTGCCTGCCTTGTGGTCGCCGAAGAGCTGCTGGAGCCGCTGGGCCTCACGCCCATGGCCTGGCTGACCGGCTGGGCGGCGGCGGGCTGCGATCCGTCGCGCATGGGCATCGGCCCGGTGCCGGCGGTGGAACGGCTGTTCGCGCGCACCGGCCTGGGCTGGGGCGACATCGATCTGGTTGAGCTGAACGAGGCCTTCGCGCCCCAGGTGCTGGCCGTCTTGAAGGGCTGGGGCTGGCATGATCCGGACAAGCTGAACGTCAATGGTTCGGGCATCAGCCTTGGCCATCCCATCGGCGCGACCGGTGGCCGCATCCTGGCCAGCATGTGCCACGAGATGCAGCGGCGCGGCGTGCGCTATGGCCTTGAAACCATGTGCATCGGTGGCGGCCAGGGCATGGCGGCAGTGTTTGAACGGGCGGTGTGAGTCCCCCGCAAGCATTGCAGTTGCAAAACAGCTCTTGCGACAGAGTCACAATTGACTCTTGGCGCGTTTTCGCCAAGAGATAAGGGTGACATAGAGCTATCCCCGGTCGTGGGCTAGGACGGTGCCAGTTGCCCGCGACTGGTACCGTTTCTCGTTTCGGGCTAGGCCCTTCGCCCATGTCGACTCAATCAACCGCCGCCGCGCTTGCCGGCATCAGGGTGCTCGATCTGTCGCGGGTGCTGGCCGGGCCGTGGAGCACGCAGGTGCTCGCCGATCTGGGCGCCGATGTGGTGAAGGTGGAAGCGCCCGGCCGCGGCGATGACACCCGCGCCTGGGGCCCGCCCTTCCTGAAAGGCCCGGACGGGGCAGACGAGATCGGCACCTCTGCCTATTATCTCGCCGCCAACCGCAACAAGCGCTCCATCGCGGTGGATTTCGCCCACCCCGAAGGTGCCGCCCTGCTGCGCGAACTGGCAGCAGAGGCCGACATCGTGGTGGAGAATTTCAAGGTTGGCGGACTGGCCAAATATGGCCTCGACTGGCCGAGCCTGCGGGCGGTCAAGCCCAGCCTTGTCTATTGTTCGATCACCGGTTTCGGCCAGACCGGGCCCTATGCGGCGCGCGGCGGCTATGATTTCGTGGCGCAGGGCATGGGCGGCTTCATGGCGGTCACCGGTGAGGAGGGCGGCCAGCCGCTGCGCGCCGGTGTTGCCATGGCTGATCTTTCCACCGGCCTTTATGCCACCATCTCGATCCTGGCCGCGCTGCGCCACGCCGAACGCACCGGCGAAGGCCAGCAAATTGACATCAGCCTGCTCGACACCCAGATCGCCTGCCTGGCCAACCAGGCGATGAACTGGCTGGTGGGCGGGGTGAACCCCGGCCGCATGGGCAACCGCCATCCGACGGTGGTGCCCTATACGGTGTTCAAGGTGGCCGATGGGGAGATCATCATCGCGATTGGCAATGATGGCCAGTTCCGCGCCTTTTGCCGCGCGATGGGCGTGGCCGGGCTGGGCGATGATCCGCGCTTTGTCACCGCCGCGCAGCGGTTGCGGAACCGCGACGCCATCGAAGCCGAAGTGCAGCGGCTGGTTGCCGACTGCCAGGGCCTGCCGCTGATCGACCGGCTGGTGGCTGCCGGCGTGCCCTGCGGCCCGGTCAACAGCATTGCCGATGTGTTTGCCGATCCCTTCGTCACCGCCCGCCAGACCGTGCATCAGTTCGAGCGCCACGATGGCGCCCGCATTCCCAGCGTTGCCTATCCCGGCAAATTGTCGGCCACGCCGGCCACCATGCGCACCCCGCCGCCGCGCGTGGGCGAGGATGCCGAATCGGTGCTGGGCGACTGGCTGGACCGGGCGGATGCCGGCCAGTTGCGAGCAACCGGGGCAATTGGTTGACAGTTTATTACCAAATTACGGATTGTGTAGCATGAAAATTGCGTCCATATTGGATGCAATGCAGGGCCAAATCCAATCCGTCCCCAAGATGGGCAGCGCCATGTTCGGGCGCGGCTTTGTCATGCTGGCTTCGGCATGGCTGGTGGCGCAGGCCCATCATGGCGCCTTTCTTGGCCCGTGGAGCGATGAGGCCAGCCTGCCCGGCAATGCCTGCTGGCTGCTGATCCTCTATTGCCAGTTGCGCCTGGCGCTGGGCTGGCTTGAAAGCACACGGCTGGATCGCCGCGTCGCCCCCGAACTGTCGATGCAGTTGCTGGCCATGGTCACGCTGGAACTGGCCAGCCTCGCCAGCGGCAACCCGTTGAGCCGGCCGGAGTTCGGCCAACTGATGCTTTTTGCACAGCCCGTGGTGGTGCTGTTCGGCTTTGCCGCCCTGCACCGGCGCGCGGCACAGAGCGCCTGATCCTCATTCCCCGCTGAAATTCGGCGGCCGCTTTTCCAGGAAGGCGTTCATGGCTTCGCGGTTATCGGCCGTGGTGTGCGCCAGCGCCTGCATCGCGGCCGACAGGTTCAGCACCGTATCAAGGCTGGCCGTGCGGGCTTCCCACAACAGCCGCTTGGTCATCCGCACCGCCTGGGGCGGGTTGGCGGCAATGCGCTGGGCCATGGCGCGGGCGGCCTCCAGCAGCTCGGCATCCGGCACCACCCGGCTGACGAGGCCAATGCGCAGCGCCTCGGCGGCGTCCACCATGTCACCGGTCAGCGCCAGTTCGGCGGCCTTGGCGTGGCCGACCACGAAGGGCAGCAGCCAGGCGCCGCCGTCGCCAGGAATGATGCCAAGCTTCACGAAACTCTCGGCAAATTTGGCGCTTTCCCCGGCGATGCGCACATCGCACATGCAAGCGAGGTCACAGCCAGCGCCAATAGCCGGGCCGTTGACGGCCGCCACCACCGGCACTTCCAGCGCGGCAAAGGCGCGGGGCAGGCGCTGGATGCCGGTGAGATAGTTGCGCCGGGTCTGGATCGGTTTGGCGCTGGCCAGCCCGTCCCCGCTCGCCATCTTCTTCAGATTGCCGCCGCTGGAAAAGGCGCTGCCGGCGCCGGTGAGGATCGCCACCCGGGCGTGGGCATCGGCCTCCAGCCGGGCCAGCGCGGCCAGGATCGCATCAACCATATCGTCATCCGAGACCGGGTTGCGCAGCTCCGGCTGGTTGAGCGTGAGGGTGACAATCCCGCCATCCCGTTGATAAAGCACCAGTTCGCTCATCGCGCACCCCTTCAATAGCTTTTGGGCAGACCCAGCACATGCTCGGCCAGATAGGCCAGGATCAGGTTGGTCGACACCGGCGCCACCTGATAAAGCCGCGTCTCCCGGAACTTGCGTTCGATGTCATATTCGGCGGCAAAGGCAAAGCCGCCCAGCGTCTGCATCGCGGCCTCCCCGGCCTGCCAGCTGGCCTCGGCCGCCAGCAATTTTGCCATGTTGGCCTCCGCGCCCGCCACCGCGCCGCTTTCATATTTGCGGCAGGCTTCGGCCACGGTCAGCCGAGCGGCGGTCATGCGGGCGTGGGCCATGGCCAGCGGGAACTGGATGCCCTGATTCTGGCCGATCGGCCGGCCGAAGACCTGACGTTCGCGGGCGTAAGCCGTTGCCCGATCGAGGAAAAAGCGGGCGTCGCCAATGCATTCGGCGGCAATCAGGATGCGTTCGGCGTTCATGCCCGACAATATGTAGCGAAAGCCCTGCCCTTCCTCCCCAATGCGGTTGGCGACGGGCACCCGCACCTGATCGAAAAACACCGCCGTGGTGCCATGGTTCATCATGGTTTCAATGGGTTGGATCGAAAGGCCTGGGCAATCGCGCATGTCGAGCAGGAAGACCGACAGGCCATCGGTGCGCTTCGCCACCTGATCCTTGGGCGTGGTGCGGGCGAGCAGCACCATGAGATCGCTGTGCCGCGCCCGGCTCGTCCAGATTTTCTGGCCGTTGATCAGATAATTGTCGCCATCGCGCACCGCCGTGGTGCGCAGGGACAGCGTGTCGCTGCCCGAGGTCGGCTCGGTCACGCCAAAGGCCTGCAAGCGCAGCTCGCCACGTGCAACTGCCGGCAAATATTGGGCTTTCTGTGTATCCGAACCATGGCGCAGCAACGTGCCCATCACATACATCTGGGCATGGGCGGCAGCGCCATTGCCGCCGCTGGCGTGGATTTCCTCCAGAATGGCGCAGGCGGCGGACAGGGGCAGGCCGGAGCCGCCATAGTCTTCCGGGATCAGCGCCGAAAGCCAGCCTTCACGGGTCAAAGCTGCAACAAATTCCGTGGGATAATCGCGTGTGGCATCCTTGGCGCGCCAATAGTCGCCAGGGAAATCCCCACAGAGTTTCGCCACCGCGGCGCGGATATCGGGCCAATCTTGCATGGCGCCAGCAGGCCCCAGCCGCGCCGGCGGCGCAAGCCCTTCCGATGATCAGGGTTGCACCGCCAGCCGGGGCCGGGCAGCCTTGCCGCGATGGACGCTGTCGCCCTCACCCTGGCCTGGCTGACCCCGCAATTGGGGGCGCGGCCGTTCATCCTGGGGCTGGCCGGAGCGCAAGGGTCGGGCAAGTCCACCCTGGCCGCCCGGCTGGCGCAAAGCCTGTCAAACCGTGGCGAAACATTGGCCGATGGTGACCGCATCCAGGCACCGGGTGACCGCGCACCGCCCGGTGGTGACCGCACAATCGGCCGCGGTGACCGCATTGCGGTTGCCGTTTCGATCGACGATTTTTACCTGCCGAAACGCCGCCGCCTCGCCCTGGCGGCGCACGTCCACCCGCTGCTCACCACCCGCGGACCGCCCGGCACGCACGACCTGCCGCTGCTGCTCGACGTGCTGCTCCGGGTGCGCTCGGGCCGGCCCGTCACCCTCCCCGTTTTCGACAAGCTGGCCGACGATCGCGCGGCCCCCCAGCACTGGCGCCGCTTCCCCCGCATCGACATCCTGATCCTGGAAGGCTGGTGCATCGGCGCCCGCCCCCAGCCCGCCCACGCGCTGGCCAAACCGGTGAACGACCTCGAAGCCCATGAAGACCCCGACGCAAGCTGGCGCACCCATGCCAACCAGGCGCTGGCCGGCCCCTACAGCCGCGCCTGGGCCATGCTCGACACCCTCGTCTTCCTCGCCGCCCCCGATTGGAACACAGTCCCCCGCTGGCGCGCCGAACAGGAAGCCGGCCTCACCCGCGCCACCGGCCGGGTGGGCATGGACAGCGCCGCCCTCACCCGCTTCTGCGCCCACTACGAGCGGCTCACCCGCTGGCAACTGGCTGACACACCGCGCCACGCAGGGCTGGTGCTGCGGCTGGATGGGGCGCGGCGGGTGGTCAGCTTCAGGTCTTGAAGCCCCTTGCCGCCTCTCGCGCCTGCCGATCGGCCTCCGCGTTCGCTTCGGCATTTTCACGCAGGGCCGCCGCCCGCTTTTCGCGCCGGATGGTGATGAAGCTGCCCGCGTCGCCAAGGCGGGATGAAAGCGCAACGATCCCCATGTTGCTACGGATCGCGCTCATGGCATCGTCGCCCCGGTTCGTCCCAATGCCGGTGTAAAGGGGGACGCGGGCCGCCGTATCAAGCCGCTGGCCAGTGTCGCGCGTGAGCGTGACTACCAGGACTTGGCCGCAATCGTCATTCTTCCCGGCGGCCTCGAACGCGGACATCGCCTTGGTGTCCTTCGTCACGTCCTTGAATAACTCGGTCAGCTCAAAAGCCGACTTATTGAAGTGGAACAAGGCAGGATTGATCGGCCACGCATCACCAAAGGCAAGGGCCTCGGCAGCCGGATCATCGCCCGGGCTAAGATTGGCGAGGCAATAGCTTGCCTGCGGCTGTGCCTGGCGAAGACTGTCCCGCAGCATCTGGTCGGCACGCCCTCCGCCGCCCAGCGCGGCGACAACACGGCCATTGAGCGCCAGCTTTCCGGGGATTGTCCAGTGATTGGCGGGATAGGCTGTCCCGTCGCGCCTTCGGATCCACGCATAGGTCACGCTAGTGGTGCCGCTATAGGAATAATTGGGCTGGCCGAACTGCCGCACATAGGCATCCATGATCGTGCTCATGGGCACCGGGGCAGCATCGCGCTCAATGTCGGGAATGGTGCTGCCGGGCTGCTGGATGCGCCGGATCGATTGGAACTGCCGCTCCCGCACGATGATATCGCCCAGGATCAGGCGATCCAGTGGCCACTGGCGCGTGTCATCGCTGCAGGTGATGCAATATTCATTGGTCTTGTTCTGGACCAGCCGGACCGGCTGGTTGGTGGCAGCGCACACAGCGGCCCGCTGCTGCGCAGCCGACATGGCAACCGAAACGCCCAGCGTGTTAAGCGCGCCGTTCGGAGGGGCAGCGGCGGCCGCCTGAACGCCAAAGCAGGGTTCGGTTGAAAGGATCGTCTGCGCGATTTGGCCCGCACTGGTGCCGGCGCGCTGATCGGGCGCCAGTTTGGCAAAGCGTGCCAGGGCTTCGGGCACGATCGGGCTCGCCTTGCTGGTGCGCTCGAACACGGCATGGGCGACATCGGCCGCATGCGCCAGCACAGCCTGATCACGCTTCATCATTTCGGGGTGGATCAGGCCCAGACTGCCCGCGACCTGCTCCAGCCTCGTCATGCCGGTGAAGACAGGGACAACGGCAATTTCCTGGTCTCGCGTTGCCAGTCCGATCTTCTTCTGATTTTCAAACCTGTCCCGATCAGCCTGGCTGAAGTCATCCTTTTCGATCTTGAGCAGGGCCGCCTTCAAGGCCGCTTCGGCTTCAGCGGACTGCTGGGCCATTGTGGCGAGCGCTGCGACATCGTTGCGGGCCACCGCATTCTGCACATCGGTATCGGCCGCAGCCTTGATCGCGTCGAGCTGAGCCTGGACCTCGGCGCGCTCGGCAGCGGGAAGATCGGCCAGGATCGATGCAACGGCGGCTTGAGCGGCGGCGCCCCCATCGCTGCTTCTGGCGCCGGGCCAGAAGGCATAGGCCAGCGCCGCAATCACGACGGCCCCGATAACGCCAAACACGGCAGTCTTGCGCGCCATTTCATTGTCCCCCGACAGGAGATCAGTCGTACCTGATGCATCGCAACGGTCAATGGCCTTGGCGTGTCTTTCTCAACTGTCATCTGATGCTCCAGCACAGAAAAATGCCCGCCTAAACAACTGCCGCTCCAGAATAGAGTTGCACGCAGCCCAAAGCAGGCAATTATTGGCTGGCAAGAAACGGAATGGACCATGGCAATGGCAACCGCTGCGACGATTCTCCGGCATGCGCTCTTTGGCATGGCCGTGTTCACCAGCCTTCTCGCCATGCCTGCGATGGCGCAAAATGCGTTCAGCCCGCCTCGCGAACCTGCCGATAAGACCGATGTGGAGGCGCAGCCGCGGCGCAACGGCTTTTTCGATCCGCTGGAGCCAATGAAGGCAACCTTGTCCACAAGCTGCGGGCTGTCGGATGTCCATGAAGGCCTGCGCGTGCGGGCGCCACAAGGTTGGGAATTCAAGCCAAATTCGCGCTATTCCGTGATCAGCGCCAACGATGGCAGCGCGGTGAAGGGCATTGTTCGCACACCGCAACAGATCCTGGTGTCCGTGTATTGCAAACGCGCCGAGAAGCCCAAGCCATTTGGCTTTGTGGTGCTGCGCGTTGACTATGAGCTGCGGGCGTCAGACCGGCTGGTGGCCGAGTGGCAGCGTCAAGCCAAGCGCGACCGGCTGCTGGCGGCTGAAAAACAGAAACAGCGTGCCTATGAAATCCGTTTTCGGCAGGAACTGATCCGCGTGGAATTGATGAACATCGCCCGTACCCAATCCCGTATTACATCGATTCACCGGTCGCTCGACGCCAATACGAAGAACTTCAGGGAATCGCAAAAGCGATATCCAAAATCCCCACCCCTGCCAGAACAGGTGGAGTGCATCGAGAATCAGGAGAAAGTTTCAGTTGTATTAGGCGCAGTATCAGAGGCCTTGGGGAAAGTGGCAAAAACGCCTGGTGCCGAATTTTACGCGGAATCTCTGCCGCTTATCGGTGATCTTGGTTACAGATATTATTGTGTTTGGCGCACAATATTAACGCTTTCGGACGAAATGAAGGCAGTTGAGAACAGCTTCAGGCGAATCAGGACCCTGCAATTTGAAATCATGTTGCGGGAGAAAGGCTATATCTGATCGCACCGAACGGCTTTGGCCAAGGCCCTGATGATATTGAGCGGCCTCCACTTGGCTGCACAAGCGCCCTTCATCGGCCCAGCCACCAGAACAGCGCCAGCATCAGGCCAGCGATGAGTGCCCAGCGCATCACGGATGCCGCGAAATCCAGGATAGCGACCAGCGGGGATTTCAAGGCCCGGACGACGCCCCACCCTGCCAGCGCACCAGCGCCGACGCTGGCCAACCCCCATGCATCGCCCAAGCCGCTCCAGTCGGCAAAGCGGATGCCGAGAACGGCGCCAGCAACCGCCGTGGCAAACGCCAGAAGGCGATAAAGCCCCTCCCCCGCGGACGCGGGGCCAGTGGCCGACGGGCCAGGGCCATCATCCCTTTTGCCAAAGAGCGCGGCTTGCAACTCACGGTCCGATCGTTCCCGCTCAGCCCGAATGCGCGCCTCGTCGCGCTCCCGATCGACAGCGCCGGTGTGGGCGGCACTTCCCGGGCGGAAATGGTAGGACGGGCGCCAATGATTGCGGCCTATATCATAACGGTCGTCGTCGGACATGGCTGTTCCCCCCGATTACCACGCAGGGCTATCGCGCCTGCTGGTCGCTCGCAATGCCGTTGGCGCATGGTCCGGCAACGCGGCAAGGCCCGTCAGGGAAAGCCCAGCGGCTTCGCTGCCCCTTCTGCGCTTCAGCTTTGCGCCAACCTAAATCGCCAGCACCTTCACGGAGCGGAATTTCACCACGCCGGTGCCGTATTGGAGGGTGATGCGGCCGCTGGGGTGTTTGGGGTCGGCCGCCTTGTCCACGGTGCGTTGGCCGTTGACGAGGACGGTGAAGCGGTCGCCCTTGGCGGTGATGTCCATGCGGTTCCAGCGGCCGCCGGTTTTCGGCACGGTGGCGATCGGGGCGACGCCGACGATGGCGCCGGTGGCGAAGCGTTGATCGGGGCGTTGTTCGAAGATGTTGACTTCGTAGCTGTTGGTGACGGTGACCTCGGCCGGGTTGGTGCAGCGGATGAAGATGCCGCTGTTGGCGTTGTCGCTGACCCAGAAGTCCACGCGCAGCTGGAAATCGGCGAAGCTTTCGTTGGAGACGAGGTAGGAAATCGGGCCGTGGTCGCAGGCGAGGATGCCGTTGTCGATGGTCCAGGCGGCATCGCCGAGGCGGGTCCAGCCGTCGAGGGAGCGGCCGTTCCACAGCGGGCGCCAGGGCGATTTGGCGCGAGCGGGCGGCGTGAGGGTGAGCGCGGCGAGGCCGGCGATGACGCTGCGTCGGTGCATGGATGGTCCCCCCTGTTTCCATGACGGTGGCACTTGCGCGGAGCGGGCGTCAAGCTGCTCTGGCGTTCGCCTGGGTGACACAATGGGTTGAGACGCGGGCGGCCCCAAAACGAACGGGTGCAGGGACGAGTCCCTGCCCACGTCACCCCGGACTTGTGTGGGCGGGTTGGAG
>NZ_NOXT01000078.1 GCF_002251755.1 Sandarakinorhabdus cyanobacteriorum
CCTGACAGGAAGGCTCATGAATAAGGCGGGTGAACAACAGCTTGACCTTTGGCTGTGCTGGCAGCATAAAACAGTGCATGTTCTCAAACGACCGCCCCATCTATCGCCAGATCCGTGACCTGATCGTGGACCGGATATTGACGCTGGGCGATGGCGCCATGCTGCCTTCGGTGCGGGCGCTGGCTGCCGAAGCCGGGGTGAACCCGCTGACCGTCGCCAAGGCCTATCAGGATCTGCAGGCCAGCGGCCTGGTGCGGGCGCGCAAGGGTGTGGGCCTGTTTGCCGGCGAGGGCGCCGTGCGGGCCCTGCTGGCGGCCGAGCGTGAGGCCTTCCTGACCGAGGAATGGCCGCGCGTGCAGGCCCGCATCAACCGGCTGGGGCTGGATGTTGCGGACCTGCTCGAACAGGCCTGATCACCAGGTCTCTTCATCCCACCACGGAAACACCTCGGCCGGCATGTGCTGGCTGACCGTATCCGGATAGGCGGGCGGGCGTTTTTCCAGGAAGCTGACGACGCCTTCCTTCGCATCGCCGGAGCGGCCGCGCATATAGACCATGCGGCTGTCGAGCCGATGGGCGTCCCATGGGCTGGGGGCGCCGGCCATGCGCCACAGCATCTGGCGGGTGAGCGCGACCGACACGGGCGCGGTGTTCTCGGCGATTTCCAGTGCCAGCGCGCGGGCGGCCGGCAGCAGATCATCGGGCGCGTGGGTGGAGCGGGTGAGGCCGCCCTTTTCGGCTTCCGCGGCATCGAACACCCGGCCGGTCATGCACCATTCCAATGCCTGGGGCAGGCCGACGAGTTTGGACAGGAACCAGCTGGAGCCGGCTTCCGGCACGATGCCGCGCCGGGCGAAGACAAAGCCGAAGCGGGCGGTGTCGCTGGCCAGCCGCATGTCCATCGCCAGCTGCATGGTGGCGCCGATGCCCACGGCCGGGCCGTTGACGGCGGCGATCACCGGTTTCAGGCTGCGGAAGATGCGCATCGTCACCTGGCCGCCGCCATCGCGTGTGGCAGGGTGGCGCCAGTCGATGCTGCCATCGTCCTTGACCGGGCTGGCGCTGCGGGCGCCGCCAAGCTTTTCATAATCGAAGGTGGCAGCCCCTGCGGAAAGGTCCGCCCCGGCGCAGAAGGCGCGGCCACGACCGGTGACGATGACGGCCTTCACCTGATCATTGGCGTCGGTCTCGTCAAAGGCGGCGATCATTTCGGCCATCATCACGCCGGTGAAGGCATTGAGCTTGTCGGGCCGGTCGAGGGTGATGGTGGCGATGGGGCCGTCGATGTCGAGGGCGATCTGGGTGTAGGGCATGGGATTATTGTCCTGAATGCGGGCCTGGCGGCCCCCTCCGGCGCTGCGCGCCACCTCCCCCAGAGGGGGAGGATCGGAAGGGCGGTCACCGGACGGGTTACAGCGCCTCTTTATTTGTTGACGGCGTTACAGCGCCTCGATGATGGTGACGTTGGCGAGGCCGCCGCCTTCGCACATGGTCTGCAGGCCCCAGCGCTTGCCGCGCGCCTGCAGGGCGTGGACCAGCGTGGCCATCAGCTTGGTGCCCGATGCGCCGAGCGGGTGGCCCAGCGCGATGGCGCCGCCGTTGACGTTCAAGCGGGCGTGATCGGCCTCCAGCTGTTGGAGCCAGGCCATCGGCACGGAGGCAAAGGCCTCGTTCACCTCGTAAAGATCGATGTCGTCGATCTTCATGCCGGCGCGTTGCAGGGCCTTTTTGGTGGCGCCGATCGGGGCTTCCAGCATGATCACCGGGTCTTCGCCGACCACGGTCATGGTGTGGATGCGGGCCAGCGGCTTGACGCCCAGCGCCTCGAGGCCGCGTTCGTTGACGATCATCACGCCAGACGCGCCGTCGCAGATCTGGCTGCTGGTCGCCGCCGTCAGCCGGCCGCCATCGGGGTTGATCAGCTTGACGCCCTTCACCCCTTCCAGGCTGACATCGAAGCGGATGCCTTCATCCTGGGTGTGGATGTGCGGCGCGCCATCATGCGTCGTCACATGGATCGGCACGATTTCATTGGCAAAGGCACCGGCCTTGGCGGCTTCGCCGGCGCGGCGCTGGCTTTCATAGCCATATTCGTCGAGCATGTCCTTGGTCAGGCCATATTTCACCGCGATCATCTCCGCGCCGGTGAACTGGCTGAACTGGATGCCGGGGTAGCGGGAGGCCATGCCGTCGCCATAGGGCATGCCCATCCCGGCCTTGGCCGGCAGCGCCACCGTCATGCCCATCGGCACGCGGGTCATCGATTCGACGCCGGCGGCGATGACCACGTCCATCTGGCCGCTCGTCACCGTGGCGGCGGCGAAATGGATGGCCTGCTGGCTGGAACCGCACTGGCGGTCAACCGAGGTGCCGGGCACCGATTCGGGCAGTTTGGAGGACAGGACGGCGTTGCGGGCGACGTTGGTGGACTGCTGGCCGCCCTGGCCGACGCAGCCCATGATCACATCCTCGATCAGGGCGGGATCAACGCCGGTGTCGTCCACAAGCGCGTCCAGCACCTTTCCGGCCAGATCGGCAGGGTGCCAATCGCGCAGCAGGCCGCCGCGACGGCCCCCGGCGGTGCGCTTGGCGGCAACGATATAGGCTTCGCTCATGGCAATGATCCTTCCCCGAACAGATTCGCGTGTCCGCACTTTACGCCGGGCACCCCCTTGGGCATTGACGGGCAAAATGATCAGGGAGAGGCGAATGCGCCGCAATTGGGGAATGATCGCCGCCGCGCTGGCGCTGCTGGCCACGCCGGACCACGCGGCACCAGCCAAAGCCGCACCGGCCAAGGCGGCGGCAAGCAAGGCCGCCCCAACCAGGCCCGGCACCAAGCCCGCCGCCGCCAAGAATGTTGCTAAACCGGTGGCCACGCCGGCCCCGGCCGCCGCCGCGCCGATTGCGGCCGCCCCTGCCCCGCTGCCCGACACGCCGGAAATCCAGGCCCTGCGCCGGGCCTTCCGCTTTGGCTTTGCCCCCTATGAGATGCTGCGCACCCGCCAGGCCCAGGCGGCGCGGATGCAGGCCGCCGGGATGGGCAGCGGCATCAACGCGCTGGTGCCGCGCCTGAAGCTGGCCGATGCCAGCAGCCGCGAGGTGACCACGCCCAACAACGACACGCTTTATGGCTCGGCCTGGCTCGACCTGTCCCAGGGGCCGGTGTTCTTCACCATCCCGCCGCTCAATCGCTATCACTCCGCCGCGCTGATGAGCATCACATCGGATGTGGTGGCGCTGCTCGGCACCCGCACGGTGGGCACGGCCGGCGGGCGCTATGCCATTGTCGGCCCCAATTTCGCCGGCGATCTGCCCAGGGGCGTGGAGATGGTGCGCAGCCAATCCAACGATGCCTGGCTGCTGGTGCGGGTGGTGGTGAATGGGCCGGATGATCTCGCCGCCGCCGCCGATGGCCTGACCCGCTACACGCTGTCGGCAGTGGGCGGGGACAATCCCATCGATCTGGCGGTACCGGCAAAGCCGGATGGCAAGGCTTTCCTGACCACGGTCAACCTCGCCATCGAGCGGTCGGGCGATGAGCGGCTGCAGGCGCGGGCGCGCGGCTTTGCCGATCAGGGCATTGGCACGCCGTGGGAGCAGCTGAGCCCGGAGCTGCAGAAATTGTGGACCGACAGCCTGCCGGCACTGGTGGCAGAGTTGAAGGACGGGCTGGCCGGCGGCGAAACAGTCAACGGCTGGTCCTACCCGCCGCAGAACATGGCCTTTTATGGCGAGGATGATGATCTGCGCGCCCGGGTGGCGCTGGGCGGGCTGGCGGCGCTGCCGCGGGTGGAGGCGGTGTATTTCACCGCCAAGAGTGATGGCCAGGGCAAGCCGCTGACCGGCGACAAGAGCTGGCGGTTGAAGATCCCGCCCGGCCTGCCGGTTGGGGCGTTCTGGTCGCTGACCATGTACCAACAGGAAGAGGATGGCCGGCTGTTCTTCGTGTCGAACGAGCTTGACCGCTTTGCCGTGGGTGACCGGTCCCGCCATTTGCGCCCGGAACGCGATGGCAGCATCGAACTGTTCATCCAGAACCCCAAGCCGAGCGGCGAGCGGGTGGTGAATTGGCTGCCGGCGCCCAAGGGCAAGTTTGTGCTGGTGTATCGCGCCTATCTGCCCGGCGCCGGGCTGCTGGATGGCAGCGTGCGCCTGCCGCCGGTTACCGAAGACGAGATGATTCCATGAGCAAGCCCGGCAAGCATCTGTTCCTCGACATCCTGCACAGCGAGGGTGTGGAGATCATCTTCGGCAACCCCGGCACCACCGAATTGCCGCTGCTGGATGCCTTCGTGGTGGAGGACCGGCTGCGCTATGTGCTCGGCCTCAATGAGGTGGTGGTGATGGGCATGGCCGATGGCTGGGCCCAGGCCACCGGCAAACTGGCCGTGTGCAACCTGCATGCTGCGCCCGGTTTGGGCAACGCCATGGGCATGCTCTACAACGCCGCCAAGGCCGGCGCGCCGGTGCTGGTGACCGCCGGGCAGCAGGACATGGGCATCCGGCTGACCGAACCGCTGCTGTGGGACGATCTGGCGACCATGGCCCGCCCGCTGTGCAAATGGTCGTTCGAGGTTGCGAGCATCGAGGAATTGCCACGCGCGGTGCGCCGGGCGGCGAAGGTGGCGTTGACGGCGCCGACGGGGCCGGTGTTCCTCTCCATCCCCGGCGACATCTTGAACGCGGTGGCACCGGATGATCTGGATATCGGCGCGCCCACCCGCATTGGCGCTGCCGTGCGCGGTGATGCCGCCGAAGTGGCCCGGGCCGCCGAACTGATCCGCGCCGCGACGAACCCGATCATCTTTGCCGGCGATTGCGTGGCCAATCGCGATGCCTTTGCCGAGATGGTGGCCTTTGCCGAAGCCGTTGGCGCGCCGGTCTATATGGAGGGCATGGCCAACCGCGCCGCCTTCCCCAGCAACCACCCGCTGTTTGCCGGCACGGTGCCGCGCATGACCCCGGCGCTGCGCGCCGCCACCCGTGACCATGATCTGGTGATCAGCATTGGCGCCGATCTGTTGACCCAGAGCCAGGCGACCGGGGTGGAGGGGCTGGAGCCGGGCAAGCGCCTCGTTCATCTCGATGACAATCCGTGGGAGATCGGCAAGAATTTCGCCGCCACTGCTGCCATCCAGGGCTGCCCGAAGGCGACGCTGCCGGAATTGACGGCGCTGGTCGCGGGGTGTGGCGCTGCCCGCCGGGCGGGTGTGGAAGCGAAGATTGCCGAGGCGAAGGCCGCGCTGCTGGCCAAGGCCGAGGCAGTGATGGATGCGCAGCCGATGGACCCGCTGGCCGTGCTGAAGCGGCTGGGCGAGGTGATGCCGGAGGATGCGATCATCATCGAGGAATTGCTGTCGTCCGGCATGAATGTCGTGCGCAGCCTGTTGCCGGCGACGCGGCCCGATTCATGGTTCGGCATGCGCGGCGGCGGCATTGGTGTCGCCCTGCCACAGGCCGCTGCGATGCAATTGGCCAATCTGGGCCGGCCGGTGGTGGCGCTGTCTGGCGATGGCAGCCTGATGTATTCGGCCGCCGCGCTGTGGACGCTCGCGCATTACAAATTGCCGGTGGTCACCATTGTCTTCAACAATTCCAGCTATCGCATCCTGAAGCAGCGGACGCGGGCGATCGGCGACCATGCCGCCCGCGAAGACCGCTATCCGGCCATGGATCTGACCGAGCCGGCGATTGATTTCATGGCGCTGGCGGCGGCGCATGGCGTGGCGGGCGTGCGGGTGGAGAGCATCCCGGCGTTGATCGAAGCGTTTGAGGCGGCCTTGGCCAGCGATGCGCCGACGCTGATCGAGGTGCCGGTGGCGCGGGCGATCTGACGGCGTCGCGGCGATTCCGGTTCAACGGGCGCGCTCCCTCCGTCGCCTGCGGCGCCACCTCCCCCAGAGGGGGAGGANATGTGCAATTCTCCCCTTCTGGGGGAGGTGCCGAGCAACGCGAGGCGGAGGGGGCGCGCGCGCGCCTCAGAACACCACGACGCTGCGGATGCTCTTGCCTTCGTGCATGAGGTCAAAGGCCTGGTTGATATCCTCCAGCGCGAGCACGTGGGTGATCATCGGATCGATGGCGATCTTGCCGTTCATGTACCAATCGACGATTTTCGGCACGTCCGTCCGGCCCTTGGCGCCGCCGAACGCCGTGCCTTTCCACACCCGGCCGGTGACGAGCTGGAAGGGCCGCGTGGCGATTTCCTTGCCGGCTTCGGCGACGCCGATGATGATCGATTCGCCCCAGCCGCGGTGGCAGGCTTCCAGTGCGGTGCGCATCACGTCGGTGTTGCCGGTGCAATCAAAGGTGTAATCGGCGCCGCCATCGGTCAGCGCGACGAGGTGGGCGACGAGATCGCCCGACACGTCTTTCGGGTTGACGAAATCGGTCATGCCGAACTGGCGGCCCCAGGCCTCGCGGTCGGGGTTGATGTCCACCCCGACGATCTGATCGGCGCCCACCAACTTCAGGCCCTGGATGACGTTTAGGCCGATGCCGCCCAGCCCGAAGACGATGGCGCGGGCACCGGGTTCGACCTTGGCGGTTTTCACCACCGCGCCGACGCCGGTCGTCACCCCGCAGCCGATGTAGCAGGCCTTGTCGAACGGGGCGTCGGGGCGGATCTTGGCCACCGCGATTTCGGGCAGCACGGTGAAGTTGGAGAAGGTGGAGCAGCCCATGTAGTGGAAGATGGGCTCGCCCTTGTAACTGAAGCGGGTGGTGCCATCGGGCATCAGGCCCTTGCCCTGCGTGGCGCGGATGGCGGTGCACAGGTTGGTCTTGCCGCTGAGGCAGCTTTTGCACTGCCGGCATTCGGGTGTGTAGAGCGGGATGACATGATCGCCGGGGGCGACGCTGGTGACGCCGGGGCCGACCTCGCGCACGATGCCGGCGCCTTCGTGGCCGAGGATGGAGGGGAAAATGCCTTCCGAATCCTTGCCTTCCAGCGTGTAGGCATCGGTGTGGCAGATGCCGGTGGCCATGATTTCCACCAGCACCTCGCCGGCCTTGGGCCCATCAAGATCAACCTCGACGATTTCGAGCGGCTGGTTGGGCGCGAAGGCGACGGCGGCGCGGGTTTTCATGGTGGGTCCCCTGTTGAGCCCAGTTGTTGAGCTTTCGCCACACTTGCCGCGCAAGCGGGGGGCTTGCCAAGCCCGCAGCCGGCGTTTCGCTTGCTTTTTGGGCCGGATGCGGCCATTGGGCAGGCCAGCCGGGTTGCGTCGCAGCGCCGGCCTTTCGCGATGCACATGCAACAGGGAATTTTCATGCGGTTTGCCAACGGGATGCAGGCGTAACATGCCGAAAGAGGATGTCATCCGGATTGAAGGTGAAATCACCGAAATCCTGCCCGACGGCCGTTTCCGTGTGAAACTGGAAAACGAACACGAGATCATCGCCTATACCGCCGGCAAGATGCGCAAGAACCGCATCCGCTCCATCGTGGGTGACCGGGTGCATGTGGAAATGACGCCCTATGACCTGGACAAGGGCCGCATCGTGTTCCGCGAGAAGACGGCGCCGATGCCCATGAACCAGCGGCGGTTCTTCCGC
Source organism: Sandarakinorhabdus cyanobacteriorum (assembly GCF_002251755.1). Classification (GTDB taxonomy): domain Bacteria; phylum Pseudomonadota; class Alphaproteobacteria; order Sphingomonadales; family Sphingomonadaceae; genus Sandarakinorhabdus; species Sandarakinorhabdus cyanobacteriorum. The sequence goes on from NZ_NOXT01000078.1 coordinate 7,561, forward strand.
CGCTGAGGACTGCGCGCCAGCGGCGGTGACCGCCGCTGCGGATTTGCAAGCTCAACAACTGTTGCGGCTGCCGGGCATGGCCCGGCGGCCGTTTGCGTTTGCGCGCAATCCCTGCGGGCTGCGGCAAATCGCCGACGAGCAGGGCCACCTGCGAAAACAGCAGGTTCGGCCCAACAACGCCATTGACATCACCAAAACAAACCACTAATTTTTGGTTAACGCTAAGGTTTTGGAGGGCATCAGATGATTCGTCACACGGTTACGGCGCTGAAGTCGTAATACACGCCAGCAGGTGCCGTGCTTGACCGCTTCTGCGGCCCGGGTTGGACCGCCACCCCGTCCAAGATGCTGGAACTGCTGCGCTCCGGCGCGCATGAATTCGCTCTGGCTGGCGCCCCCGATCTGCGTGTGGTTGCCAACCGCAGCAACGACGGCGCGTGGGACCTGGCGATCGTTGGCCGCAATGGCCAGCGCGTGCCGCCGACCACCCTGCCGCATTGGGAAGTGGAGCGCCCGCGCGCTGCCCCGCAGCGCAAGCGCAGCTGGTGGCAGAGCCTGCTGGATCCGGATGCCAACTGAGTTTTTCGGGTTTGCCATCACCCCGTTGCGATGGCTGATGTGTTGATTGCGTACCGTTTCTGAAACCATGAACTTGTGGCCGGCGGCGCAAATCGCCGGCCGGTTTTTTTGTGCCCTCGACCTGTGCGACGCGTGATCGGCGGTCAGTTGACGCGGTCGCCGGGCTTCAGGCCGATGCGGTCAGCCTCGCCGGCGGCCAGTTCGATCACATCGGCAGTGACCCCGGCCGACATCAGCACATCACGCGAATAGGGCTGACCGCGCCGCACATTGAGCACGCGTTTGGCCGGCGACACATAGATGATGTCGAGCGGCAGGATGGTGTTTTCCATCCAGAAACCGGTCTGGCGGGGTGGTGTCATCGGAAAGCTCATGCCGGTGCCGGGCGCCATGGTTTCGCGGAACATCATGCCGCACGCCTGTTGCTCGGCGGTGCGGGCGACCTCCACCTGATAGGTGAACCGGCCCTTTGCGGTGGTGAAGCTGACCTTGCGGGTGGCAAGCCCGGTGTTCGGACAGGGCGTGGCGGCCCCGGCGGGCGTGAGCGATGCCAGCGTGGCAGCGGTGGCAAGGCAAAGGAGCAGGCGCGATGCGATCATGCCCCCTTATCGGGCATTTCGGCGAAAACGGCCAGAGGGCCCTTGTGGCCCGGCGCCACCCGCACCAGCACTGCATCGCCCGGCTGAGGATCGGTGAAGCCGGCGCGGCGCATGGTTTCCATGTGGATGAAGATATCGGGCGAGCCATCGTCACGCATGACAAAGCCATAGCCTTTCAGCCGGTTGAACCATTTCACCGAAACCGGTTCCAGCGGGCCGGCGGCAGCGAGCATGGCCTGGGGGTTGACGCGATCAGCCGCGCGGGCAGCGGCGGTTTCGGGATCGGGCCCGATGGCGGTGGAGAGATCCAGATCGATGATGCGTCGGGCCTGACGGCCACGATCACGTTCCACCACCACGGCGGTGACGGTGCAGCCTTCGGGCAGACTGCGCCGGCCCAGTTCGCGCACGACGGAAAAATGCACCAGCACGTCACGGCCTTCGCCCGTGCCGGGCAGCATGAAACCATAGCCACGCACCGGATCGAACCATTTCATCGTGCCGCGCACGATCACCTCGTCCGGTGCCAGCTCCAGCGATTGCACGTCCACCAACGCCACTCCCCCCACGCCGCTGCCCCCCCCAGACAGGCTTGATATGCTGTATCGTCGAAAGGAACTATTAATCTGTAATAACCATTATGCAAATGGGAAAGCGCGTCTGGATGCACTGATCTTGCCGCCGTCGTGCGCGCGTGCCACACGGGAGCGCAACGAAAGGGCTGGCGATGAAATTGTCGGGATCGGTGGAGATTGCGGCGGCGCGTGAAGCCTTGTGGGCGGCGCTGAACGATCCCGATGTGCTGGCGCGCTGCATCGATGGGGTGGAGCAGCTGGTGCGCACCGAAGGCGAGGTGCCGACCTTTGACGGCACGCTGAACGCCAAGGTGGGGCCGGTGCGGGCGAAGTTCGGTGGGCAGGTGCGGCTGGAAAACATCGTTGCGCCGGAACGTTATCGCCTGGTGGGCGAAGGCAAGGGCGGCGTGGCCGGCTTTGCCAAGGGCGGCGCCGATGTGGTGTTGACCGTGCTGGGACCGGCGCTGACCCGGCTGGATTATGATGTGGATGCGCAGGTGGGCGGCAAGCTGGCGCAGCTGGGTGCGCGGCTGATCGAAGGCACCGCCAAGCAATATGCCGACAATTTCTTCAATGCGCTGAAGGCAGAGGTGGAGGGCAAGGAGGCGGCCCCGGCGCCCGTGGACGCAGCGCCTGCACCGGTGGCGGCGCCGGCGGCGGGCGGCCTGTCGCCGCTGGTCTGGGGCGGCGCGCTGCTGCTGCTGGTGGCTTTGTTCCTGGGTTGGCAGTGGATGGCATGACCGGCGATGAGGATCTGGCCACGCTGGCCCGCGCGCTGGAATGGCAGCGCGCCGGCCACGGGGTGGCGGTGGCGACGGTGATCAGCACCTGGGGTTCCGCGCCGCGCCGCGAAGGCAGCCACCTGGCGGTGCGCGCTGATGGCCTGTTCGAAGGCAGTGTGTCGGGCGGCTGTGTGGAGGCCGAGGTGATCCTGGCCGCGCAGGCGATGATTGCCGACGGGGCGGGCCACGCGGTGCTGGAATTTGGCGTGGCCGATTCCGTGGCGTGGACGGCCGGGTTGGCCTGCGGCGGGCGCATCGCGATCATGGTGCAGCGGCTGGCCGATGATGGCCTGCCAGCGGCGCTGGTGGCCGATGTGCTGGCCGGAACCGCGGCGGGCGAGGGCATGGCGATCAGCAGCGACCCGGCCACAGGGCGCAGCGCGGCCGGGCGCGATGGGCCGTTCGTGCGCGATTATCCACCGCCGCGCCGGCTGTTCATCATCGGGGCGGTGCATATCGCACAGGCGCTGGTGCCGCTGGCGCAGGGGCTGGGCGTGGCCACCACCGTGATCGATCCGCGCCGGCTGTTTGCCGCCGACGACCGTTTTGCCGGGCTGGTGCTGGACCGGCGCTGGCCGGATGAGGCGCTGGCCGAATATCAGCCCAACGCGGCGAGTGCGGTGGTGGCGCTGACCCATGATCCCAAGATTGATGATGTGGCGCTGGCCTGTGCGTTGCAATCACCGGCCCATTATATCGCCGCGCTGGGCAGCCGGAAAAACCATGCCGGCCGGCTGGAGCGGCTGGCGGCACTTGGGCATGGCCCGGATGATCTGGCACGGGTGCACGGGCCGGCGGGCCTGGCCATCGGTGCCATCGGGCCGGCGGAAATTGCCCTGTCGATCGCAGCGCAGATGACAGCGATGTGGCGGAAGGCGTTGATCCGCGAATGAAATTTGGCGAACTGCCGCTGGACCAGGCGTTGGGCGCGCTGCTGGCGCATGGCCAGATGCTGGGCGGGCGGCGGCTGGCCAAGGGGCATCGGCTTACGGCGGATGATCTGGCCGCCGCCGAGCTCGCCGGCATCACCAGCCTGGTGGTGGCCCGGCTGGAAGCGGGCGATGTGGCCGAGGATGCGGCGGCAACGGCGCTGGCCGCCGCGCTGGCCGGGCCGGGCGCACAGGTGCTGGCGCCGGTGCATGGCCGAGTGAATATCGCGGCGGCGGCCGATGGCCTGGTGCAGTTGCCGCCGGCGATGGTGGCAGCGGTGAACCGGGTGGACGAGGCACTGACGCTCGCCACCCTGCCCGACGGCCAGCGCGTGGCGGCTGGCGAAATCATCGCGACGATCAAGACCATCACCTATGCGGTGCCGGCGGCCGTGCTGGCCGGCGCAGTGGCGGCGGCGCGGCCGATGGCGGTGGCGGCCTTCCGCCCACGCAGCTTTGGCCTGATCGCCACCAGCCTGCCCGGCACTTCGGCCAAGGCGCTGGAAAAACTGGAGCTTGTGACGGCGGCGCGGGTGGCGGCGCTGGGCGGTGCGTTCGCGGTGGCACCGTCCTGCCCGCATGAGGCCGGAGCGCTGGCGGCGCAGTTGCGCAGCGTTCCAGGCGATGTGCTGCTGGTGGCCGGGGCATCGGCGACGGTGGACCGGGGGGACGTGATCCCGGCCGCCATTGTGGCCGCCGGTGGCCAGGTGCTGCGGCTGGGCATGCCGGTGGATCCGGGCAATCTGCTGGTGCTGGGTGTGCTGGACGGCAGGCCGGTGATCGGCCTGCCCGGCTGCGCCCGAAGCCCCAAGCGCAATGGGTTCGACATCGTGCTGGAACATCTGGCGGCGGGCCTGCCGGTGGATGGCGCGCTGATCGCCGGCCTCGGCGAAGGCGGCCTGTTGCCCGAAGCGGAACGGCCACAGCCGCGCGCCGTGGCCGGAGCGCCGGGCCGGGTGGGGGCAGTGGTGCTGGCCGCCGGCCGGTCGAGCCGCTTTGGCGACGGGCACAAATTGCTGGCGCTGTGGCGTGGCCAGCCGCTGGTCGCGCATGTGGTGGATGCGATTGCCGCCGCCGGCCTGCCGCCGCCGGTGGTGGTGCTGGGCCACCAGGCGGACGCAGTGCGGGCGGCGTTGGCGGGGCGCGATGTGCGGTTCGTGATGGCGGCGGACTGGGCCGATGGCATGGGCCGCAGCCTGGCGGCCGGGATCGCGGCCGTACCCGATGACTGGGATGCGGCGCTGGTCTGCCTGGCGGACATGCCGGCGGTGGAACCGGACCTGATCGCGGCGCTGGCCGCTGCGGCCGGGGATGTGGTGGCGCCCGTGTGGAATGGCCGGCGCGGCCACCCGGTGCGCTGGCCGCGCAGCGCCTTTGGCCGGCTGCGCCAGCTGGCTGGAGATGCCGGCGGCCGAGCGATCATGGCTGATCATGTGGTGACCGAGGTGCCGGCGCCATCGGCCGCCTGCCTCGCGGATGTCGACACCGTCACCGCACTGAGCGCACTTGGCGGTTGAAGCATAGGGCATATTGTATACACTTTTTCGGCAACCCAGCGAAGGAACCGCCCATGACTGCGCTTCGGCCCACCCCGGCGATGATCGCCCTGTATGACCGTTTCACCCATGTTGGTGATCTGAGCCGGCGCGAACTGATGGCACGGATGACCCGGCTGGCCGGCGGCGCCGCGGCAGCGAGCAGCCTGTTGGGGGTGATTGCCGGCCGTGCCGATGCAGCGCCATTGGTGGCGGCCGATGATCCGCGCATCAAGGCCGGCGATGTGCGCTTCGAGGCGGGTGGGCGCACGCTGGGCGGCTATCTGGCGCAACCGGCCAAAGGGGCCGGGGCCGCACCGCGCGTGCTGGTGATTCACGAAAATCGCGGCCTCAACGATCATATCCGCGATGTTGCGCGGCGGCTGGCCACCAGCGGCCTGGTCGCGTTGGCGGCGGATTTCCTGTTGCCGGCCGGCGGCACCCCCACACAGCCTGATGGCGCAACCAGTGCCGAGGATGTGGCGCGCGGCATGATCGGCAAGCTGGACCGGGCGCAGACAGTTGCCGATGGTGTGGCCATGCTGAACTGGCTTGGGGCCAAGGCCCCGGGCAAAGGCACGGCCGGTGCGGTGGGCTTCTGCTGGGGCGGCGGCATGGTCAATGCACTGGCCGTGGCCGCCGGTCCGGCCTTGCGCGCCGGTGTGGCCTATTATGGCGCGGCCCCACCCGAAGCGGCCGGGGCCGATCGGGTGAAGGCGCGGCTTATGCTGCATTATGCCGGCCTGGATGATCGCATCAACGCCATGGGCCCGGCCTGGCAGGCCGCCCTGAACGCCGCCGGCGTGCGGTTCCAGGCGTTCACCTATCCCGGCGTCAACCATGCCTTCAACAACGATACCGCCGTGGGCCGTTATGATGCCGCCGCTGCCGCGCTGGCGTGGGGCCGCACGCTGGACTGGTTGAAGCAGCAGGGTTGATTGTCTGCAATTGCATGTTAATCAGGGTGGGTGAACACGCCCGCCCCTGCTCTTTCCGTTGCCGATGTGTGCACGGCCGCCAAGGTGCGGCGGCTGTCGCGGCGGATCACCCAGATTTATGATGAGGCGCTGACCCCGCATGGTTTGACCATCGGGCAATATGGCCTGCTCGCCTGCCTGTCGCGGCGGCGCGGCACGGCGATCGGGGCGCTCGCTGGCATGCTGGCGGCCGATGCCTCGACCATGTCGCGCCTGGTGCGACCGCTGGAGGTGGCTGGGCTGATCAGCATCCGCGCCTCCACCGAGGACAAGCGGAGCAAGCTGGTGTGGCTGTCTGACGATGGCCATCGCCGCCGCAGCGCCGCACAGGCGGGCTGGCAGGCGGCGCAGGCCCGGATTGCCGAACTGCTGGGTGACAGCCGGTTGGCCGCCCTGCGCTTCATGCTGGACGAGGCGCACGAACGCCTGGAGACTGCAATATGACTGCAATTGCACGTAATGGTGTGGCGGTGGTGATCGGGGCCGGTGATGCCACTGGCGGCGCGGCGGCGGCGGCCTTTGCCCGCGATGGCCTGATCGCGGTGCCGGTGCGCCGCAATGGTGACCAGTTGGGGCCGCTGCGTGACCGGATCGTGGCCGAAGGTGGCCGCTGCGTGGCCGTCGGCGCCGATGCCCGCAACGAGGCGGAGATGATCGCCCTGTTTGACCGGATCGAGGCGGAGATTGGCGTGGTGGAGGTGCTGGTGTTCAACATCGGCGCCAATTCGCCAATGCCGATCCTGGAGGAGACGGTGCGGCGTTATACCAAGATCTGGGAAATGTGTGCGCTGGCCGGCTTCATCACCGGCCGCGAGGCGGCGCGGCGCATGGTGCCGCGGGGGCGAGGCACCATCATCTTCACCGGCGCGACGGCTTCGTTGCGCGGATCGGCGGGCTTTGCCGGCTTTTCCGGCGGCAAGTTCGCACTGCGCAGCCTCGCCCAGGCGATGGCGCGCGAGTTGGGGCCGAAGGGCATCCATGTCGCCCACAGCATCATCGATGGCGCCATCGACACCGATTTCATCGCCAGCAATTTCCCCGAGCGTTACGCCCTGAAAGGCGAGGACGGCATTTTGAACCCGGAGGCGATTGCGGCGGAATATGTGCGGCTGCACCATCAGCCGCGCAGCGCCTGGACGCACGAGCTGGATCTGCGGCCGTGGATGGAAAAATGGTGAAGGAGAGCGCGATGCCCAACAAGATCGAGTTTCTGTTCGATGTGGGTTCGCCCACGGCGTTCCTGGCCTGGCACCGGTTGAAAGGGATTGCGACACGCACTGGCGCGCCGTTGGTGAAGGTGCCGATCCTGCTAGGCGGGGTGTTCAAGGCCACGAGCGGGATGCCGCCGGGCAGCGTGGCAGCCAAGGGCCGCTGGATGAACGAGGATATGCAGCGCTGGGCGGCGCGCGATGGCATCACGCTGGTGATGAACCCGAATTTCCCGGTGAACACCATCGCGATGATGCGGATATTGGCCGGGCTGCAGGGCGATCCGCGCTTTGATGCGGTGGGGGACACGCTGTTTGCCGGCATGTGGCAGCAGGCGCGCAGCATGGCCGATCCGGAGGTGGTGGCCGCGACCCTGGCCGAGGGCGGGCATGATGCGGCCGGGCTTCTGGCGCTGGCGCAGACCCCTGAGGCCAAGCAACGCCTGCTGGAAAACACCGAGGCCGCCGTGGCGCGCGGGGTGTTTGGCGCGCCGACCTGTTTCGTGGCCGGCGAGATGCATTTCGGCCAGGACCGGCTTGAGTGGGTGGAGGCGGCGGCGCGGGGGTGAGGGGCGGCTGATTTTGGGCTGGCTGGCCCCCTCCGCCCTGCGGGCACCTCCCCCAGAAGGGGAGGATGTTTTTGGTTGGGTCCCCCCCTCTGGGGGAGATCGGGGTAGAACCCCTCGCCCGGCTCGGCTGCGCCGAGTCCGACCTCTCCCCCAAGGGGAGAGGTGAAAAAAGGCCCGGCAGATTGGGCTGCCGGGCCCTTTTGGTTGGCTTGTCCGCCTGGATCAGTCGCGGTTGCCCATGAAGCTGAGCAGGAACTGGAACAGATTGACGAAGTTCAGATAGAGCGTCAGCGCGCCCATCACCGCGGCCTTGCCGGCGAAATCGGTGCCCTGAACCTGCCAGTACATGTCGCGCAGGCGCTGCGTGTCATAGGCGGTGAGGCCAGCGAAGATCAGCACGCCCAGGATGTTCACCGCCAGCTGCAGCCCCGAAGAGCCGATGAAGATGTTGGCGATGGAGGCGATGATGATGCCGACGAGGCCCATGAACAGGAAGCGGCCGAACGCCGACAGATTCTTTTTCGTGGTGTAGCCATAAAGGCTGAGCGCGCCGAAGCTGGCCGCGGTCACGAAGAAGGTCTGTGCCACCGACGCGCCGGTGTAGCGGGCGAAGATCGTGCTCATCGACACGCCCATCAGCGCGGCATAGGCCCAATAGAGGCCCTTGACCGTGGTGGTGGACATGCGGTGCAAGCCGAAGCTCATCGCCATGACCATGACGAGCGGCGACAGCATGGCGCCCCAGCCCAGGATGGTCGGGCGGCCGAATTCGTTGAAGAAGACCGAGAACAGCGCCGGGCTGGAATAGACCAGCAGCGCGACGATGCCGGTGAGCAGCACGCCGGATGCCATGTAATTGTAGATGCCCAGCATGTAGCTGCGCAGGCCGGCGTCATAACCGGCCGCTTCGGGGGCCTGGGCCCGGAAGGCGGCAAGCCGGGGGTCCATATTGTTGGCCATGTGATTCATCCTCCTGTGGCCGACGATTGGTCGGCGGCAGGTTCAATATCGGGCATGTTGGGTGAATATTCAATGACCCGTGCGACAGGCCGAGGCCATCAGAGTTGTCGCAGCACGGCGGCCGGGCGGGCGGAGAGCGCCTGCCAGTTGCCGACGAGGCCAAGGAAAATCGTCGCGATGGCCCCCACCACCACGGTGATCACCACGCGCGGCCAATCGGGTGTCCATTCCAGGTTGAACACCTGGGTGATGACGAACCAGCCGGCGGCACTGCCCAGCACCAGCGCGAGGCCGGCGACAATGACGGCAATCGCGCCATATTCCGCCAGCGTGGCGCGCACGACCTGGCCGCGGGTGGCGCCGAGCAGTTTCAGCAGCACCGCATCATAGGTGCGGGCGCGCGCCCCGGCGGCGATGGTGCCGACCAGCACGGCGATGCCGGCGGCCACGGTGACGCTGGCGGCGGCACGGATGGCGGCGGAAAGCTGGCCGAGCAGCGTTTGCACCTGGCCGATCACATCCTTCACCCGGATGCTGCTGGCGGTTGGGAATTCGCGGGTGATGGCACGCTGCAGGGCGGGTTCGGCGCTGGTCGGCACCTGCACGGTGGCCATCCAGCCGTGGGGCGCGGCCTCCAGCGTGCCGGGGGCGAAGAGGATGGCAAAGTTGAAGCCGAGCGACTGCCAGTCGATCTTCCGGGTCGAGGCGATGGTGGCGGTGATTTCGACGCCGAGGACGGAGAGGGTGATAGTGTCGCCAATCTTGAGGCCGAGCACACGGGCGGCGTCTTCATCAATGGAGACCAGCGGCGGCCCGGCATAGTCGCGCGGCCACCATTTGCCCTGGACGATGCTGTTGCTGGCCGGCAGATCGGCAGCATAGGACAGGCCGCGATCGCCGCGCAGGATCCAGGCTTCGGGGGCGTTGATCTTTTCGGCCGGCACGCCGTTCACCGCCGTGACCGGCCCCCGCAGGGAGGGGACGATGACGGTTTGCGCCCCCGGCGCGGTGGCGGCGACGCGGGTGGCGAAGCGATCCTTCGCGTCGTTCGGAATATCAAGCACGAAGAAGCTGGGCGCACGGGTGGGGATGGTGCGGTTGATCTGGGCGGCCAGCGTGCCTTCGATGCTGGCCAGCGTGGCAAACAGGGTGAGGCCAAGGCCAAGCGCGACGATGAGATTGCGGGTGGGCGCGCCGGGGCGGTGGAGATTGGCCAGCGCCAGCCGGGCCAGCGTGCCGCCGGGGCGGGGCGCGCGGGTGGCGGCCCATTTGACCAGCGCCGCCAGTGCCCACAACAGCAGGATGAGGCCAATGGCACCGGCGAGGAAGCCCATGACGAACAGCTTCTGTTCCGCCTCGATGATGGTGAGCGCCAGCACCAGGATGATCGCCGCCGCGATGGTGGCGATGGTGCCGAGGCCGGGCCGGGCGCGGCGTTCGGTGAGGCTGCGCAGCAGGCGGGCAGCCGGCATGGCGGCCCCCTGCCCCAGCGGCCACAGCGCGAAGGCCAGCGCGACCAGGCTGCCATAGGTGGCGGCCAGCGCCAGCGCGCCCCATTGCGGACCGGGGGCGGGCGGGACGGGCAGACTGTCCGCCGCGAACTGGCCGACGGCGGCGGGGGTGATCGCGCCGATCAACAGGCCGATCAGCACGGCGCCGGCCGACACCAGCGCCAATTGCCAGAGATAGACAGCGCGGATGGTGGCGCTGTCGGCCCCCAGCACCTTCAGCGTGGCGATGGTGCGGGTGCGTGCGCCCATATAGGCGGAAACGCCGCCAGCAACGCCGACGCCAGCGACCACCAGCGCGGTGAGGCCGACCAGCGTGAGGAACTGGCCCAGCTGGGTGACGAAATTGCGGGTGCCGGGCGCGCCATTGCTGCGATCGCGCACGCGGCCGCCGCCGGTCTTCACCGCTGCCTCCAGCCGGGTACGGGCGAATTCGATGCTGGTGCCCGGCGGCAGCTTGATGCGGTAATCCACGGTGAACAGGCTGCCGAGGCCCAGGAGACCAGCGCGTTCCAGATCAGCGCGGTGGATGACAAGGCCGGGACCGAAGCCAAAGCCGTCGGCGGCGCGATCAGCCTCTTCCACCAGCGGGCCGAGGTAGCGCAAGCTGACCTGGCCGAGGGTGATGCGGTCCCCCGGCTTCAGGTTCAGCTTGTCGGCCAGGGCCGGCTGGGCGGCGGCGGTGCCGGGGATGATATGGGCGGCGCCATCGATGACCACGCGGCCATAGAGCGGCCAGCGGTCGTCCACCGCCTTCACTTCGGCCAGCACGGCATCGCCGCCGCTGGCGTTTGCCGCCATCCCGCGCAGCTTCACCACCTCGTTCACCGTGCCGGTGGCGCGGATGGTGGCAAGCTCGTCCGCCGTGGCGAAGCGGCCGGAGAGGCGCACGGCGACATCGCCGCCGAGCAGATCCTGGCCACGTTCGGCCAGGCCGGCGTTGATGGCGCTGGCGAGGCTGCCCACCCCGGCCAGCGCGGCAACGCCGAGCACCAGGCACACGGCGAGGATGCGCAGGCCGGCAAGGCCGCCGCGCAGTTCGCGAAGGGCAAGGCGGAGCGAGAGGCTCAGAGCACTTCCGCCAGCAGGCCGGTCATCGCCGCCCAGCTGCGCCGGTCGGCATCGGGGCTGTACATGGCGGTGCCCGGCGCGTTGGCATGTTCGTTGGTGAAGCTGTGATAGGTGCCGCCATAGGCATGGATTTGCCAATCGGCGCCGGCGGCGGTCATCTCGGCAGCCAGCGCGTGATGATCCTGCGGCGGGGTGTAGGGATCTTCCCAGCCGTGCAGGGCCAGCACCTTGGCGGTGATTGGGCCGGCGGCGCCGAGACCGGGGTTGTAGATGCCGTGGAAGCTGACCGCCGCCTTGATGCGCGGATCGCAGGCACGGGCGACATCCAATGCACACAGGCCGCCAAAGCAATAGCCGATGATGGCCATGCGTTCATCGTCCACCTGCGGCAGGGCAGCGGCGGCATCGACAGCGGCGATCAGGCGGCGGCGCAGGGCGGCGCGATCGGCCACCCAGGGGCCCATCAGGGCGCTGTTGTCACCCGCCGGATCGCCGCGCCGGCCCTTGCCATAGACATCGATGGCGATCGCGACATAGCCAAGCGCGGCCAATTTGTCGGCCACGTTGTTGTCCCACGCGGTCTGGCCAACCCAGTTGGGGGCGATCAGCACGCAGCTGTGCGGGCCAGGGCCGCTGGGCAGCGCGACATAGGCTTCGCATTCGGCATCGCCGTCGAAATAGCTGAGGCTGGTCATGATATTCCCCTATTCTGCAGCGGTTTGAAGCGTGGTTTGATCGGAGACGATCAGGCCGTCGCGCATGGTGATGACGCGGTTGCAGCGGCGGGCGAGATCGGCATCATGGGTGATCAGCACCAATGTGGCGCCGGTTTCGGCCAGACGGCCGAACAGCAGCTGCACGATGGTCTCGCCGGTGGCGGCATCAAGATTGCCGGTGGGTTCATCGGCGAAGATCAGCGCCGGCCGGCCGACGAGGGCGCGGGCGATGGCGACGCGCTGTTGCTCTCCGCCGGACAATTGGGTGGGATAATGGGTGAGGCGGTGGCCAAGGCCGACCGCTTCCAGTTCGGCGCGGGCGCGGGCCTGGGGGTTGGCTTCACCGGCCAGTTCGAGCGGCACGGCGACATTTTCCAGCGCCGTCATGGTGGGGATGAGGTGGAAGGCCTGCAACACGATGCCGATGCGGCCGCGGCGGGCACGGGCGAGGCCATCTTCATCGAGGCGGGAAAAATCGGCCCCGGCGATGGTGACACGGCCGGAGGTGGCGCGTTCCATGCCCGACAGGATCGCCATGGCCGATGATTTGCCGGAGCCCGATGGCCCGAGGATCGCCACACGCTCGCCGGCCGTTATGGCCAGGTTCAGGCCACGCAGCACATCCACTGCGGCATCGCCGTCGCCAAGACGGAGGGTGACATCGCGGGCATCAATGACGATAGGATTGTCCATGTCCCGCCTGTGGAGGAGTTGAGTCTTGCCCGAGTTAGGCATTCGTCGTGCGCTTTACCAGATGGCAGCCATGATAATTGCGGCCTTCGTGTCGCAGGCCGCGGTTGCGAAACCGTTGGTGGTGCTGGCCTTTGGCGATTCATTGACCGCTGGTTACCAATTGCCGCCCGGCCAGGGGTTTGCGCCGCAGCTGGAAAAGGCACTGAAGGCGAAAGGCCGGGATGTGACCGTGGTGGGTGCCGGGGTTTCGGGTGACACCAGCACGCAGGGGCGCGCGCGCATCGGCTGGGTGCTGGCCGGCATGAAGCAGAAGCCCGATCTGGTGGTGCTGGAACTGGGCGCCAACGACATGCTGCGCGGGCAGCCGCCGCGGGTGGCGAAGCAGAATCTGGACGCGATGGTGAAGGCGTTCAAGGCCAAGGGCGCCCGCGTGCTGGTGGCCGGCATGCGCGCCAACCCGACGTTGGGCAAGGCCTATGTGACGGAATTTGAAGCGCTGTTCCCCGCGGTGGCCAAGGCCAATGGCGTGGCACTCTATCCTTTTTTCCTTGATGGTGTGGCGGCGCAGAAGGGCCTGCAATTGGCCGACGGCATGCACCCCAATGCCAAGGGCGTGGCCGTGATGGTGAACCGCATCCTGCCGGCGGTGGAGCGGGAGCTGGCCCAGATCAAATGATGCGCCTGAAATGATGCGGCTGCCATGATGCGATTGTTCGTCGGGCTGGAGCTGCCGGCGCCGGTGACGGTGGCGCTGCTGGGCGCGATGGGCGGCGTGGCCGGCGCCCGCTGGCAACGGGCGGAGCAGTTGCACCTGACACTGCGCTTCATCGGCGAAGTGGACCGCCACCAGGCGCAGGATATTGTTGCCGCCTTGGGCCGGGTGAATATCAAGGCGTTCCAGGCCGAATTGGGCGAAGCCGGCCTGTTCGAGCATCGCGGCCGGATCGACACGCTGTGGGTGGGCGTGCGCCCGGCCGACCGGCTGGCGGCACTGGCCAAGGCGGTGGATGCAGCCTTGGCCGGCGCGGGCATCGCGCGCGAAACCCGAGCCTTTGTGCCGCATGTCACGCTGGCGCGCGGCCGCACCATGATTGGGGCCGCCGGCTGGCCGCAAGCGCCGCTGCCGCGCACGGGCTGGATGGTGGACAAGTTCGCGCTGTTCGAAAGCCGAATGGGCAAGGACGGCAGTGATTATGCCGTGATCGCCCGCTGGCCGGCCAGAATGGCCTGATCGGCGCGCGTTGCAACTTGCGACGGGCATTTGCATTCCGCGAGCCGGCGTAATGCAAATCGCAATGCTGCGCGGACTCTATTGGGCTCAGTCGCGAATTTCCCGAATATAACCCGCCTTATTCATGAGCCTTCCTGTCAGGGCGTTGCC
>NZ_NOXT01000095.1 GCF_002251755.1 Sandarakinorhabdus cyanobacteriorum
CCAACCCGAAATCACCCGGCCGGTGAATAATCCGGGTTAGACCGACGCGCAGATGGCATTGGAAATTCCAAAATTGCTTGGCGCTGGGCACCTCGCAGGCGAACAGCAACTGCCATGCCCCTCCACCCGTCGACTGTGGACCATTGGGGCTCCCGCTCCAAAGCCCAGTCGTAGCGCATACCATCGACGTCGATTGAACCGCCAAGCTTACGCGTGTGAAGCATAGCAAAGTAATATCACGGCGAATTCAGCCGTCCAATGCACGTTGAAGTGGAAGGGCCGCCCAAAAACGCACGGGTGCAGGGACGGTCCCTGCCCGCCGGAGGCCGCTTTCCTGGCCCTCTGTCCTACACAGGCCAAACAGCTTATCATCACGGCGTGGCTGTTGGATTTCGGCATTGAAAGCCAAGGGAAAAAATCCGGAATCCCGCGATTTTCGTCAAGTGTGTCAAATGGGGCCGGGTGGCGTCAAAAACCGGCGAGATGCGGAAAAAGTGGAAAAAGTCACGTCGAATTGCAGCGGGTTTTGGTGTTTGAACGCTGCTGGGCGATCAAATTGGGCTCTTTCTCAGCGAAAATTGGCCAAATTCGGCCGCAATCGCGCTGGCGCGTCGGATCACGTGTCTTTCGTCTCGCCCTTCCCCGGCGTGAGGCCATAGCGTGCCACCAGGGTCCACACGTGCGGCGGGATCATGTTCTTCATCATGGCGGGCGCTTCGCGGCGCAGGTGGAGGATGGTTTCGATGGCCTTCATCTCGACGCGGGTGCGGGCGAATTCCTTGCCCTTGGGGCCGACGAGGGGCATCAGCTTGCCCACCAGCGGCCGGATGAATTTCGGCATGCGGCGCAAGGGGAGGCCGCCGGCGGCGCGTTCGGTGTTGGCGAGGAAGCCTTTCACCGGCCCGGCGCGTTTGCTGCCATCGGGCTTGCCGTTATCCTCCGGCTCCGTCAGCGAGACTTCATCCCCAAGCAAATCAAGCAATTCGGCGCCGCGATCGTTGCGGATCAGCAGCCACTGGTCCCCGGTGCCGCCCATATAGCCGACGGTGATATCGGCCAGGCTGTTGGTGTAATCCACGCAGGTGCGGCAGGTGAGCGGGAAGAAATCCGGCCGCAGGTCTGACAACGGCAGCATCAGGAACGGAATATCCTTGCGCCGGCCATCGTCAAAGCGCAGCTCGACATGATAATCGGCCTTGAATTCCAGATAGGTGATGGTTTCCGGCTTGTCGGAGAGCAGGGACAGGAATTCGTGGAAATTCTCGGTCGTCGTGTTGTCGCTGCACGGCGTGCCGATCACGTAGAGCCGTTCAAAGCCCAGCTTGGCCTCCAGCCGGCGCAAGGCGTGGATCTGGCAAGGAATGCCAATGATTCCAATGCGCTTGAAGCCGGCAGCGCGCGCGGGTTCGAGCAGCGCGAGCAGCGGCGCATAGCCCATGCGCATGCCGCGCACCTGCGCCATGGCTTCCGCCTTGGTCACCATCACCGGGCGCGGGCGCCACTTGTCATTGGGGTCGGGTGCCATGGTCAGGATGGCATCCACTGCCCCGGTTTCGAGCAGGCGCTGGCCCAGCCGGCTGGTGATCCCTGTCCATTGCGCGCCGGCAAGTGGTTGTTTCAACCGGGCTTTTGCCATGCGTTGATAGGGACCGAAGAAGAGTTCGTCTGCCCGGCTTTCGTCGCGGGGCCGGCCGTGGACCTGGGTTTCCATCGCGGCATAATCGGGCTTGATGAACTGGCAGGCGCTGCCGCAATCGGTGGGTGTGCTGGTGCGCGACACGCCACAATCGGTGCACAGGCCACGCGGGGCGGCAGGCGCAAAGTCAGGCGCGATGATGCCAGTGTTTTCAATCACTTGTTTGCCCCGATCCGGTTTGGCACCCCTGCCTGGCGCCGCTGTTAGCTTGGCCGCCCTCACATCCGCAAGGGGGCAGAATAGCCGGTGAGTTCCAGATAGCCGCGGCCGCCTGGAACCGTGACGGCGCCTTCCCAATAGAGCGGGCCGCCGCCGCTGCGGCTGTCAAGCTCCTGATCCGGCATCAGCGGTTTGATTTCAAGGGCTTGCCACTGGCTGCCGAGGCGGTAGCGCACGATCGGCCGCACCGGCCAGCGCGCCCCGCTGCGTGGGGATTTCCACCAGCCAGCGGCCTGCCAATCCACGTCTTGTGGTTGGAATATCTGGGTTTTTCCGGCCCGGTCGCGGTGGCTGCCGCCGGCCCACAGCGCCCGGCCGTTGGTATCACGAACCCGAAACAGGGTGAGGGCGCCGCCATCATCGAGGTTGATGCCCAACCAATCCCAGCCCACAGCGCGCGGGTTGAGCAAAGTGGAGGACCATTCGCGATCCAGCCAGGCGGTGCCGATAACGGGCTTGCCAGCCAGCGTGCCGCTGGTGGCAAGCTGGGGCCAGCTGTAATAATGGCTTGCTTCTGAGGGGTTTGGCCCCTTCTGGCTATAGCCGGCGCGGCCTTGCAGGATGATCGGCTGGCGCGGCGTGAAGGCCAGATCGAGCCGCTGGCCATCGACCACCACATGCCCGTGCAGCCGGCCATCGGCACCCCGCCACAGCCGCCAATCGTCCACCGCCACATCCATGTCCCCCACCCTGGCCTGGGCAAGGCCGAAGCCGGAACGGGCGATGCGGGTGGCATGGCGCAGCCGGCCGGTGGCGGGATCGGCGATGGCGGCGTGGGCGAAAATCACCTGTTCCGTGGCAAAGCGTGACCGATTTGGCTTGGCGCGTGGCAGGCGGGTGCGGAAAAAGGTGATCTGGATGCCCGCAGCTTGCGCGCTGGCGCCCGATTTCGGCTGCACCCAACCGGTGACATACCACCATTCGGTGCGGAAGGCCGGATGGGCGCCATGATCGGCCGGAAAGCGGAACGGAACGCCGGGTTTCACGGGCGCAAAATCCGCCGCCAGCAGCAGCGGCGCCAGCAACAGGAGCACCAACCGCCGCATCACCAATCCGCCCGCACGGCCAGCAGCGGCCCCTGCCCCAGCGCCCGCCGGCCGGCCAACACGGCAGTGCCGGCGGCGCAGGCGATCAGCGCGGCGGCCAGCCCGGCCAGCAGCGGCCAGGGCAGCGCCAGATCCATTGTCCAATGAAAGCTCTGCGGGTTGACCACCATCACCAGCACGATGGCCAGACCAAGGCCGAGCGCAATGCCGGCAGCCGCGCCGACCAGCCCCAGCCCGGCGCCTTCCAGCGCCAGCATGGCCAACACCTGGCCGCGCGCCACGCCGATGTGGCGCAACATGCCGAATTCGCGCATGCGGGCCAGCACCTGGGCGGAAAAACTGGTGGCCACGCCGATCAGGCCGATCAGGATGGCAATGGCTTCAAGCGCATAGGTGACGGCAAAGCTGCGATCAAAAATCTGCAGGGCGATGCGGCGCATTTCGCCGGGGCGGCCGAACTGGGCCTGGCCGCGCACCGCCGCTGGCAGCGCGGCGGCCAGCGCCTGCTGCACCGCGTGCGGCTGGGCGCCGGGGGCGAGGTCGAAGGCGGCATCGGTCATCGTCAGGTCGCCGGTCAACCGGCGATAATCGGCCAGCGGCAGGATGATGGCGCCAAATTGCCGGGCATAATCGCGCCACACGCCGGCGACGAACACGGGGCGTGGCCGGCCGGCGATGGCCAGGGTGCTGCGATCCCCGACCTGCCAGCCATAAAGCCAGGCCATGGGTTCGGAAATCAGCACCGGGGTGGTGCCGGCCGGGGCGGGGCCGCCGGCGCGCTGCAGCAGTGGCACGGCGGCGTGCCCACCCTGCGCCATCAGCGCCACCGCCGGCTGGCCGGGGGCGAGGCGGATGCTCATCACCCGCTGCATCCGCACCTGGGCAATGCCCGGCACCGCCATCAGCCGCGCCTGCGCATCGGGGCTGATGCCGCCAGCCTCCGCCGCCTCCAGATGGAGATAGAGATCCGACGGCAGCACGGCGACCAGCCAATCATCGACGCTCTGGCGGAAGCTGGCGACCATCACCGCCATCGCCACCATCAGCGCGGTGGAGGCGACAATGCCCGACAGGGCGAGGCTGGCGGCCTGGGGCGCGCCCCACAGGCGGCGGATGGCGAGATCCAGCGGCAGCCAGCGGCTGCCCGCTCGCGCCAGCGGCGCCAGCAGCGCCCGCGCCAGCGCCGGCATCAGGGCAACGCCGCCGGCCAGCAGCAGCGCCATGCCGGCATAGGCAAGGATGGGCAGGCCAGCGACCGGTGGCGCCATGGCCAGCCCGGTGCCGGCAGCGATGAGGGCGAGGCCCGGCCAGGCCGCCGGCCGCCGACCGGGATCAATGCCATCGCCCAGCCCCTTCAGGGCGAGGGCCGGCGGCACGCGCGCGGCGGCCAGTGCCGGCACCAGGCTGCCGGCCAGCGCAGTGGCAAGCCCAAGCCCGGCAAAGCCGGCAGCAGCCAGCGGCGGAAAGGCCAGCCGCGCCTGCGCACCGTTGAAATAGCCGCCACCCAGATCGCCGCCGAGGCGGGTCACGGCCAGATCGGCAAGGCCATAGCCCAAGGCCAGGCCCAGCCCGGCGCCCGCCACGCCCAGCACCAGCCCTTCGACCAGCAATTGCCCGACCAGCCCGCGCCGCGACAGGCCGAGCACGGCGAGCAGGGCAAATTGCGGCCGGCGGCGCGCGACGCTGAGGGACTGGGCCGACCACACCAGAAAGCCGCCGGTGAGCAGCGCCACCAGCGCCAGCATGCCGAGATTGACGCGATAGGCGCGGCTGAGCGCATCGGCGCGGCTCGCCTCCCCATCCGGGGTGGCGACCAGGGCGTCGGCCGGAAGCGCCCTGGCGATGCGGGCGGTGATGGCGGCGGGATCGGCGCCTTCGGCCAGTTTGAGATCGATGCGCTGCACCCGGCCGAACTGCCCCAGCCGGTCTTGCGCTTCGGCAATGTCGATCACCGCCAGCCGCGCATCCTGGCCGCTGGCGGCCAGCGTGCCGGCCACCACCGGATCATGGCCGCGCCCGGCCGCCGTGAAGCGGAAATTCTGGCCGGCACGGCAGCGGCAGGCCGCCATCAGCGCCGGCGACAGCCAGATGCGCCCTTCCAGCCAGCCATTGCCTGTTCCGACACCCGACAGGCCGGCGGCCGAAACGCCGATGAGGCCCGGCGTCACCTGCATCGCGCGCAGGAAATCCGTGCCCAACAGGGTGAAGCGGCCGCCGGTCTTGGCCGGTGCGCCCGGTCGGGCGAGTTCGCCCCAACTGGCAGGCACCTCCACCACCGGCGAGGCCGCGGCTATACCGGGCAGACGGGCAAGGCGGGGATAAAGCGCCTCGTCCATGCCGGTGGCGGCGACGGCGCGGACCGACAGATCGGCTCTGCCCTGCACGCTGGCCATGGCGCGGCCGAAACTGCCCAGGGCGGCGCTGTTGACCAGATGCACGGCAAAGCCGAGCGCCACGCCCACGGCGATGGCCAGCACGGCAATGGCCATGCGCACCGGCTGCGCGCGCCATTCGCCGGCCAGCAGCCAGCCCGTGGCAACAGGCGCCAGCGCCGCCATGGCCGATCAGGCCCCCAAGGCGCCGGGTGCGCGGGGCGCGAGGCCGCTGGCCGACAGGCTGAGCGCCCGGCCGGCGGCCTGTGCCACCGCCTCGCTGTGGGTGACGATCAGCACGGCGCTGCCGGCCTGCTGGGCACTGGCCAGCAGCAGATCGAGGATGCGGCGCGCGGTGTCGGGATCAAGATTGCCGGTGGGTTCATCAGCCAGCACCAGCGGCGGGCGGTGGACGAGGGCGCGGGCGATGGCGACGCGCTGCAACTCGCCGCCAGACAGCACGGCTGGATGATCGCTGCCGCGGCCAGCAAGGCCAACCTGGTCCAGCATGGCGCGGGCGGCCTCCAGCGCCGGGCCTTGCGCAGCGCCCGCCAGTACCAGCGGCAGCGCGACGTTGCGGGCAAGATCAAGGTGCGGCAGCACGTGGAAGGCCTGGAACACAAAGCCGATGTGGCGGCATCGGATCGCCGTGGTCGCGGCTTCGTTCAGGCCCGACAGCGCCTGGCCGCCGATGGTGACGTTGCCGGCGTCAGGCTGATCCAGCCCGGCCAAAAGATTGAGCAGGGTGGATTTGCCGACGCCCGATTCGCCGGTGATGGCGGCGACATCGCCGGCATGAAGATCAAGATCGACGTGGGCGAACAGCTGGCGGCGCTGGCCAGCGGCGGTGGGCACGGATTTGGCCAGACCCCGGGCCGTGAGCACGGCAGGCGCCGTGCGCACCGCCGGGGCAGTGGGTGCAAAGGGCGTTTCGGGACGCATGGGCAGCGGTGTAGCCGAGCCGGGGCGGATTGGCAGGCGGGTGTGGCACCATGGCGCGTGGGGTGGGGTTGGCAGAGCAAGGCCGGCCGCCTGAGCCAAGCAAGCCGCCTGATCACAGCGGACAATCCTCCCCCTCTGGGGGAGGTGCCCGCAGGGCGGAGGGGGCCGCCACGCGCTGACCTTGCTGCCCCCTCCGCCTCCCTTCGGTCGGCACCTCCCCCAGAGGGGGAGGATCGGTTTTCAGGCCTGTTTGGCGAAGAGGTTGGCGGGGTTGCGCATGGCCTTGAATTCCAGCGCGTTGCCGGCCGGATCGAACAGGAAGAAGGTGCCCTGCTCGCCCGGCTTGCCGGCAAAGCGCACATGGGGTTCCAGTTCGAAGGCGACGCCGGCCGCCTTGATGCGTTCGCCCAGCGCTTCCCAGCCGGCCCAATCCAGCACCAGGCCGAAATGCGGCACCGGCACCTGATCACCATCGACGGGGTTGCGATGGATGGCGCTTTTCGGGGCCTTGTGCACCACCAGCTGATGGCCATGGAAATCGAAATCGATCCAGGTTTCGGAGCTGCGGCCTTCGGGGCAGCCCAGCACCGTGCCATAGAAATGGCGGGCGGCGGCCAGATCATCGACCGGGATGGCAAGGTGGAACGGGTTCATGGCTCATGTCCTTCTGGCGGGGCGTTGAGGGCCGACAACGCTTCGGCGCGGGCAAGCAACTGGCGGCTGGCGATGGCGATTGCGTGGCCGGGCGTGCCGGTCAAGGGATGATCGGCGGCGAGCGGCGGCGGATCATCGAAGCGGAACGGCTGCAGCTGTTGCGGCTGGCCCTGATGTTCGGGGCGGAGCAGCCAGTTCATCACCGCCAGCAGGCCGGCGGTGACGGCCAGCGATTCGGTGCCGACGGCCAGTGCGGCATCGGGCGCCAACGTGGCGCGCCAGGCCAGGCACGGCCCGTCAAACCAGCCGCGCGCCGCATCGCCAACGGCCAGCACATCGCGGAACAGGGCATCAAGCTGCGGCCGCAGTGGCGGCCCACCCCCTCTTGAAAGCGGGCGGACCATGCCCAGATTGAGATTGCCGGCGGGGCCAGGAGGCACGGCGGCAACCCCCGGCCCAGGATGGGCGGGACCAGATGCACCTTTGCTTGAAGAGGAATGTGCCATGCGTGGATTTGATATTTCGCCGTTGCTGCGTTCGTCCATCGGATTCGAGAATCTGAACCGATTGGTCGATTATGCCAGCCGGATCGACACCGGGGATGCCTTCCCCCCCTACAACATCGAAAAACTGAGCGATGGCGCCTATCGCATCCAGATGGCGGTTGCCGGTTTCGCCCGCGGCGAGCTGGACATCACCGTGCAGGAAAACACGCTGATCGTGGTGGGCCAGGCGGCGCCCGAGGTTGACGGCAAGGAGCGCCAGTATCTGCACCGCGGCATCGCCAAGCGCGCCTTTGAACGCCGCTTCCAGCTGGCGGACACCATCAAGGTGACGGGCGCCAGCTTTGAAAATGGCCTGCTCAACATCGAGCTGGTGCGCGAGATCCCCGAACACAAGAAGCCGCGCAAGGTGGACATCGGCACCGGGCTGGACGCGCTGCCGGCGGCCGGGGAGGCGCGGCTGGCAGCCGAATGATCAGGCCTTGAGCACCTTCCGGCGCTCGACGTGGAAGCGTTTCAGCTCCTCGGCGGGCGCCGGCCAATCCGGATCGGCACGGGCGGCGGCCGCGAAATCCTCCATCGCTGCTTTCAGATTGCCGGCCACTTCATGGGCCTGGGCCCGCGCGAAATAGGCGCGGGCCGGGCTTTTCGGTCCGATTTCAAGGCCACGGCTGATCAGGGCAATGGCCTCGCTGGCCCGGCCTTCGATGCGGGACATGGCAATACCCTTGTTGATCCAGGCTTCGGCAAGGCCCGGCGCCGCCTGGATGGCGAGATCGAAATCGGCCACCGCCTCGAGCAGCTTGCCCGCCTTCACCCGGGCGGCGCCGCGGTTCATCAGCATGGCGAGGCGCACCGGCAGCGCGATGCCGGGCCGGCCGATGGCCCGGTTGCAGCGCGCCAGCTGGCCCCGGCTGGGCCGCGCCGCATCGGCGGCTTCGCGGCAGGGGCGGGCAATCGGGTCCTCAGCGGCAGCGGCGCCGGCCGCCGGGTCTGCTGCGGCCTGGGCCGCTGCAAGCAGCAACAGGGCCGCGATCATGCGATGATGTCGGGGACCAGCTGATCCTCGAGCAGGCTGATCTCGTCCTTCAGGCGCAGCTTGCGCTTCTTGAAGCGTTGCAGCTGGATCATGTCGGGCATCGGCACCAGGCGCAGGGCATCGATGGCGGCATCCAGATCGCGATGCTCCATCCTCAGATATTCGATGCGGGCGCGGATCTCCGCTTCGTCCACGGCTGGGCAGGCTCCGTTGTTGCGCGCGGCAAGAGACTATCGGTTAACCAAAAGGGCGGGCCGGCTCAAGGGTGGCCGGGGCCCTGGCGGCGAATGCTGCCAATATGGCGGTGAATCGCCGCACGGGTGATGGACTCGCGGTGCGAAGCATGATGCACTCTCCAGTCCCGACGCGGCCCAATCCGGGCAGCGCCTGTGAGCGAAGGGAGAGTATGAATGCCCAACAGCCACCGGGACATGCTGGCCGCCCGCCATGCCAGGCTGGACGCCAGACTGGGTGCCGAATTGAAGCGACCCGCGCCTGATGCTGCCATCCTGCGGCAATTGAAGGCCGAAAAACTGAAAGTGAAGGACGAATTGTCCCGCATCCATTGAGCGGGATGATGCCGCGCCGACCGGCCTGCGCTGATAGCGCAGCCCGGCGGCGCCAAGCGCCAAACTATTCGTCGCGGCTGATCTTTTCGTCGCGCTCGTGGCGTTCCTGGGCATCGATCGTCATGGTGGCGATCGGACGGGCCTCCAGCCGGGCGAGGCTGATCGGCTCACCGGTGATCTCGCACCAGCCATAATCGCCGGTTTCGATGCGGCGCAGGGCGGCATCGATCTTGGAAATCAGCTTGCGCTGGCGGTCGCGGGTGCGCAGCTCGATGCCCCAATCGGTTTCGCTGGCGGCACGGTCGGTCAGATCAGGCTCGCGCAGCGGCTCGGCCTTCAGCGCTTCCAGTGTGCTTTCCGATTCCTTCAGGATCTCGTCTTTCCACGCCAGCAGCTTCTTGCGGAAATAGGCCAGCTGCAGCGGGTTCATGAACTCTTCGTCGGCCGATGGCCGATAGCCGGGGGGCAGATCATCGCCGGGGGCCGGCACGATCAGCGGCCCGTCGTCACTGTTGCTGTCTGGCCCGGAAAATACACCTTGATACCCACTTTTCATCGCCAGCATCCCACCAATCGCGCTGGCCATGCCCCCCAAGGCGGGTGGCAGTGCCAAACCCGAACCATCTGCCTGATCAGACCCCTCCGATCAGGCTTTCTCCCACCGCCGCCCATATAGACAAGCCGCGAGAGCAGCAAGGGGCGATGCAGTGGTGCAGGGCAGATTCAGCCCTTGATGCCGTCCAGCCGGGCCTGGAGGGCGGCCAACTGTTCCTTGAGCAGCGCCAGTTCCTCGGCGCTGGCGGCCGGCTTTTCGGCCGGCGGCGGGGTCGGCTGTGGCGGCGGCGCACGTTCGGTCGTGCGGAAGCGGCCGCCCGTCATCATGTCGGTCGCGGCCTGGAACATGGCGAGATTCTGCTTGGCCAGCTGTTCGAACGGCTTCATCGCCGCGTCGCGGAACTTGGCGTGATTCTCGGCAAAGGCTGCCATCGAGGCTTCGAGATAGTGGGGCACCATCGCCTGCATCGAATCGCCATACATGGCGATGATCTGGCGCAGGAACGACACCGGCAGCATGGTCTGGCCGCCGGCTTCCCCTTCCATCACGATCTGGGTGAGCACGGAGCGGGTGATATCCTCCCCGGTACGGGCGTCGAACACCTGGAAATCGCGGCCGTCGCGCGTCATCTCCGCCAGATGTTCCAGCGTGATGTAGCTTGACGTTTCGGTGTTGTAGAGCCGACGGTTGGCGTATTTCTTGATGACGATGGGCGCTTTGCCCGCCTTGGCGTCGGAGGAGGAAGCAGCGGCCATGAGGACTCCCGGAACGGTCTCTGTCATTATCGCTAGCACGGTCATGTGTTGCGGTGCAATGCCGCAGGTGCAGCACTGCCATGGCTGAGCATCGGCGAGATCGGGGGCCGCACCCGCTGCCGCTGTTCCTGGGCACGGTGCAGGCGGTGTGCGGGGATGACCGGGCGCGGCTGGCACGGGTGCTGGCCGCGCTGGCGCGCTATCAGCAGGCGCCGCCCCCGCCGCCGCGCGCCGCCTGGCCCGAGTTGGCGCGCGTGGGCGGCGTTGCCTTGCGCGCCGGGGCGGAACGCGGCCAGCCGCTGGTGCTGGTGCCATCCCTGATCAACGCGCCTGATGTGCTGGATCTGGGGCCGGGGCAGAGCCTGGCGGCGCACCTGGCCGCAGCCGGGTTCCGGCCGTTGCTGGTGGATTGGGGGCTGCAGCCGGAACCGCTGGGGCTGGCAGCGCTGGTGGACGAGCGGCTGGTGCCGTTGATCGCGGGGCTGGGCGAAGCGGTGCCGATGCTGGGTTATTGCCTGGGCGGCACGCTGGCGCTGGCGGCGGCGCGCGCCGGGGTGGCCAGCCGGCTGGCGTTGCTGGCGGCGCCCTGGCGCTTTGGCGGCTATGGCGATGCCGGGCGGGCGGCACTGGGCCAGTGGTGGCAACAGGCACGGCCGCTGGCCGAACCGCTGGGCGCCGTGCCGATGGACCTGTTGCAACCGGCCTTCTGGTCCCTGGATCCGGCCAGCCTGGTGGCGAAATATGAGCGGCTGGCGGCGGCCGATGATGCGGCGGTGGCCGGCTTTGCCCGGCTGGAGGATTGGGCCAACGGCGGCGCGCCGATCAGCCTGGCCGCCGCCGCCGATCTGGCCGGCCTGTTCGAGGCCGGGGCGCACGGGCTGGGCGGCGATGCGCTGCCAGCTATCCCGCTGCTGGATGTGGTGGCGATGGCCGATCGCATCGTGCCGGCCGCCGCCGCGCTGACCGACCCGGGCGATGCCCGCCGGCTGGAGATCATGGGCGGCCATGTCGGCATGGTGGTGGGCGGCCGGGCGCCGGAGCGGTTGTGGGCGCCGTTGACCCGGTGGCTGCAGGCTTGATCCAAAGGGCCATGGTGCAGCGCGGCAAACTTGCCTAGGCTTTGGACTGCGACTCGAAACCAGAGGAGACCCCATGAGCAACATCGTCATCACCGCCGCCCGCCGCACCGCCGTGGGCAGTTTCCTGGGCAGCTTTGCCAGCACGCCGGCCCATCTGCTGGGCAAGGCGGCGATCGAGGCTGCGCTGGCCGATGCCGGCGTGGCCGCCGACGAGGTGGGCGAGGTGATCCTGGGCCAGGTGTTGACCGCCGGCTACGGCCAGAACCCGGCCCGGCAGGCGTCGCTCGCCGCCGGCATCACGCAGGATGCGCCGGCTTATGGTGTCAACCAGGTCTGTGGTTCGGGCCTGCGCGCGGTGGCGATGGCGGCCCAGGCGATTGCCAATGGCGATGCCGGCATCGTGGTCGCCGGCGGCCAGGAATCGATGAGCCTTTCGATGCATGCCCAGGCCCTGCGCGCTGGGCAGAAGATGGGCCACATGGAATTGGTGGACACCATGATCAAGGATGGCCTGTGGGATGCCTTCAATGGCTATCACATGGGCATCACTGCGGAAAACGTGGCTGAAATGTATCAGATCAGCCGCGCCGCCCAGGATGAATTTGCCGTGGCCAGCCAGAACAAGGCCAGCGCGGCGCGCGCCGCCGGCCGCTTTGCTGCCGAAATCGCGCCCGTCACCGTGAAGGGCCGCAAGGGCGATACCATCATCGACACCGATGAATATATCCGCGACGGCGTGACCATCGATGGCGTGTCGGGCCTGAAGGGCGCCTTCAAGAAGGACGGCACAGTGACGGCCGCCAACGCCAGCGGCATCAACGATGGCGCCGCCGCGCTGGTGCTGATGAGCGAGGCCGAGGCGCTGCGCCGCGGCGCGCCCATCCTCGCCCGCATTGCCGGCTTTGCCAGCGTGGGCGTCGATCCGAAGATCATGGGCATCGGCCCGGTGCCGGCCAGCCGCAAGGCGCTGGCCAAGGCGGGCTGGAGCGTGGCCGATCTGGATTTGGTGGAAGCCAATGAGGCGTTCGCCGCGCAGGCGCTGGCGGTGGGCCAGGAACTGGGACTGGACCCGGCCAAGCTGAACGTCAACGGCGGTGCCATCGCCATCGGCCACCCGATCGGCGCATCGGGTGCGCGCGTGCTGGTGACATTGCTGCACGAAATGGGCCGGCGTGATGCGAAGAAGGGCCTGGCGACATTGTGCATTGGCGGCGGCATGGGCATTGCGATGGCCGTTGAGCGGGGCTGAGGCGCGGCGGCCGGTGCCGGCAGCGCCCCTCCGTCGGCCTGCGGCCGCCACCTCCCCAAACAAGTTTGGAGAGGATCTGAAGGCCCTTCCCGCCTCGGCCATTCCGCGCCATAACCCCGGGCCATGATCCGCGACGCCACTCCGCTGGAACGCCTGTTTGCCGGGAAGGGCCATGGCCGCTTGCTGGTGCTGGGCCGCCCGCCGGAGCGGGTGCCGCTCAACCTGGAGGGGTGGGAGCGGCTGGCCTGCGTGGCGGCGCGGGATGAGGATATCAGACCCGGCACGGTGCGCGCCGATCCCCATCATCTGCCGTTTCATGAAGCCCTGTTCGACAAGGCGCTGCTGTCGGCGCCCTTGCTGCAGCCGCGGCTGATGCTGCGCGAATTGTGGCGGGTGCTGTCACCGGCGGGGTTGGCCGTGCTGATCGTGCGGGCGCGGCGGCCCTGGCACCAGAAGGATATCGGCTGGCTGCGCGAGCCGCTGCAGTTGCGGCTGGACGAAGCTATGTTCGAGGTGATCGACTGGCGGGTGGAAACCCTGCCCGAGCGTTATCATGTCGTGCTGGTCGCCAAGACGGATTGGCAGAAGCCGGTGCTGGTGGGCGCCGCCGATCCGGCGATGGTGCCCCGACTGATAAACTGACGCCTCATCAACTGACGATTGGGAACCGCAATGGATGACGCCGCCCTGGCCGCCGTGGTGAAGATGGTGCCGTTTTCTGCGCATCTCGGCTTTGAGATCAAGGAAATGGGGCCGGAACGGGTGGTGGTGCATGCCGTCATCCGGCCGGAATTTTGCACATCGGGCGGTACCGCCCATGGCGGCTTTCTGATGGCGCTGGCCGATTTCACCGGTGCGGTGGCGGCCTTCCAGGTGCTGCCCGAAGGCGCAAAGGGCACGACGACGATCGAATCAAAGACCAACATGATGGGGGCCATCCCGGTTGGAACCACGCTGGTGGCCACCGCAACGCCGCTGCATGTTGGCCGGCGCACCAGCGTGTGGGTGACGCGGGTGGAAAGTGCGGCGGGCAAGCTGGCGAGCGTGACGACGCAGACGCAGATGGCGCTGTGACGTGGCGGTCCTCCCCCTCTGGGGGAGGTGCCCGAAGGGCGGAGGGGGCTGGCGTGTGTGGTCCTTGCCGCCCTCTTCATCGCAGCCCCTCCGCCTCGCTGCGCTCGGCACCTCCCCAAACAAGTTTGGGGAGGATCCTGTTCAGAGACTGAGCTCCACCGTCACCGTGTCCCCCTCGCCCACGCCTTCCTTTTTCCGCACGGCGGCCTTGACCGGCAGCAGATAGCCGCCGGCCTCTTTCGAGGGGAACACCGAGGTCGCCCATGAGGTGCCGCCCAGCCGCACCTTCACATAGACGCTGCCCCAGGCCGCCGACCGGCCCGGCGCGCCGGCGCGGATGCCATCGGCCACCGGGCCGGTGATGGTGAGGAAATGCCAGCTCATCGGGCTGGGCTTGCCGCCGGCCGCAGCATTGTCGGCCGATTTGCCCTTCCAGATCCACAGCGGGCCGGTGAAGGTCCATGCGCCGCCGGCCGGCAGATCATGGCCCAGTTCCTCGCGCAGGAAGCGGATCAGTTCGGGATCGAGATCAGGGTCCAAGATCAGGCTCCATCGGCGCGATGATAGCCTATCGCCGCAGGACGAACACCCCGGTATCGGCCAGGAGATTGGACCAAAGACTGACCGGTCGTCCGGCAGACAGGCCGGTGGCGCGTTCCACCGTCAGCCCCATTTCGGCGGCCAGCGCCTCGAAATCGGCGATGGTGCAGAAATGGATGTTGGGCGTTTCGTGCCAGCTGACCGGCAACGAGCGGGTGACCGGCATGCGGCCACCGAGCGTGAGGCTCAACCGCACCCGCCAATGGCCGAAATTGGGGAAGGAGACGATGGCGCTGCGGCCGATGCGCACCAGTTCGGCAAGGACCGCGGCCGGCCGCTGCATCGCCTGCAGCGTGTTGGAGAGGATGACGACATCAAAGGCGGCATCGGGATAATCGGCCAGATCGGTATCGGCATCGCCCTGCACCACGGCAAGGCCCCGGCCGACGGCGCTCGCCACGTCCGCAGCGTCCAGTTCGATGCCGCGGCCTTCCACCCCCTTGGTGTCGCGCAGCCAGGCCAAAAGCTGGCCATTGCCGCAGCCGATATCGAGCACGCGCGCGCCTTCGGGCACGGCGGCTGCGACGGCGGCGAGATCGGGGCGCAGCGGAATTGGGGTCATGCCGCGAGGAACCCATGGACAACGCGGTTCATTTCCGGCGCGTCGAGCAGGAAGGCATCATGGCCGAACGGGCTTTCCAGCTCGACGAAGGACACCGGCGCCCCGGCGGCGTTGAGCGCACGCACGATGCGGCGGCTTTCGGCGGTGGGATAAAGCCAGTCGGAGGTGAAGGAGACGAGCGCGAAGCGGCAGGGGCTGCCGGCAAAGGCGCGGGCGAGATTGCCGCCAAAGGGCTCGGCCAGATCGAAATAATCCATGGCGCGGGTGATGTAGAGATAGGAATTGGCGTCGAACCGCTCCACGAACGACAGACCCTGGTGGCGCAGATAGGATTCGACCTGGAAATCGGCATCGAAGCCAAACGACACGGCGTCGCGGTTCTGCAGGCGGCGGCCGAATTTTTCGGTGAGGCCGGCTTCGGACAAATAGGTGATGTGCGCGGCCATGCGGGCGACGGCGAGGCCATCGGCAGGCGGTGCATCGGGCGCATAGAGCCCGCCCTGCCACTTGGGATCGGCCATGATCGCCTGGCGGCCGACTTCGTGGAAGGCGATGTTCTGCGCCGAATGGCGGGCGGCGGTGGCGATGGCAACGACCTTCTGCACACGTGCGGGGTGATTCACCGCCCAGGTCAGCGCCTGCATGCCGCCCATCGAGCCGCCGATCACGGCATGCAATTGCGCGATGCCGAGATGATCGAGCAGGCGGGTCTGCGCCGCCACCATGTCGCCGATGGTGATGACTGGAAAGCGCATGGCATAAGGCTGGCCGTCGCGCGGATCGATCGAAGTCGGCCCGCTAGAGCCCATGCAGCCACCCAGCACATTGGCGCAGATGACGAACCAGTGTTCGGGATCAACCGGCTTGCCGGGGCCAACCAGCCGTGTCCACCAGCCCGGCTTGCCGGTGCGCGGGTGGGTGCTGGCCACATATTGATCCAGTGTGAGCGCGTGGCAGATCAGGATGGCGTTGCTGGCGTTGGCGTTCAGCCGGCCATAGGTTTCATAGGCGACGGTGAGTTCGGGCAGCACGCCGCCACCGGCGAGCGGGAAGTCGCCGGGCAGGATGATGCGTTTGTCGAGGCCGAAACGTTGGTCCATCGGGCGCCCAGATAAAGCCGTGGGGGTGACGGGGGAAGCGATATTCGCTAACGCGCCCGCATGAGCAACGCCGCACCCGCCCCAGCACCTGTGATGAAGCCCTGGATCGAGGCCATGCACGCCTATGTGCCCGGCAAGGCCAAGGCGGATGGCGCGCCGGTGGTGGCGAAATTGTCGAGCAACGAGAACCCGTGGGGCCCTTCCCCCAAGGCGGTGGCGGCGATGCAGGCGGTGCTGGCCGAAGGCCATCGCTATCCCGATCCGGCCTCAACCCAGCTGCGAGCAGCGCTGGGCGCCAAATATGGCGTGGACCCGGCCCACATCATCTGCGGCACCGGCAGCGACGAGATCCTGCACATGATCGCTTCCGCCTTTGCCGGGCCGGGGGACGAGATCATCCACGTGCGCCATGGCTTTGCCGTCTATGAAGGCGCCACCCGCCGCGTTGGAGCAACCCCGGTGGTGGTGCCGGACGTGGATTATACCGGCGATGTGGATGCCATCCTGGCGGCCATCACGCCGGCGACCCGGGTGATTTATGTCGCCAATCCCAACAACCCCACCGGCACGCTGCTGCCGGCGGCCGATATCCGCCGCCTGATTGCCGGGGTGCCGGCGAACGTCGTGCTGGTGCTGGATTGCGCCTATGCCGAGTTTGTGGACGGCGAATATGAGGATGGGCTGGCGCTGGCGCAGACGCTGCCCAACCTGATCGTCACCCGCACCTTTTCCAAGATTCACGGCCTGGCGGCGCAGCGCATCGGCTGGGCGGTGGCGGCGCTGCCGTTGATCGCCGCGATGGACCGGGTGCGCGGGCCGTTCAACGTGACCAGCACCGGCCAGGCCGGCGCGGTGGCCAGCCTGGCCGACGATGCCCATATCGCCATGGTGCGGGCCGAAACCATCCGCCTGCGCGGCTGGCTGGCCGGCGAAATCGCGGCACTGGGCAATGCCGGCCTGCGCGCCATTCCATCGGCCTGCAACTTCATCCTGGTGGAGTTTCCGGAGGACGGACCGGTGACAGCGGCGGCGTGCAACCAGTATCTTCTGGATCACGGCATCATCTGCCGATACCTCGCCGTGCAGAACATGCCGCGGGCCCTGCGCATCTCGATCGGCACCGAAACCGAAACCCGCACCGTGGCCGCGGCGCTGCGCGATTATGTTGAAGGCGCGACGGGAGCGCCGGCCTGATGCTGCCGTTTGCGCGGGTGGCCATCATTGGCATGGGCCTGATCGGCTCGTCGCTGGCGCGCGCCATCCGCGCCGCCATGCCGACCGTGCAGCTGGTGGTGAGCGATGCCGACGAGGATGTGCGCGAGCGGGTGATCCAGCTGGGTCTGGCCGATGATGTTACCGATGGCGCCGGCGCGGCCGTGGTGGATGCCGATCTCGTCATCCTGTGCGTGCCGGTGGGGGCGATGGCAGCGGTGGCGGCCGAGATTGGCCCGGAATTGAGCCCCGACACGGTCGTGAGTGACGTCGGTTCGGTGAAGGAAAGCGTGGCCAAGGTGCTGGGTGCCGCTCTGCCCGGCGTGCATGTGATCCCGGCACACCCGGTGGCCGGCACCGAGAAATCCGGGCCGGATGCCGGCTTTGCCAGCCTGTTCCAGGGCCGCTGGTGCATCATCACCCCGCCGCCGCGCGCCGATGCCATGATGGTGGAGAAGCTGGCGGAATTCTGGCGCAGGCTGGGCGCCAGGGTGGAGTTGATGGACGCTGCCCATCATGACCGGGTGCTGGCGGTGACCAGCCACCTGCCGCACCTGATCGCCTATTCGATCGTGGGCACCGCCAGCGATCTGGAAGCGGTGACCAAGGCCGAGGTGATCAAATATTCGGCCGGCGGTTTTCGCGATTTCACCCGCATCGCCGCATCCGATCCGGTGATGTGGCGCGACGTGTTCCTGAACAACCGCGAGGCGGTGCTGGAACTGCTGGGCCGCTTCACCGAGGATCTGGTGGCGCTGCAGCGCGCCATCCGCTGGGGCGAGGGCGACACGCTGGAGGCGCTGTTCACCCGCACCCGCGCCATCCGCCGCAGCATCATCGATGAAGGCCAGGACACCGAAAAGGCCGATTTCGGTCGGTGAGGGCGGCCCGGCGGACCGCCCTTCCCCCGCCTATTTCAGATCTTCGACATTCACCCAGCCGCTGGTGCCGAAGCTGTCGGCCAGTTCGACAAATTTGCCCTCGCGCTTGCCGGTGGGCTTGAGGCTGGTGCCAGCGCGCAGGGTGCGCACCACGGCGCCATCCATCGCCGGGGTGGCACGCATCGATGTGTCCACCGCCACCGTGGCACCGGGCGCGACGGCCGGCGCACTGGCCGCCACCTGCATCATGGAGGCTTGGGCCCCGGCCTGCAGCGCCGATCCTTGCGCCACCACGGCATTGAACGCCTTGATGAAGGCTTCGGTGAGCATCTGGCCATCCTTGCTGGCATAGCCGGCCTGGGCCATGCCGGCGGCAACGCCCGCCATGCCGCCCAGCGTGACGCTGCTGCTTTGCGAGCTGCCGCTGCCGCTGGCCAGGGCCATGCCGGTGGCCGGGCTCATCACCCGGATGGCGGCGGCGATGGTCTTTTTCTTGCCGCCAAAGCCGCCGAACATGCCCATCATGCCGCCCACCCCAGGCACGCGGCCCAGCGCGCCCGACCGCACCAGCGCTTCGGTGGCAACGCTTTTTGCCACCTCCACGCCCTTGTCGATGTCCTCCTGGCTGCCGGCGATGGCGCTCATCAGGAAATTGGCCGGCTTGCCGCTGGCCGGATCATGGATGGCAAAACAGTCCGATTCATTGGCCAGCGCCGCCAGCAGCGGGCGGGGCGAGCCGAGACCGAACTTGGTCCAGCCCTGGGTGTCGCCATCCACCACGGCCACGGTGCCGAGCGAGGCCTGGCACTTGGTGAGCGTGGGCGGTGGATCCTTGGCCGCAGCCGGCATGGCCAGAAGGGCAGTGGCCAGGGCGGCGGCGATGGTCTTGCTTGTCATGAGTCCCCCAATCTGTGGCGCGGTCGCGCGCGGGGGGGAATGCTGCGCCTGGTCGGGCCGGCAGGATTGTAAAAAACGGACAGTTTGGGGCGGAATTCAGCGCAAATGCGGGCATGGCGGCAGCTGGCCGCGCCGCGACCGGCCCGCCAGATCAGCCGGAAGGCCCGACAGCGCCACGGGGCCGCCGGCGGGCAAGGCGGTTTCCACCGCCAGCCGCACGGGCGCGCGCAGCCGGGCTTCGGCCGGCGCTGCGGTGCCGGCCAGCAGCGCCTGCACCGCCAGCGGGCAAACGGTGGTGATCGTGCCAGCCAGCCGCATGGCGCTGCCCAGCGGCACGATGCTGGCATCCAGTTTCAACACTTCGCCCGTGGCGTCGCGCAGCGTGGCGCTGGCATCGATGACGCCATCGCTGGCCCAGGCGCGATAATCGGTCAACCGGGCCCGGCCGCGCGCCACCAGATCGGCATCCAGCGACAAGGCTGCGCCCTGCCCCAGGCGCAGGCCGGTGGCGCCGATGACCAATTGCCCGCGCGGTTGCGGCTGGGCGGCATCGGCGGCGGCGCCGGGCTGGCGTTCGCGCAGGTGGAGTTCCAGCGCGCTGGTGGTGAAATCCGGGCCGAAGCCGGCGTTGCCTTTGGCGGCGGGCAGCACCAGCGACAGACGCCGCAGCCGGCCATCGACAAGGTGCAGGCTGGCATTGCCGCTGCCGGCGACCACCCGCGCCGCCAGCGGGCCAAGCGCTGTGGCAAGCGCCACGCCCTGGCCCTGGAACACGGTGAGTTCCGGCCGCCATGGCCCGCGGTTGAGGCGCAAGCGCTCCGCCCGCAGCACCAGTTGCACCGGGCCATCATGGCGCCGCTCCACCCCGGCCAGTTCCGCCTCCAGCCGATAAGGGAAGCCGGTCGCCACCAGCGTGCGGCCGGGGAACCAGCCGGCCAGCGTGGTTTCAAAATCCGCCGCCCAGCCGCGCCAGGCCCAGGCATAGGCCGCCAGCCCCAGTAGGAGCGGCAGCAACGAGAACAGCAAGGTTGCCCTTTGGGGCCAGCGGCGGCGCATCATGGCCGGGTTCCCTGCAACAGATTGATGGCAGCGTGCACGCGGGCTTCCACCTCGTCCCGCTTCAGGCCGGGCGGAATGGGCGCGCCAACCAACAGACGCACGGTGCCGGGATATTTGATGAAGCTTTTCGGCCAGACGCTGCCGCTGTCGAGCGCGATCGGCACCACCGGCAGCTTCAGCATCTTGTAGAGGCCGGCAAAACCGGCGGCGAGCTCCGGCGTCTGCCCGACCTCCACCCGCGTGCCTTCGGGGAAGATCACCACCGGCCGGCCCAGCGCCACGGCGGCCTGGGCGCGGGCCATCATTTCGCGCAGCATGGCGGCCGAACCAGCGCGATCAACGAAGATGGAGCCATGCCGGGCCGAGGCCAGGCCCCAGATCGGGATCCGGTGCAATTCCTGCTTCATCACCACCGCCGGGCGTTCAAACCACCAGAGGGTGAGGATGGCTTCCAGCGCGCTTTCATGCTTCAGCGCAAACAGATGCGGGCCGGCGGGGATTTCGCCGTCAATCTCGATCCGGATGCCGGTGATCACCCGGCTGGTGAGGCGGAACCAGCCGGCCCACAGCTTGGGCCCGATGTAGAGCAAAGGACCCTGGCCGGAGAGCAGGCCGAGCAGCAGCGCCAGCGGCACCAGCACGAGGGAGCCGCCAAGAAAGGCGATCTGGAAGATGATGGTGCGGATCAGCGCCAGCACCAGCCGAGCCACGCCCATCAGGCCGCCCCCGCCAGCAGCGCCGCGCGGCGCAGGAGCCATTTCGAATATTCCACCGCCAGGCTGGGCGCCTTGGGTTCGGATGGCACCGCATCGGGCAGCACGGCGATGCCGGCCGGCAGCACGCGCGCCAGTTCGAGCCGGGCGCGGCGCATGTGGCCAGCGCTGGTGACCAGCCGGATGGAGGCGAATTTGTTGGCCGCCACCCAGCGCGCGGTTTCCTCGGCATTCGATCGTGTGTCGATGGCTTCATAACCCAAATCGGTGGTGCGCAGCCGGCGGGTGCCGATGTGATAGGCCGCCGCCAGCTGCCGCCGCGTTGTGGTGCGGCCAACGCCGGAAATCAGCATGCGCCGGGCAGCGCCGCTTTCCACCACCTTCAGCCCACGCTGAAAGCGGCCCACGCCGCCGGTGAGCACCACCACGCCATCGGATTTGACCGACAGCGGCGCAGCGCCCGGCAGCGTGAGGCTGAACCACAACAGGCCCAGCATCCAGGCCAGCACCGGCATGGCCAGCAGGCGCGCCGCCCACAGGCCGATCACGGCCAGCCGGCTGCGCCGTTGCGCGCGCGTGCGGGTGGAAGGCTTCACCGCCGGCCGCGAGGCGGGCCTGCGGCTCACATCTCGCCCCGCTGCCGGCGCAGGGCAAACCAGCGCGCCACATTGGCATTTTGTTCGGCGAGCGTTTTGGCAAAGACATGGCCGCCGCTGCCATCGGCAACGAAATAGAGCGCATCGGTGTCAGCCGGATCAAGCACGGCCATGATGCTGTCCCGCCCCGGATTGGCGATGGGGCCCTTGGGCAGGCCGGGCTTCAGATAGGTGTTGTAGCCGGTGTCGCGATTGAGTTCGGAGCGGCGGATGCGCCGGCCGAGCGGGCGCCCTTGCGTGATCGGGTAGATCACGGTGGGATCGGCATCCAGCTTCATGGCGATGCGCAGCCGGTTGGAATAGACGCCCGCAATGGTGCGGCGCTCTTCGGCCTTGCCGGTTTCCTTTTCGACGATGCTGGCCAGGATCACGGCCTGTTGCCGGCTTTTCACCACTGCGCGGGCTGTGCGCTTGGGCCAGAGATCGGCCAGCGTCTTGTCCATCGCCGCCTGCATGCGCTTCAGCACGGCGGCGCGGGGTTCGCCGGGCTGATACTCATAGGTGTCGGGCAGCACGCTGCCTTCGGGCGGCGCGCTGACTGTCCCCTTCAGACCGGGAATGGCGTTCAGCCGCTCGGCCACCAGCACCGCCGGCCAGCCTTCGGGAATGGTAACGGTGAAGCGCTGCACCTCGCCCTTCTGCAGGGCCGCCAGGATGCTGGCCCAGCTCTGACCGGGGCGGAGGCGATAGGTGCCGGCCTGCACCGCCGCATCGCCACCCAGTAGCCGCGCCGCCAGCCGGAAACGGCCGCCGTCGGCGATGATGCCCTGCGCCTCGAGATCGCGGGCAACGCGATTGAGGCTGGCGCCCTTGGCCACCGAAAAGGCCTGCGGCTTGGCCGGGCTGGCGCCCCAGCCATACCAGGGGGCCAGCAGATACAGGCCGGCCATCACCCCGACGGTCAGGATCAGAAGGCCAAGGCGGCGCACGGCGTGGCCGATCAGACGCCGCGCATCACCAGCGTCGCGTTGGTGCCGCCGAAGCCGAAGCTGTTGTTGAGCACGGCGCGGATGCGCCGCTGCTTGGCAACATGGGGCACCAGATCAACGCCGATGCAGCTGTCGGACGGGTTGTCGAGGTTGAGGGTGGGCGGGGCGACCTGATCGCGCAGGGCGAGCAGGCAGAAGATCGCCTCCACCGCGCCGGCGCCGCCGAGCAGGTGGCCGATGGCTGATTTGGTCGACGACATCGAGACATTGTCGATGGCCGCGCCGAACAGCCGCTTGACCGCGCCCAGTTCCAGCTCGTCCCCCATCGGGGTGGAGGTGCCGTGGGCGTTGATATAATCGATGTCGGCCGGGCTGAGGCCGGCGCGCTTCAACGCCATTTCCATGGAACGGAACGCGCCCGAGCCTTCCGGGTGCGGCGCAGTGACGTGATAGGCATCGCCCGACAGGCCATAGCCGATGACTTCGCCATAGATTTTCGCGCCGCGGGCCTTGGCCTTCTCATATTCCTCGAGGCAGACGACGCCGGCGCCTTCGCCCATCACAAAGCCGTCGCGATCCTTGTCATAGGGGCGGCTGGCGCGGGTGGGATCATCGTTGAAGGCGGTGGAGAGCGCACGCGCCTGGGCAAAGCCGGCGATGCCCAGCGGGCACAGCGCGCTTTCGGAACCACCGGCCAGCATCACATCGGCATCGCCCAGCGCGATCATGCGCGCGGCATCGCCGATGGCATGGGCACCGGTAGAGCAAGCTGTGACCACGGCATGATTGGGGCCCATCAGGCCATATTTGATCGAAACCTGGCCGGAGATGAGGTTGATCAGGCGGCCGTGCACGAAGTGCGGCGAGACGCGGCGCGGGCCCTTTTCGTGGCAGATGATCGATTCGGAGGCGATGCCCGGCAGGCCGCCAATGCCCGACCCGATCGAGCAGCCGGCGCGGAAGCGTTCCTCCTCCGTCATGTCGGTCAGGCCGGCGTCTTCAATGGCCTGGCCGGCGGCATCGATGCCATAGACGATGAAGGGATCGACCTGGCGCTGCACCTTGTAGTCAACGCGCTGGTTGGCATCGAAGGTCATGCCGCTGCCATCGCCGGCCTTCACCTCGCAGGCGATGCGACAGGCCTGGTTGCTGGCATCAAAGCGGGTGATCGGCCCGGCGCCGGAGCGCGAGGCGAGGATATTGGCCCAGGTGGTTTCGACACTGCCGCCCAACGGCGTCACGAGGCCCAGACCGGTAACAACAACACGGCGCATATGCGCTCCATTCATCCCTTGCCGGCCCTGCCGCGGCCGCGTGGTTCAATTTCGCAATTCAAAATGCGAACGGCCCTTCGCCCGTGGTGGACGAAAGGCCGTTCCGGCAAAGCGCACCGGCACAGCCGGGCGGCCTTTCGCGCCTGAGTTCAGTTGCCGTTGGCGGCGATGAAATCGATGGCGTCCTTGACGGTGAGGATCTTTTCGGCGGCATCGTCCGGGATTTCGACGCCAAATTCCTCTTCAAAGGCCATCACCAGCTCGACGGTGTCGAGGCTGTCAGCGCCCAGATCGTCGATGAAGCTGGCGGTGTCGGTCACCTTGTCGGCTTCCACGCCCAGATGCTCCACCACGATCTTCTTCACGCGCTCGGCAACGTCGCTCATTTGCATGTCCCCTTGGGTTGCGGCGCCGGGGCGCCATTCAGCTTGCTCTGGCGCGATAGCCTGATGGCGGAATTGTGGCAAGAGCGCAGCGCCTCGTGCGCGCAGCAATGCGCGCCGACAGGCGGAAGCTCGGCCGGGCTGGCTGCCGGCAGCAGGCCGGCGGAACAGCTTCGACGGCGTGGCTCCGCCACGCTCTTTCTTTCTTCCTTGATTCCGACAGCCAAGCAGACTCGGCGGCTCCGCCCGACCTCGCACGAAGAGCGCCCGCCGCCCCCTCCGTCGCCTTGGCCTACCACAGGCCGAGGATCAGGTGCGGCGTGGCAGAGCCACGCCGTCGGACGACACACGAAAATGTCGACCGGAGCGCCGCCATTTTTGGTCGCCGGCCGGGCTTGCGCCTGTCGGCGTGCAGTGCTGCGCACTGCACGCTCGCGGCGTTACGCCAGGTACATCCCGCCGTTGATGTGCAGCGTCTGCCCCGTCACGTACGACGCCTCCTTCGACGCCAGATAGACGACACCGGCGGCAATATCCTCACCTGCCCCCAGACGGCCGGCGGGGATGCGGCCGGTCAGCGCCTCCTTCTGGGCGTCTGGCAGCGCATCGGTCATCGCCGAGACGATGAAGCCCGGCGCGACGGCGTTGACGGTGATGTTGCGGCTGGCCAGTTCCTGGGCCAGCGCCTTGGTCATGCCGATCAGGCCAGCCTTGGAGGCGGCATAATTGGCCTGGCCAGGGTTGCCGGTTGCCCCCACCACGCTGGTGATGGAGATCAGCCGGCCGAACCGCTGCTTCATCATCGGCTTGGCCGCAGCGCGATAGAGGCGGAAGGTGGCTTCAAGGTTGATGCGGATCACGTCCGCCCACTCCTCGTCCTTCATGCGCATGGCGAGGTTGTCGCGGGTGATGCCGGCGTTGGAGACGAGGATGTCGAGCCGGCCGCCCAGCGCCTCGACGGCCTGGGGCACCAGCGCATCGACAGCAGCGCTGTCAGACAGGTTGCAGGGCAGGATCACCGCATCGGGGCCACATTCGGCAGCCACGGCGGCAAGCGCTTCAGCGCGGGTGCCGGACAGGGCAACACGGGCGCCGCGGGCGGCCAGCGTCTTTGCGATGGCGCTGCCGATGCCGCCAGAGGCACCGGTGACAAGCGCGGTCATGCCGGAAAGATCAAACATGCTGGGTCTCCTCGGGCGATGGCCCCTCAGGCAATTGATTTCGCAATGGCTTCCACACCGCTCATGTCGGATGCGGTGATGGTGGGCACATCAGGCGTGATGCGGCGGATCATGGGGCCGAGCACCTTGCCGCCAAGTTCGACAAATTGTTCGACGCCAAGGCCAGCCATGGCCAGCACGGATTCGCGCCAGCGCACGGTGCCGCACACCTGTTCGACCAGCAGCGTGCGAATCATGTCGACATCGCTGACCGGGGCGGCCGTGACATTGGCGACGAGCGGCACGGTGGGCGCCACGATCGGTGCGGCTGCCAGCGCGGCGGCCATGGCATCGGCAGCCGGCTGCATCAGCGGACAGTGGAAGGGGGCCGAGACCGGCAGCAGCACGGAGTGGCGGGCGCCCTTGGCCTTGGCCAGGTTCATGGCACGGGCCACTGCCTCGACATGGCCGGAGACGACGACCTGGCCGTTGGCATTGTCGTTGGCGGCGGCGCACACCTGCGTTCCGGCGGCTTCGGCGGCGATGGCCTGAACCGTTTCGAAATCCAGGCCGAGGAGCGCGGCCATGGCGCCAACGCCGGGCGGCACGGCGGCCTGCATGGCCTCCCCACGCAGCCGCAACAGGCGGGCGGTGTCGGCCAGGCTGAGCGAGCCGGCGGCACACAGGGCGGTATATTCGCCAAGGCTGTGGCCGGCGACAAAGGCGGCCTTGTCAGCGAGGCGGATGCCGGCTTCGTTTTCCAACACGCGGAGCGCCGCGATGCCGACAGCCATGATGGCCGGCTGGGCATTGGCGGTGAGGGTGAGCTCGTCTTCCGGACCCTCCCACATCAGACGGGTGAGATGCTGGCCCAGCGCCTCGTCCACCTCTTCAAACACGGCGCGGGCGTGCGGGCTGGCATCGGCCAGGCCCTTGCCCATGCCCACCGATTGGCTGCCCTGTCCGGGGAAAATGAAGGCGCGAATGGTCCCTCTCCTCATGTCGCTGCTGTGTGGGCGCGATTAGGCGCTTCGCCGCTGCCGTGCAACCATCGCCCGCAGTTGGGGCCATTTGCCCCGTTGCGCGGGCGCAACTTTGCTTTATGGGCTGCCCCTCGCGCTCAGGGAGGGAGCGGGAGGGATTCGCCACGGCCATTCCCTTTTGGTTCGCCTGTGTGTGGGGCCGGCGTGACAACGGGCCGGCTGACAGGGTTTGGAACAAGAAGACCAAGGAGAGCCAATGTCGATCAATGCCCGTCTGCTGATCGCCGCCAGCCTGATTGTTGCCGCCATGCCTGCGCACGCGGCTGTTTCCAAGGCGGTTGGCAATGCGCTGAATGCGGCGGCCTCTGCCGCAAAGTCGCGCAACGCCGCCGGCGTGGCCGCTGCGATTGCCCAGGCCCGCGCCGCGGCCAGCACGGCCGAAGAAAAGCAGAAGACGGCGGAAATGGCCGGCTTTGCCTTCACCGCGGTGGGCCAATATGGCCAGGCCGCTGCCGCGCTGGAACAGGTCGGCGCTCCCTGCGGCCAGTTGGGTCCGCTCTATTATCGCGCTGGTCAGCTCGACAAGGCGGTCGCCATCGCCAAGGGCTGCCCGGGTGAGGCCAGCCAGATCCTGGTCGCCCAGTCGATGTCGCGCCAGGGCAACCACAAGGCCGCTGTTGCCGCCTACAACAAGCTGATCGCCAGCAATGGCGCCAAGAGCGTCTATCTGGAAAATCTGGCCGGCGCCCAGTTCAAGGCCGGCGACAAGGCGGGTTATCTCGCCACCACCACCCGCCTGATCAAATCTGATCCGTCGCCGTCACGCTGGAAGGTGCTGCTGACCGAGATGCAGGGCCAGAACATGCGCAGCGAAGCCAAGCTGGCGCTGTTCCACCTGATGATGGCCACCGGCACGCTGAACCGCGCGCAGGATTATACCGAATTCGCCAAGCTGGCGCTGATTGCCGGCCAGGCCGCCGTGGCCAAGGCCGCGCTGGACAAGGCCGGCGGTGGCAGCGACACCATGAGCCAGAAGCTGGCCGCCGCCGCGACGGCTGGTGTGGCCAAGGAAGCCGGCGAGGCGGTCAAGCTTTCGGCCGCGCCCAACACCGCCTTCAAGGGCGGCAACGCCTATCTGGGCCTGAACGAATATGCCAAGGCCATCGCGGCCTATGACAAGGCGATTGCCGCCAATGGCCCGGATGCCGATTTTGCCCGCGTTTTCAAGGGCATCGCGGCGGTGAAGGGTGGCCAGAAGGCCGTGGCCCAGGCCGCGTTCAAGGCGGTTGACGAAAAGGGCGGCATGAAGGACGTCGCCAATCTGTGGAGCCTCTACGCCAGCACCCGCTGAGCGACAGGCCATATGTGAAAAGGGCCGCCGTGGGATGCCACGGCGGCCCTTTTTCCGTGCGTCGCCGGGGCGCCTATTCGCCGGCGGGCCGCGACTGCAACTGGATATAATTGGCCAGACCCATCTGCTTGATCATCGTCTGCTGGGTTTCGATGAAATCGACATGCTCTTCCTCGGCGCTGAGGATTTCGGCGAACAGGTCGCGGCTGGCGAAGTCGCGCACGGCCTCGCAATGCTGGATGGCATCCTTCAACAGGGCGATGGCTTCGAACTCCAGTTCGAGATCGGCCTGCAACACCTCTTCCACCGTCTCACCGATGCGCAAGCGATTGAGCGCCTGCATGCCCGGCAGGCCTTCGAGGAAGAAGATCCGTTCCATGAGCCGGTCGGCATGCTTCATCTCGTCGATGGATTCGTGCCGCTCATAATCGGCCAGCCGCTTGATCCCGAGATTGTCGAGCAAGCGATAATGCAGCCAATATTGGTTGACCGCCGTCAGCTCACCCTTGAGCACGGCGTTCAGAAATTCGATCACCTTGGCATCGCCACGCATGGCACCATCTCCTCACTGTTGCGGAGGAGATGCCTGCAAATTTGACGGCGGTCAAGAAAAAGCGTGATTTTTCTGATGCTTAGTACTGCAACGCACTTGCAGTATCAACGGCAGGCGTGTGCGTCTTCCACAACTTCGCGGGCAAAAGGCAAGCACTGACCGCACTTGGGCTTGCAACCCAGCTGGGCAAAGGCGGCCTTGGGGCAGGATTTGCCAGCGGCGCGCGCGGCTTCGCGCACATCCCGTTCCTTCAGCGCATTGCACACACAAACGAACACGGACGCCCTTTCGAATCGCCAGAGGCTTGCTCTTGCGAGACGTTATCAATGATCTCCACCGCTAATGCAAGTGGTTCGCACTATCTGAGTTGACAGCGCTGGCCGGCTGTGACGCGGGCGGGGATGGCGAGGGGCTGAAGCCATGCGTTCATGCTTTCCGGTACAGCTCATCCCGATTCTGCCTGATGAAATTGCCGACATGGATGGCGGACGCTGCCCTGGTGCTGTGTTCGTAAAACCAGCTATCGAAGGCATCGGCTTCGACCGTTGGTGGCGGCACAAAATCGAACAGGCGCTCACCGCCGCTCTTCTATTCGCCCGACAACACCAATTGCTGATAAGCCAACTGCAGCCGAACCTCCCAGTAATGCTCTTCCACAAAGGCCAGATTTGCCCGGGTTATCGGTTTCCACCAAGGCTTGCGCAAGCCAGCGAGATGACGGATCAGCCGCTTTCGACTGGCTTGCCATTTTTCAGGCTCGTCCGTCAGTGCCACAGGCTGCTTCAGCACTGGATCTGCCAAACTCCCGGCTTGTTCGATCATCGCTCGTTCAAAACGCGCCTGCAGATCTGGCCATTTCAGCGCCCGAACGGCCGCCAAGCCCAGTGCAAGATCCTTGGCATAGTTGTCGCAATACTGCTCAAAGCCGCCGTTGGCGACCTGGCCAACGATGTCAGACCACATCATCAAGACGCGCTGGGCCGGAGTAAGCGACAAATTCCCTGGATGGCCATATCGATCCCATCCGAATACGTCCATGACAGATTTAACGTGGATCAGGCTTTCGCCTGTCATCCACCAACCTTCGTCCACATAATTTGCTGCCTGATCAAACTCAGCATCACTCATGATCGGTCGCGTATCGTTCATGTCAGCATTTTCCAAAACATAAGGTACCGGCAATGCGTATAGCATCCGGATGCTGACTTCAATATTTGAGCTATATCTTGTCATTTTCGGCAATGAATGCCCGAAGCTGCGCTATCGCTTCATCAATTCAGAGAATGTCCCCGATTGTCAGACCCACTCTCACCGCCGGCCGAACAATTTCTCGATGTCGGTCTTGGCGAGGCGCACCCAGGTCGGGCGGCCGTGGTTGCACTGGCCGCTGTGCGGGGTCACTTCCATTTCGCGCAGCAGGGCGTTCATTTCGGCGATCGAAAGATGCCGGCCGGCGCGCACGCTGCCGTGGCAGGCCATGGTGGCGGCCACGGCGTCGAGCCGTTCCTTGAGCGTGAGCGCCTTGCCAAACGCGGCCAGATCATCGGCCAGATCGATGATCAGCCCCTTCACATCGCACGTCCCCAGCAGCGCCGGGGTGCCGCGCACCAGCACGGCGGCAGGGCCAAAGGCCTCAATCTCCAGGCCCAGTTCGGCCAGTTCCTCGGCGCGGGCGGTGATACGGGCGGCGGCAATATCATCAAGGTCGATGACCTCGGGCACCAGCAGCGCCTGGGTGGCGACCCGGCCGCCGGCCAGGGCGCGGTTCATGCGCTCCAGCGTCAGGCGTTCGTGGGCGGCATGTTGATCGACCAGCACCAGCGCATCATCGGTTTCGGCGATGATATAGGTGGCGGCAACCTGGCCGCGCGCCGCGCCGAGCGGGAAGCGAGTCGCCGGCGACGGCGGCGCAGGCGGCGCCGTCTGCCCGGCGATGCCGTTGGGGGCAAAGGCTGGTGGCAGTTCGGTGAACAGGCGGGGTGGCTCTGCGAGGCTGGGTGGCTGCATGGCAGGCGGAGCCCAGCTGGACGGCGCCAAGGCCGGTTCGCTGACGAAGGCCGCCAGTGCTGCATCGGCCACCGTGGTGGCGGCGCGGTGACCGGCAGCATCCAGCGCCCGGCGCACGCCCGACACGATCAGGCCGCGCACCAAGGCAGCATCGCGGAAGCGCACCTCAGTCTTGGCCGGGTGCACGTTCACATCGACAAAGTCGCCCGGCACATCCAGGAACAGCGCCACCACCGGGTGGCGATCGCGCGCCAGCAGATCCTGATAGGCCCCGCGCAGCGCCCCCAGCAGCAGCCGGTCGCGCACCGGCCGGCGGCCAACGAACAGATATTGGTGATCGGCCACCCCGCGGTTGTAGGTGGGCAGGCCTGCCAGGCCGCCAAGGTGCAGCCCCTCCCGCTCCAGATCGACCGCCACCGCATTGTCGGCAAAATCACTGCCGATGATCACCGCCAGCCGCGCCAGCAGCGAGGCCGGGGTGGCATCGGGC
The DNA here is from genome assembly GCF_002251755.1 of Sandarakinorhabdus cyanobacteriorum. Classification (GTDB taxonomy): domain Bacteria; phylum Pseudomonadota; class Alphaproteobacteria; order Sphingomonadales; family Sphingomonadaceae; genus Sandarakinorhabdus; species Sandarakinorhabdus cyanobacteriorum. The sequence continues at coordinate 30,564 of NZ_NOXT01000095.1, forward strand.
AAGGGCGGCAGATTGAGCAGCCGCCGGCCTTCGGATTCGAGTGAAAAGCCGACATCGGGATTGGCCATGGCCAGCCGGCGAACATGATCAAGACAGGCTGCCAGTTCGGACCGCGGCGATTTCAGGAATTTGCGCCGGGCCGGCACCGCCGCGAACAGGCCATCCACCCTGACCACCGTGCCGGGTGCGGCGGCGGCCGGGCCGTCGTGGGTGATGCGGCCATTGTCCACCACCAGCCGCCAGCCCTCCTGCCCACCGGCCCGGCTGGTCAGGGCCAGGGTGGCGACCGAGCCGATCGAGGGCAGCGCCTCCCCTCGGAAGCCCATGGTGGCAATGGCCGACAGATCATCATCGGGCAGTTTCGAGGTGGCGTGGCGTTCGACGGCGAGACGCAGCTGATCGGGCGCCATGCCATGGCCATCATCGGCGACCTCAAGCCCGTCGATGCCGCCGTTGGCCAGCCGGATGGCGATGCGGGTGGCGCCGGCATCCAGCGCATTTTCCACCAGTTCCTTCAGGGCACTGGCCGGCCGTTCCACCACCTCGCCGGCGGCGATCTGGTTGATCAGGGTTTCGGGCAGGCGGCGAATGGGCACTGGCCTGTTTTAGGGGCAGATGGGCGTGTTGTCAGCCATTGGCGCTGCCGAAATGGCGAGCGGCCTTGCAAAAACCCCGTTGGCGTGACTATGGCGGCCCATCCGTCGCGCCCGTTCGCGAATCCCTTTCTCATGCCCTGATGGTAACCACCGCCATGTCGCCTTTTTCCCGGATGTTTTCCTTCCTTGCCCAGGATATGGCCATTGATCTGGGCACCGCCAACACGCTGGTTTATGTGCGCGGCCGCGGCATCGTGCTGAACGAGCCGAGCGTGGTCGCCATCGAGACCATCCGCGGCAACAAGATCGTCAAGGCGGTGGGCAACGAGGCCAAGGTGATGATGGGCCGCACGCCGGGCAATGTGGAGTGCATCCGCCCGTTGCGCGATGGTGTGATTGCCGACATCGATGTGGCCGAACAGATGATCAAGCACTTCATCAAGAAGGTGCAGTCGAGCCGGTTCGGCCGCTATCCGGAAATCGTCATCTGCGTGCCGTCGGGTTCGACCAGCGTCGAAAAGCGCGCCATCCGCGATGCCGCCAACAATGCCGGCGCCACCCAGGTCTATCTGATCGAGGAGCCGATGGCCGCCGCGATCGGCGCCGGCATGCCCGTGACCGAACCGATTGGTTCAATGGTGGTGGATATCGGCGGTGGCACCACCGAAGTTGCCGTGCTGTCGCTGAAGGGGCTCGCCTATACCACCAGCGTGCGCGTGGGCGGGGACAAGATGGACGAAGCCATCATCAACTATGTCCGCCGCAACCACAACATGCTGATCGGTGAAGCCACCGCCGAGCGCATCAAGAAGGAAATCGGCACCGCCAAGCGGCCGGCCGATGGCGTTGGCGAAACCATCGACATCAAGGGCCGCGACCTGATGAACGGCGTGCCCAACGAGATCCAGATCAACCAGGCCCAGGTGGCGGAAGCGCTGGCCGAACCGGTGGCCACCATCGTGGAAGGCGTGCGCGCCGCGCTGGAAAACACCCAGCCGGAGCTGGCCGCCGACATCGTGGACCAGGGCATCGTGCTGACCGGCGGCGGTGCGCTGCTGCGCGATCTGGATGTGGTGCTGCGCGAAGCCACCGGCCTGCCGGTGACCGTGGCCGAAGAGCCGTTGACCTGTGTCGCCATCGGCACCGGCCGTGCGCTGGAAGATCCGATGTACCGCGGTGTGCTGATCACCGCCTGAGCCGCCCCCTCTCGGCCCGGAGCCCCTGCCTGTGCTGGACTGGAGCCAATCCCCGCGCCGACCGACCGCCATCCGGCGGGAGCAGAATCTTGCGCTGGTGTCGGCCGTGGTGTCGGGCGCCGTGGTGGCAGCCGGGCTGATCCTGTTGCTGGTGGCGCGGGTGAACCCGGAAACCGGGGCCGGTGTGCGCGCCGTGGCCAGCGATCTTGTCGCCCCGGTGTGGGATGTGGTGCGCGCCCCGATTGATGGCGCCGCCCGAGTGGGCGGCCATGTCGGGGATTATTTTGGTGCCGTGTCCCGCGCCGACGCGCTGGAGGCCGAACTGAACAAGGCCAATGCCCGGCTGCGCATCGCCCGCGCCCAGGCCCGCGAACTGGCCCAGCTGAAGCGGCTGATGGCCGTGCGTGAACCGGGCCGCCAGGTGGTGGCCACCGCCCGGATCGCTGCCGCGACATCCGGCGGCGTGGTGCGCACGGCGATGCTGGCCGTGGGCATGGCGGATGGCGTCACCCGCGATCTGCCGGTGATCGCCGCCGACGGCCTGATTGGCCGCACCGTGGAGGCCGGCAGCCACAGCGCCCGCGTGCTGTTGTTGACCGATGCGCAAAGCCGGGTGCCGGTGATTGTCGAGCGCACCGGCCAGGCCGGGCTTGCGGCCGGGCGTGGCCTGCCCAGCCTGGTGCTGGCCGATCGCATCGGGCCCGAGGTGCCGTTGCTGGTGGGTGACCGGATCGTGACGTCGGGCGATGGCGGCGTGTTCCCGCCCGGCGTGCTGGTGGGCGTTGTCACCGATCCGCGCCGAGATGCGCCGGTGATCCGGTTGGCAGCCAGCCCGCTTGGTGCCGGCTATGTGGCGGTGGAACGCGCCTGGCTGCCCATTCCCGACACCGCACCAAAGGGGCCGGTGTTCGACGCGCCGGTGCCGGTGGAGGCCCGTCGCCGCGGTGCCCCGCCGCCGCGCCTGCGCAGCGCCGAAACCCCGCCCACAGCCGTGCCCGCATCGCCGGCAGGGGTGCCATGATCGCATCCCCCCCTCCCCCGGCCCTGCTGATGACGCCGGATGAACGGCGGCGCTGGCTGTTGAGCCTGTGGCGCTATGCCGTGCCGGCCCTGATCTCGGCGCTGATGATGGTGCTGATGCTGGCGCCGCTGCCGTTGCCGGTGCCGGCCATGCCCAATCTGGCCTTGCTGGCGGTGCTGGCCTGGGTGATGCTGCAACCGGCGCTGATGCCGCCGTGGCTGGCCTTTGTGGTGGGCGCGCTCGGCGATCTGCTGTTCGGCATGCCGCTGGGGGTGAACGCCACCCTGTTTGCGGTGGCGGCCGGGTCGATCCGCCTGCTTGATCTGTTGCTGGTCGATCGCAGCCATCTGGTGGATTGGCTGGGGGCCAGCCTGCTGGTGCTGGCCTGCGCGCTGGCCACCGGGCCGCTGATGGCGTTGGCGGGGCGGCCGGTGCCGGTGCTGCCGATGCTGTGGCAGGTGTTGACCAGCATGATTGCCTGGCCGCTGCTGCTCAGCGCCTGTGTCGCGGTGCAGCGCCGGCTGGCGCGCAGTGCCCCCAGTTGGCGCCATGGATGATCCCGTTCGCCGGGCCAGCTTCTCCCGTCGGGCGCTGCTGCTGGGGGCCGGCATGGCCGGCACCGGCGCATTGCTGGCTGGGCGCATGGCCTGGCTGTCGCTGTTCCACGGCGATGAATATCGGCTGAAGGCCGAAGGCAATCGGGTGCAGAACCGGCTGGTGCCGCCGCGCCGGGGCTGGATCGTTGATCGCCATGGCAAACCGATTGCCATGAACCGTCCGGATTACCGGCTGGAACTGCGGCCGGCCGACATCATCGATGCTGGCCGCGATCTTGATGCGACCCTGATCGCCATCCGCCAGGTGATCGACATCAGCCCGGACGACGAATTGCGCATCCGCGACGACATCGCCAGCCAGCCGCGCTTCATGCCGGTGGTGGTGCGGCAGGGCCTGTCGTGGCCGGAGTTTTCCGCCTGCAACGTGCGACTGGCCACGGTGCCGGGTGTGGAGGCGGTGCAGAGCTTTTCCCGCCACTATCCCGAGGGTGAGCGGCTGGCGCATCTGATCGGCTATGTCGGCGCACCGACGCCGGAGCAGTATCGCGCGGAGAAGAACCCGCTGCTGATCTATCCCGGCTATCGCATCGGCAAGGATGGGATCGAACGCCACGAGGATCGGCGGCTGCGCGGGTCTGCCGGTGCCGCCCGGGTGGAGGTGACGGCGCGCGGCGAACTGGTGCGCGAGCTGGGCACAAGGCCCGACAAGCCGGGCGACACGCTGAAGCTGACCATCGATCGCGACCTGCAGAACTATGCCGCCCGCCGGTTGGGCGACAATTCGGCCAGCGTGATCGTGATGGATTGCCAGACCGGCGACGTGCTGGCGATGGTTTCGATGCCGGCCTATGATCCCAACATCTTTTCCACCCGCGTGCCGGCGAAATTGTGGAACGCCCTGCAAAAGGATGACCACACCCCGCTGTTGAACAAGAGCGCGATGGGCCTGTATCCCCCCGGCTCCACCTTCAAGATGGTGAGCACGCTGGCGGCGCTGGAGGCCGGGATCGATCCCGATGAGGCGGTGCTGTGCACGGGCGCCTATCGGCTGGGCAGCAACACTTGGCATTGTCATGCCCGCCGCGGCCATGGCGGGGTCAACATGCACCGCGCCCTGCCCTTGAGCTGCGACACCTATTTCTATGCCATGGGCCGCCGGGTGGGCGTGGATGCCATCGCCGCCATGGCCCGCCGGCTGGGCCTGGGCCAGGAATATCCCCTGCCCATCCCCGGCCAGGCTGGCGGCATCGTGCCCGACAAGGCTTGGAAGCAGAAGCGCTATGGCAAAAGCTGGCGCGAGGGCGAAACGCTGAACGCATCCATCGGCCAGGGCTATATCATCACCAATCCGCTGCAGCTGGCGGTGATGACGGCGCGGCTGGCCAGCGGCAAGGCGGTGCTGCCGCGCCTGATCGATGATGGCCAGACGCCAGACTTCCCCTCATTGGGCATCCCGGAATCGCATCTGGCCATCGTGCGCCAGGGCATGGTGGATGTGGTGAACGCCGGTTACGGCACGGCCCGCGCCGCACGCAGCCCGGTGCCCGATGTGCTGATCGCCGGCAAGACCGGCACTGCCCAGGTGCGCCGCATCAGCATGGCCGAACGCAAGCGCGGCGTGATCCGCAACGAAGCGCTGCCGTGGAAGCAGCGCGACCATGCGCTGTTCGTCGCCTTTGCCCCGGCCGGCGCACCCCGCTATGCCGTGTCGGTGATCCTGGAACATGGCATTGCCGGCGGCCGCTATGCCGCGCCTGTCGCGCGCGATGTCCTCACCTATCTGTTCGAGCCCGAACGCGCGCTCGCCGTGTTGCCGGCGATCGAGGCCGAGGTGGCCGAGCGGCGCGCGAGCCGTGCCAGCCTGGAGCAGGCCGACAGCATCGCCGAGGAAAACCGCCGCCTGATGCCCAGCTGGCTCAAACTGGACATCAAGCCGCCGGTGTTCGAAGTGGCCGATCCCGACGCGCCGCAACCGCCGCGCGAACCGGAATAGGGGCCGGGCGATGGATCTGCTCAACGGCCCGTGGCGCCGCGAACTGGCCCGCCTGCCCTGGGGCGTGGTGCTGTTGATCAGCGCCATCGCCGGCTTTGGCACCATGGTGCTCTATTCCGCTGGTGGCGGCTCGCTCGATCCCTGGGCGCTGAAGCATGGGGTGCGCTTTGCCATCCTGCTGGTCGGCGCGCTGGCGCTGGCAATGCTGCCGCCTGAACGCTGGCTGGCGCTGGCCTGGCCGATCTATTTCACGCTGCTCTTGGCGCTCGTCGGCGTGGAGCTGGTGGGCGCCGTGAAGGGCGGCAGCCAGCGCTGGCTCAACCTGGGCTTCATGGAATTCCAGCCATCGGAAATGATGAAGCTGGCCATCATTCTCGCCATGGCACGATATTTCCAATATGTGCCAAAGGGTTATGAAAGCAAACCCGATGTGCTGCTGCCCGCGCTGGCGATCATTGCCATGCCCGTGGGGCTGGTGATGCTGCAACCGGATCTGGGCACCGCCCTGTCGATCATGTTTGGCGGCATTGTCGTGATGTTCCTGGCCGGCGTGCGGCTGTGGCTGTTCGGCGCTGCCATCGCCGGGGTGGGCGCCCTGCTGCCGGTGGCGTGGAATCTTCTGCACGATTATCAGCGCAAGCGCGTCCTGATCTTCCTTGATCCCGAAAGCGATCCGCGCGGCGCCGGCTATCACATCACCCAGAGCAAGATTGCCATCGGTTCGGGCGGCCTGTCCGGCAAGGGCTTCCTGCAGGGCACGCAAAGCCATCTGGATTATCTGCCCGAACTGCACACCGATTTCGCCTTTGCCACCATGGCCGAGGAATGGGGCCTGATGGGCGGCCTGTTCGTCATCATCCTCTATGGCCTGGTGCTGGCCTGGGGCATCCGCACCGCCGTGAACGCCGGCAGCCAGTTCCAGCGCTTGCTGGCGCTGGGCCTGATGTCCACCCTGTTCTTCTATCTGGCGATCAACATGATGATGGTCATGGGCCTCGCCCCGGTTGTCGGAATCCCCCTGCCGTTGATCAGTTGGGGCGGCAGCTCGATGATGACGGTGATGATCCTGCTGAGCCTGGTGATGGGCGTCGCCCGCGCCAATCGCCCGAACCGCGATTGAACACGCAAAAACCGGTTTACAACCCCCAAGCCCCTTGTTAAAGGCGCGCTCCCGAACGGCGGCACCCCGCCGGTTCCGATGCCCGCAACGGCAGGATGGACGCATAGCTCAGTCGGTAGAGCAGCTGACTCTTAATCAGCGGGTCCTAGGTTCGAGCCCTAGTGCGTCCACCATTTTCTTTTTTGATTGCCCATTTCATCCAGCCAGCCGGAACACTGGCCTGAGCTGGCGCGGTGCGTTCAGTTCTTCAGGCTGACAAAACTGTCGAGCACGCGCTTGCGGCCGGCGGCGGGGAAATCGATTTCCAGCTTGTTGCCATCCACATGCACGACCGTGCCTTCGCCGAACTTGGCGTGGAACACGCGGGCGCCGCGCTTGAAGCCCGGCATGGGCGCCAGGCTGATGGCGCTCACCCGCGCCTCGCGCGGCGGGGCGGCGCTGCGCGGGCCGAAATCGCGGCCGGACTGGCTGAAGCCCTGCTTGGCGGCCTGCCAGCCTGAACCCGTCTGCCCCGATCGCGCCCGGTCCCAGCCTGGCCCGCGCCCGGTGCCGCGCTGCATATCGGCAAAGGGATCGCCGCCGGCCAGCGCCGCGCGCCACAGGCTGGGCCCGCCCGACAGGGTGGAGCGTTCATCAACATGCGCCTCGCCCAGTTCGGCAACAAAGCGGCTGGGCAGCGCCGCCGTCCACTGGCCATAAACCTGCCGGTTGGCGGCGTGCAGCACATGTGCGCGCACCCGGGCGCGGGTGATGCCGACATAGGCCAGCCGCCGCTCCTCCTCCAGCGCTGCGGTGCCGCCTTCATCCAGCGCGCGCTGGCTGGGGAACACGCCTTCCTCCCAGCCGGGCAGGAAAACATGATCAAATTCCAGCCCCTTGGCGGCATGCAGGGTCATGATGGTGATCTTCTCGCCATCGGCCGCCGCCTCATTGTCCATCACCAGCGACACATGCTCCAGGAACGCGGTCAGGCTGGGATAATCGCCCATCGCCCGCACCAGTTCCTTCAGGTTATCCAGCCGGCCATCGGCTTCGGTCGACTTGTCGGCCTGCCACATGGCGACATAGCCCGATTCCTCCAGCACCAGCTCGGCCAGCTCGGCATGGTTCAGCGTGTCGGCAGCATCGCGCCAGCGCGCCACATCGGTCAGGAAGCCGCGCAGCGCCCGCCGCGCCGCCGGGGTGAGATCATCGCCTTCGGCCACATGGGCGGCGGCGCGCGACAGCGGCAGGTTCAGCCGGCGCGCGGCGGCGTGCAGCGTGCCCATCGCCTTGTCACCCAGGCCGCGCTTGGGCACGTTGACGATGCGTTCAAACGCCAGCGCATCATCGGGGGATTGCACCAACCGCAGATAGGCCAGCGCATCGCGGATTTCGGCCCGCTCATAAAAGCGGAAGCCGCCAACGATGCGATAGGGCAGGCCAATGGCAATGAACCGGTCTTCAAACAGCCTGGTCTGGAACTGGGCGCGCACCAAAATCGCCATGTCGTTCAATGACACGCCCTCGCGGCCCAGCCGTTCGGCCTCGTCGCCCACGCTGCGGGCTTCCTCCGGCCCGTCCCAAACGCCGGTCACCGCCACTTTTTCGCCGGTGCTGTGCTGGGTGAACAGGGATTTGCCCAGCCGGCCATTGTTGTGGGCAATCAGATGGTTGGCGGCGGCGAGGATGTGCGGGGTGGAACGGTAATTCTCCTCCAGCCGGATCAGCTTGGCCCCGGGGAAATCCGCTTCAAAGCGCAGGATATTGGCCACCTCCGCCCCGCGCCAGCTGTAGATCGACTGGTCATCATCGCCCACGCAGGCGATGTTGCGGCGATCGCCCACCAGCGCCTTCAGCCATTGATATTGGGCCTGGTTGGTGTCCTGATACTCGTCCACCATCACGTATCGGAAGCGCTCGCGATAATCGGCCAGCACATCGGGATGGCGGGCAAAGATGGTCAGCATGTGGAGCAGCAGATCGCCGAAATCCGCCGCGTTCAGCTGCACCAGCTGCTCCTGATAACGGGCATAAAGCGCCGCGCCGCCGCCCTTGGCACCATCGGCAAAGGCGAAGCTTTCGCCCGGCGGCACCTGTTCGGGCAACAGGCCGCGGTTTTTCCAGCGGTCGATCAGGCTGGCCAGCTGCTTGGCCGGCCAGCGCTTCTCGTCCAGCCCGGCCTCCGTCACCACCTGTTTCAGCAGGCGCAGCTGGTCATCGGTATCAAGGATGGTGAACTGCGGGTTCAGGCCCACCAGCCCGGCATGGCGGCGCAGCATCTTGGCCGACAGGGCGTGGAAGGTGCCCAGCCAGGGCAGGCCTTCGGCCATGCTGCCCAGCAGCAGCTCCGTGCGGTGGCGCATCTCGCGCGCCGCCTTGTTGGTGAAGGTGACGGCCAGCACCTGCGACGGCCAGGCCAGCCGGTTGAACAAGATGTGCGCCAGCCGGGCGGTGAGCGCCTTGGTCTTGCCGGTGCCGGCGCCGGCCAGGATCAGCACCGGCCCTTCGGTCGTCGTCACCGCGTCGCGCTGGGCCGGGTTCAGCCCGGCCAGCCAGGGCGGGCCCTGCAACGAATCAGGCGTGGGGGCAGGCAGCATGGGTGAACGAGTATGGAACAAAAACTCGCCTGCCAAGCCTCTCCGCCCGATTGATTCAATCTGCCGCGCGCCTCGCCGTTTCAGCCGGCACGACCAATGGGAGCGGACGCACGATGACAGCCATGCTGAAACCGCCAGTGCAGGTGGCGCGCAATCTGGGGTGGCGCCAGGTGCTGGGCGCCGGGCAGAGCGGCGATGGCTTTTGGGCGCATGTGCGCGGCCAGCAACTGCTGCTCCTGAATGCCGCCATCCCCTTCAACATCGGCCTGCTTGTGATCAACATGGCCGTTCTCCTCGCCCTGTTCGGCCCGGCGGTGCCCTTTGCCCAGCTGGCGCCCTGTCTGGCGGGCTTTGCCGGCCTGTCGCTGATGTGGACCGTGCGGGCCATAAGGCGCGGGCGGGCCGGCGTGCCGGGCACAGCCAGCCACGGCCGCTTCTGGCGGGTGACGGCGGAAATCAGCAGCCTTGGCCTGTGCTGGGCCGGGCTGTTGTTTGCGCTGCTGCCGGTGCTGCCGGCCGATCGCCAGGCGGTGCTGATGATCTTCTCGCTGATCTTCATGGGCGCCATCAGCAACGCGGCGGCGACCATGCCGGTGGCGGTGCTGGCGGTGGTGGCGGCGATTGCCAGCGCAATGTGGGCGGCGCTGCCGGCCGGCGCACCGCTGGAACATCCGATGGTGGCGCTGGGGCTGGCCAGTTTTGCCCTGATCAAGCTGCGCGCGGCCTTGGCCACCACCTATCAAACCATGGCGCGGCTGAAGAGCGATGCCGATCTGAAAGACCAGGGCGAGGTGGTGCGCCTGCTGCTCAACGAATATGAATCCAACGGCAGTGACTGGCTGCTGGAACTGGATGCGCACGGCCGGCTCACCCATGTCACCACGCGCTTTGCCGATGTGGCGCGGCGGCCGCGCGGCGATCTCATCGGCCAGCCGCTGCTCAGCCTGATTGATCCCACCCAGGGCGGCGCGGCGGCGGTGGCGCTGGCCCGCGCGCTGAACGATGCGCAGCCGTTCCGCGATCTGGTGGTGCCGGTGCCGCTGGGCCGCGATCTTCGGTGGTGGGCGTTGTCGGGCACGCCGAAACAGGATGGCAAGGGCAATTTCACCGGCTTCCGCGGTGTCGGCCGTGATGTGACCGAGGTGCGCCGCAGCCAGGAACGCATCGCCCAGCTGGCGCGCTTCGATCCGCTCACCGGGTTGGCCAACCGCAGCCTGTTCCGCGAAACGCTGGAGGATGTGGTCGATCGCGCCATCGCCAGCGGCCGGCCGGCGGCGCTGCTGTTTGTCGATCTCGATCGCTTCAAGGCGGTGAATGATGGCTTTGGCCATGCTGCCGGCGATTATCTGCTGCGCCAGGTCGCCCAACGGCTGCAGGGGCTGGTGAAGGGCGGCGCCACCATCGCCCGGCTGGGGGGCGACGAATTCGCCATACTGCTGCCCGATGGCAGTGGTGACCGGCCCGATCGACTCGCGGCACGCATCGTCAAGGATCTGGCCCGGCCCTTCCCGCTGGGCGACACCGGCCGCGCCGGAGCCGTGGTCGGCGCGTCGGTGGGCTGGGCCCGCGTGCCTGATGATGCCCGCACGCCAGAAAGCCTGCTGCGCTGCGCTGATCTTGCCCTCTATCAGGTCAAGGGCCAGGGCCGCGGCGCCGCCTGCCAATATTCGGCGGAAATGGCCGAAGCTGCCGCCCACCGCCGCCGGCTGGAAGGCGATCTCGCCGCCGCGCTCGATCAGGATCAACTGGCCCTGATGTTCCAGCCGGTGGTGGACGCGGCCGACGAACGCATCACCGGGTTTGAGGCGCTGCTGCGCTGGCACCATCCCGAACTGGGCACCATCCCGCCATTGGATTTCATCCCCATCGCCGAGGACACCGGCCTCATCGTCCCCATCGGCCATTGGGTGATCGACCGGGCGCTGGCCTGGGCCGCCCGCTGGCCCCAGCATGTGCGCGTGGCCGTCAACCTGTCCGCCGTGCAGATGGAGGATGTCGATCTGCCCGTCCACATCGCCGCTGCGCTGGCCCGCCACCGCGTCACCGCCGACCGGCTGGAGCTGGAGATCACCGAAAGCCTGTTCCTCGCCGAAAAGCCGGTGGTGCAGCAGTTGCTGGCCGAATTGACCGCGCTGGGCCTCAACTTCGCGCTGGATGATTTCGGCACCGGCTATTCGGCGCTCGGCACGCTGCAAAATGCCAGCTTCAGCCGCATCAAGATCGATCGCAGTTTCGTCAAACGCGCCACCGCGCTGGGCGATGATGCCAGCGCCATCATCCAGGCCATCGTGCGGCTGGCCGCCAGCCTCGACATGGCCACCACCGCCGAAGGCACCGAAACCCGCGCCGCCTTCGAACTGTGCCGCGATCTCGGCTGCACCCAGGTGCAGGGTTTTCTGTTCGGCCGGCCGATGCCGCCGGAACAGGCCACCGCGCTGGTCGCCGATCTGGCGCCGGCATGAAGAAATGGGGCGCGTCGGGCAGGACGCGCCCCATCCGGGCACCATGCTCCTGAAACAGGGGGGATCAGAAGCTCATGCCAACGCTCATCTTGTAGAAATCGCCGGTGTTGTCCTTGTCCAGATCGGCACCGGCGGTGAAGCGGGCGAAAAAGCCCTTGGGCAGGGTGAACTGCACATAGGCGCCCAGCCATTCATAGGTCTTGTTGGCGCGGCCGCCGGGGTTGCGGGTGTTGGACAGCAGCTCGTAATGCGGGCCGAACGACACGGTGCTGGACGCCTTGTAGCCAATGTTGATCCAGGTGTGCAGGAAATCGAGCCCGCTGGTGTTGTTGCGGTTCCGCAGCGCGGCATAATAGCCGCCATAATATTCGGCTTCGATCTTGTCGCCGCTGTAGTTCACCGTCAGGCTGGGCACGATGCCATCGCCAAAGGCGGCGCCGCGCGCGCCGGCGGCACCACGCGCCCCGCCCGACAGCAGCGAGCCGTTGGTCAGGCCGATCTGCGGCTTGATGATGAGACCATCGCTGGGGCGGAAGGCGGCGCCCACACCGAATTCGGTCCACAGGCTGTCACCGGTGCCGGTGATGCCAAAGGCCGGGCGGGTCCAGAAGGTGGGCACCTCCAAAAACCCCTCGCCAATAGCGGCCTGA
>NZ_NOXT01000096.1 GCF_002251755.1 Sandarakinorhabdus cyanobacteriorum
GCAACGCCCTGACAGGAAGGCTCATGAATAAGGCGGGTCAGCTGGCGTGTCTCAGAACAATCGGGTGCAGGGTCCGCGACCCTGCCCGCCGGAGGCCCTTCTTTCTCTTCAACGCCAACGCTGCGCCAAGGACAGCCAAGCCCCGTGTCAAGCACGGGGCGACGGGGAGATGTGTCGGTTGGTGGCGCGGTAACGCTGCGCGCACGGCTTGCACGCCGCTGCCAATGTGCAGCATGGTCTCCACGCCATCGCCAATAGGGAACATAGTGCCGTGTGGCGCATCGGCGGCGACGGGGACGCCTTGCCAGTCTTGTCCGCCGACATGCCGGGCGTGATCGTGCCGTGGACGGGCGTGGCCGAGATGCCCGGCTGTTCAGCGCGGCGGGCTGATGGCGCTGGGCAGGTCGCGGCCCCATTTGGCGAAGGCGGCTTTCACGTCCGGGCGGGCTTTCAGGGTGCGCAGGGCGGCCTTGGTGGCGCGGTCGGGGGCGTTGGGGCGGTCGGTGATGAGGAAGGGTTGCAGTTCGAACAGCACATCGTCGCGGCTGTCTTCGCTTTCCAGGCGTTTGATCAGCAGGGCGGCGGCGGCGTCCAGCTTGCCGATGCAGGCCAGGGCGGCCTGGAGGGCGCGGTTGTTGCCGTCGCTGGTCCAGCCGGTGGGCAGGCTGGCGGCGGCGGTGGTGGCTTCGGCCATGCGGCCGGCGCGGGCCAGGGCGCAGACGCGGATGCTGGCAAGGGCGTGGACGCCAAACGGGTTCAGCCCCTTGCTGTCGATGGCGGCGACGCGTTTCAGCGCCTCGTCATGGCGGCCGGCTTCTTCGGCCATGTCGGCGGCGATGATGCGGAAGGCGGCGACATTGGGGTGGGTTTCGGCTGGCAGCGCGGCGGCGGCGTCGAGGCTTTTCAGCGCCTCGTCGGCGCGGCCGGCATCGGCGAGCAGATTGGCCTTGAGGCTGACCGCCCACAATTCCCGATCGGTCATGCGGGCCAGGGCTTCGGGGGTGGCGCCGATGTCGGCGATGCGGGCCAGGGCTTCGGGTTCCTTGCTGGCGATGTTGAGCGCTTCGGCGACCCCGGCGCGGGCGATGATGGAATCCGGCGCCCGGGCCAGGATTTTTTCGGCGGCGGCGATGAACATGGCGTCGGCCAGATCGGCGCCGGGGCCCAGCCGCGCCTCCAGCGCCGGCCAGAGGCTCTGGAAGCGCCGGTCGATGGCGAGCCGGACGATCGACACCGGGTTGACCAGCGCCGCGATGATCGGCTGCGCCTCGTCCAGCCGGCCGCGTTTGGCCAGGCCGGCGATCACCGCCAGCCGCAGGGCATCGCCATCGCCCACCGTTTGATCGGCCGGGGCATAGGCGGCGGTGACAAGGGTGAGCGCCAGATCGAACTTGCGGTCATCCTCCCTGGTGTCGGCCAGCACGGCGCTGACGAGATCGGTGGGCAGATCGGCCAGCCATTTGGGATCGGTGGCGGCGATCAGCTGCAGCGCCTGGCCGGCGGCGGGGATATCCTCGGTCAGGGCGCGCAGCACGAACAGCTGCCGCATCAGCAAGGGCGTGGGTGTCATTGCCGCGTCCACCGCGAATTCGATGGCGGTGCGCGCTTCGGCAAATTTGCCGGCCCGGGCCAGGGCAAAGCTGCGCAGGCCTTCGACCTGGCCCTTGTCGGCCGGCAGATCGGATGTGGCGAGCAGGGCATCAAGCAGGCTCAGCCCTTCGGGCAGCTTGCCATCATCCAGCAGGGTGGCGGCACGGGCCAGCTGTTCCTCGCGTGGCGGTGTGGCCGTCGGGCCGGTCGGCGCCGCCGCGATCAGGAGGGCGGCCAGCGGAGCCAGCAAAAAAACCGGTTTGAGCGCGCGCATCATGCCGCCACAGTAACGGCAAACCCGGCTTTGGGGAGAGGGGCATGACGGCACAGGTGGAATTCTTCTTCGATTGTTCGAGCCCCTGGACCTATCTGGGCTTTGAAGCGCTGTCCGCGGCGGCGCGGGAGGATGGGTTTGGCGTGTGTTTCCGGCCCTTTCTGGTGGGCGGCGTGTTCAACACGGTGAACCCCAGCGTGTATGAAATGCGGTCGAAACCGGTGGTGCCCAAGGCACGTTATTTCACCAAGGATCTGCACGACTGGATCAGGCGTTCGGGCCTCGCCATCAAATGGACGCCTAGCATCTTTCCGGTGAACAGCGCCCGGGCGATGCGCGCTTGCCTGGTGGCGGCCGATGCCGGTGTGTGCGAGGCGTTCGCGCGCCGGGTGTTCCAGCTTTACTGGGGCGAGGACCGCGACATTTCGCAGCCCGATGTGCTGGCGCAGGCCTGTGCCGCCGCCGGTCTGGATGCGGCGGCCACGCTGGCCGAAGCCGACAGTCCGGAGCGCAAGGCGCAGTTGCGTGCCAACACCGATGAACTGATCGCGCGCGGCGGCTTTGGCACGCCCACCTTCTATGTGGGCGGCGCCGACATGTATTTCGGGCAGGACCGGATCCTGCTGGTGCGCGAGGCCATGGCGCGACTGCGCTGATTCAGCCGACATGACGCAGCCAGCTTGACTCGGGCCTGCGCGCGGCGGCAATTAGAACAAAGATAGAACATCGCCATATGTGAGTCGTTTGATTGCGTGTTGCCGCCGCCTTTGCCCGTCCGCCGTCCCGGCCAGCCCTGTTGCCGGCCGGGCGCTTGCCTCAGGCCCGTCTCGCCATTGATTCCGGCCGGCTGGATGCGGCGCTGAATGGCGGCCTGGCGCTGGCCGGCTGTCATGAGCTTTATGGCCCGGCGGCCACGGCCTTTGCCCTGATGCTGGTGCTGGCCTCTGCGCGTGCCGGCCCGATTTTGTGGATCAGTGATGGGCGCGGCGAGGATGGCCGGCTCCATGGCGACGGCATATCCGAACTGGGCGGTGATCCGGCGCGGCTGTGGCTGGTGGCAGCCGGCGGCGTGGTGCCGATGCTGCGCGCGGCGGGCGAGGCGCAGGCCTGCCCGGCGCTGGCCGCCGTCGTGCTGGAAAGCCATGGCGAGGCGCGCGCCATCGACCTGACGGTGACCCGCCGGCTGCAGCTGGCGGCGGCCGCGCACGGCGTGTTCACCCTGTTGCTGCGCGGCGGGCCGCCCCGGCCGTCCGCCGCGCTCACCCGCTGGCAGGCCCAGCCGGCGCCCACGCGCCGGCTGGCGGCCGATGCCCCCGGCCCGCCGCGTCTGGCGCTCACCCTCGCACGCCAGCGCGGCGGGCCGGCCGATATCAACCAGTTGCTGGAGTGGAACCGTGACCGACGCCGCTTTGTCGCGGCCGGCCAGAGCGCCGGCCAGCTTGTCCCCATCGGGTTCGCCCCCATCGGGCTTGCCTATGCCCGGGGCCGCCCCGCGCCGCCGCATCCTGGCGCTGGCGTTGCCGCTGCTCCCGGCCGAGCGGCTGACCAGGGCAGCGTCGCGGCCTGATGCCGAAACCCCGCTGCTGCTGGTGGCCAGCGATCGCGGCCGCCAGATCATCCGTGCCGCCAACCAGGCCGCGCTGGCCCAGGGCCTCACCCCCGGCCTGGCGCTGGCCGATGCCCGGGCGGCCGTGCCCGATGTGGCGGTGGCGCCCTTTGATCCGGATGGCGATGCCGCCTGTCTCGATTGGCTGGCGCGCGGCGCCACCCGCTGGTCCCCGCTGGTTCGCCCCTGCCCGCCGCATGGGCTGTTGATCGATATAACGGGCTGCGCCCATCTGTTTGGCGGCGAGGCGAGCCTGGTGGCCGATGCCGTCACCCGGCTGGCGCGGCTGGGTTTCACCGTGCAGCCGGCGCTGGCCGCCACCCCGGCCGCTGCCATGGCCCTGGCGCGTTTTGGCGGCGTGCGGGTGGATGATCTGCCGCTGGCCGCCCTGTCAGAGCTTGAAAGCGTGCAGCAAGCCCTGCGCCGCGCCGGGCTGCGCCGCGTGGGCGAGGTGGCGCGGCTGCCCCGTTCCGCCATCGCGTCGCGCTTTGGCGAAGCGCTGGTGGCGGCGCTGGACCAGTTGCTGCAGGCGACACCCGAGCCGTTGAATCCACTGCTGCCCGCTGCCCCCGTGGCGGCGCAGCGGCGCTTCGCCCAACCGGTCGCCAGCCACGAGGCGGTGCGCGCCGGCTTGCAGAAACTGCTGCTGGCGGTGCAGGTGAAGCTGACGGCGCTGGGCCAGGGCGGCCGGCGCTTTGCCCTCGCGCTTTATCGCGCCGATGGCCATGTCGCCGAGGTCGCGGTGGAGACGGCGGCGCCGCAACGCGATGTGGCCGTGCTGCTGCGCCTGTTCGATGAACGCATCGCCGCGTTGAACGATCCGCTCGATCCCGGCTTTGGTTATGATCTGATGCGCCTGGCCGTGCCCGACACCGCGCCGCTGGCCGAGGCGCAGCTGGGCCTGGATGGCGGCGCGCTGGCCGAAACCCAGCTGACCGCCCTGGTCGATCGCTTGAGCGCCCGGCTGGGCCGTGGCCGCTTGCAGCGGCTGGCCCGTGCCGACAGCCATATCCCCGAACAGGCGAGTTTCCTGGCCGCGCTGGGTGAGCCCGCCGCGGATTGGCCCCGGCCCGATCCGGGCGAGCCGCCGGCCCGGCCGATCCGCCTGTTTGATCCGCCGCAGCCGATCGAAGTGCTGGCCGAAGTGCCGGATGGCCCGCCGCGCCGGTTCCGCTGGCGCGCACGGGTGCATGATGTGACGGCGCATGAAGGCCCCGAACGCATCGCGGCCCAATGGTGGCGGCGCAAGGATGGCGCCGGCCTCACCCGCGATTACTGGCGGGTGGAGGATGGGGAGGGCCGCCGATACTGGCTGTTCCGCCATGGCCTGTATGAGCGGGAAACCGCCGCGCCGCGCTGGTATATCCACGGCCTGTTCGCATGACGCCGGAGGGGTTTGCCGAACTGGCCGCCGCCACGCATTTTTCCTTTCTGGAGGGCGCATCGAGCCCGGCGGCGATGGTGGAAGCCGCGGTGGCCCTGGGCCATGCCGGCATCGGCATCGCCGATCGCAACACGGTGGCCGGCGTGGTGCGGGCCCATGTGGCGCTGCGCGAGATTGGGGAGGCGGCGAAGGAGGCGGGCCGCGCGCCGCCGCCGTTCAAGCTGGCGGTGGGGGCGCGGCTGGTGTTTGCCGATGGCAGCCCCGCCAATCAAACCCCGCCCGCCAATCAAACCCCGGATGTGATCGCCTATCCCGCCACGCGCGCCGGTTGGGGCCGGCTGACCCGGCTGCTCACCATTGGCAACCGGCGGGCGGAGAAGGGGGATTGCATCCTGCATCTCGATGATCTGATCGCGCATGCCGATGGCCTGCTGCTGATTGCGCTGCCGCCCGGTCCCGGCCAGCGCAGCCGCCTGGCCGAGCTGGCGCGCGCCTGCCCGGAGCGGCTGTGGCAGGGCGTGACCATGTGGGGCAGCGGCAGCGACCGCCGGCGGCTGGCGGCGCTGGCCGGGGTGGCCGGTGGCCTGGGCGTGCCGCTGCTGGCGCTGAACGCCCCGCTCTATGCCACACCAGCCCAGCGGCCGCTGCACGATGTGATCAGCTGCATCCGCGCGGGCGTCACCCTGGCCCAGGCCGGCACCCGCCTTCATGCCAATGCCGAACGCCACCTGAAATCGGCGGCGGCCATGGCGCGGTTGTTCCGCGATCATCCGGCCGCGCTGCTGGAGCCGGCGCGGCTGCTGGCGCGGGTGGATTTCAACCTGGATCAGCTGCGCTATGACTATCCCGATGAACCGGTGCCGCCCGGTTATTCCCCGCAAGGCTGGCTGGAAACGCTGACACTGCAAAAGGCGCGGGAAAAATGGCCCGATGGCGTGCCGCCGAAACTGATGGCGCTGCTGGCCGACGAGTTCCGCATCATCGCCAAAGCCGGTTACGCCCCCTATTTCCTGACCGTGCATGATATCGTGGCGTTCGCGCAATCGCGCGGCATCCTGTGCCAGGGCCGCGGCAGCGCCGCCAACAGCGCGGTGTGCTTCGTGCTGGGCATCACCGCCGTTGATCCGTCCCGGCACAATCTCCTCTTTTCCCGTTTCATTTCCGAAGAGCGCAAGGAGCCGCCCGACATCGATGTCGATTTCGAGCATGAGCGGCGCGAGGAGGTGATGCAGTGGATTTACCAGCGTTATGGCCGCGAACGCGCCGGCATCGCCGCCACCGTGATCCATTATCGCCCGCGCAGCGCCGTGCGCGAGGTGGGCAAGGTGCTGGGCATGAGCGAGGATCTGACCAATCGCCTGTCGAGCACCGTGTGGGGCAGTTATGCCAGCCAGATGGAGCGCGAGCGCTTTGCCGAAAGCGGGCTGGACCCCGACAGCCCGGAGATTGCCCGGCTGGGCAAATTGGTCGGCGAGATATTGGGAAGCCCGCGCCATCTTTCGCAGCATGTCGGCGGATTCGTGCTCACGCAGACGCGGCTGGACGAACTGGTGCCGATCCACAACGCTGCCATGGCCGATCGCACCTTCATCGAGTGGGACAAGGACGATATCGACGCGCTGGGCCTGATGAAGGTGGATGTGCTGGCGCTGGGCATGCTCAGCTGCATCCGCCGCGCCTTTGAATTCATCGAAACGCACATCGGCCGCCAATACACGCTCGACAATGTGCCCGGCGAAGCGGTCGACGTGTATCGCATGCTGCAGCGGGGGGACAGTATCGGCGTGTTCCAGGTGGAAAGCCGGGCGCAGATGAACATGCTGCCGCGCCTGAAGCCCGCCGAATTTTATGATCTGGTCATCCAGGTCGCCATCGTGCGGCCCGGCCCGATCCAGGGCGACATGGTGCACCCCTATCTCAGGCGCCGGCAGGGGCGCGAGGCGGTGAGCTTCCCCAGCCCCAAGCCGCCGCATGATCCCGATGAGCTTCGCCATGTGCTGGGCAAGACGCTGGGCGTGCCGCTGTTCCAGGAGCAGGCGATGAAGCTGGCGATCACGGCGGCGAATTTCACCCCGTCCGAAGCCAATCGCCTGCGCCGGGCGATGGCGACCTTTCGCAGCAATGGCGGCATGGAATATTTCGAGGGCAAGCTGGTCGATGGCATGGTGGCGCGCGGCTATGATGCCGATTTCGCGCTGCGTTGCTTCAACCAGATCAAGGGCTTTGGCAGCTATGGCTTTCCCGAAAGCCACGCGATTGCCTTTGCCCGGCTGGTGTGGGTGTCGGCCTATCTGAAATGCCGATATCCGGCGGTGTTCGCCGCCGCGCTGCTGAATGCCCAGCCGATGGGCTTTTACGCCCCGGCCCAGATCGTCCGCGATGCGCGCGAACATGGCGTGACGGTGTTGCCGGTGGATGTGAATTTCAGCGGCTGGGATTGTTCGCTGGAAGACCTCTCACCCGTCAACCCTTCCCGCAAACTCAAACCCGCTCATGCCGAGCTTGTCGAGGCACGCACCACAGCCGGNTCCGTGCCTCGACAAGCTCGGCATGAGCGGCTTGGGGGCGGGAGGCAAAGATACTGGCCGCCACGACTCCCCCCTCGCCCTGCGCCTTGGCCTGCGCCAGATCACCGGTTTCCGCGAAGACTGGGCACAGGCCATTGCCGCCGCCCGGCCGTTTCGCACGCTGGAGGATCTCGCCCGCGCCGGCCTGCCGCCACGCGCGCTGAAACTGCTCGCCGATGCCGATGCCTGTGCCTCGCTGGGGATGGGGCGGCGCGCAGCCGGCTGGCAGGCGCTGCGCACCCCCACCGACAGCCTGCCGCTGTTCGCAGCCGCCGCCGCCAGCGATCTGGGTGATGAGGACGCGCATGACCTGCCGCTGATGGCGCCGGGCGAGGAGGTGGCCGCCGATTACCTGGTGCTGCGCCTGTCCCTGCGCGCGCATCCGCTGGCGCTGCTGCGCCGCTATTTCCCCGGCGTGCTCAGCGCCGCGCAGTTCGCCGCCGCCCGCAACGGCCGCCGCGTGACCGTGGCCGGCGTCGTGCTGGTGCGGCAGCGGCCGGGCGGCGGCAATGCCATCTTCATCACGCTGGAGGATGAAAGCGGCGTGGTGAACGTGGTGGTGTGGGCGCGCCTGTTCGAAACCTTCCGTCGCGCCATCATGGCCAGCCGGCTGATGCAGGTGGAAGGCGAGGTGCAAAGGAGCCCCGAAGGCGTGATGCACCTGATGGCCACCCGCATCACCGACATGACCGCGATCCTTGACCGCCTGTCCGACGCGCACGACGCCAACCCGCCGCTTGCACGCGCCAGCGAGGATCTGGTGCACGGGCCGGCCGGACGCAAGCCGCCGCCGCCGGCGGCCGCGGTATCACGGGGCCGCCACCCCCGCGATGTGCGGCTGCTGCCGCGCAGCCGGGATTTTCACTGAGGCGGCGGATCGGGCGGGGCGATCGCCATCATGTCCACCAGCGCCGGGCCGATGCTGCCGGCCACCAGCGCGCTGCGGCCCAGCGCATCCGACAGCAGATGCGCCGGCACCATCACCAGCAACAGCAGCCAGCTGGCCGGATGCACGCGGCCATGGCGGCGGCGATCATGCAGGGCCAGCGCCACCAGCACCGCATCGCCGATCAGCGCGCTGCCAACGTCGCTCCAGAACGGCACGCGCGGCAGCGCGATGAACAGCCGGCTGGCCGCCGCCACGAACAGCGCCACCGCCGCGCCCAGCATGAAGCGCCGGTGCCACTCCAGGTGCCGGCTGGCGGTGAGCAGCGCCAGGCTGCTCATCACCGCGAACAGGCCGAGATCGACCATGTTGTAGCCGGAAAACAGGAAAGGCTCAGGCGCGCCGGCCGCAATGCGCCGCATCGCCGCCGCCGGGATCATCGGCACCCCGGTGAACAGCACCGCCCCCGTGAGCCAGGCCCCGGCAATCCCCCATTCGCGGTGGCGCGCCACCTTGCGCTGCGCCGCCAGCTGCACCTGCCAAGCATAAAGCAACAGCCAGGCAAAGCAGAGCAGGCCATGGATGTGGAGCAGGCCATAGAAGCGCCGGCTGCCATCTGCCATCGGCCCGAAATAGGTGAAGGGGAAGCTGACCAGCGCCAGCGCCACCATGGCCCAGCCAGAAACAAGAAAGAAACGGCTGCGGTGTGCGGCTTGGGCGGTCATGGGCCTGAAATGGCAGCAAAGCCCCTCCATTGCCAGCCCGCCCGCAACCGGCCAAGCTGCAGCCCATGACCATGGATCAGCTTTTCACCACCGCCGCCCGCATCGGCGAACAATTGAAGGCCCGCCGCGAAACCGTGGCCGTGGCGGAATCCGCGGCCGGCGGGCTGATCTCGGCCGCGCTGCTCGGCCTGCGCCGCGAAGACGTGCGCGGCTTCATGTCCGCCACCGAGCCCTTCGCCCTCCTGATGGCCGAAACCATCCGCAAGCAGCACAGCGTGACCTGGGGCATCGGCGAAACAGGCGCGGCCGGGCCGAACGGCAACCCCTATGGCCACGCCGCCGGGCACGACGTGGTGGCGGTGAGCGGTCCTGTGCAGGCGGCCCGCACCATCGCGACGGAATCGAGCGACCGGCAGGCGAACATGGTGGCGTTTGCGGCGGCAGCGCTGGAGCTGTTGGAACAGCAGTTGGGATAGAGAAAGAGGCCTCCGGCGGGCAGGGTCGCAGACCCTGCACCCGGTTGTTTTCGGGTGCGCGGGTTGCGGGTGAGTCCACTTGCCCCCGGTTGCCGGCGGATCAATCATCGCCCTTCAGCATGTCATTGCAGACCCTGATTTTGACGCCAACGGCAGTTGGTGCAATCCTGGCGACTCACACAAGTCGAATTCGCAACCAGTGTTGGATACAGAAAGCCGATGAAAATAATTGAGCTGGATGCAAGTCGATGGTCGACGGCGCTCGATTTCCATGATGCCCTTCTTGCCGGTTTGGGGGCTCCAGATTGGCATGGTGTGAGCGTCGACGCATTTATTGACTCGATAATTTACGGCAACATCAATTCAATTGAGCCCCCCTACAAGATCGCGGTTACGGGACTCGACAAAGCCAGCAATGCGGCTTTTGATACACTGGCTGTTACATTCGCTTACCTCGCGAAGGCGGGGGCTGACGCCTATTTCCAAGGAAATCACGCCTGGCTTGAGGTCAGGCATATCCGTGAACCGGACCTGTGTATCTTTTGAAAGGCCTGTTTTGCCAGAATAGAGCCAAATGGCAGATCAACCGCAATACGCCCCAGATCAGCGGTTGAGCGCCGTCCGAAAACAAACGGGTGCAGGGTCCGCGACCCTGCCCGCCGGAGGCCTGTTCTTCTCTCTTCTCAATCCCCCAACGTCACCGCGCCATCCGGACCCGGCAGCATGAAGGGGTTGTAGGCCACTTCCCACGGGTGGCCGTCGGGGTCGCAGAAATAGCCGGAGTAGCCGCCCCAGAAGGCGTCGTGGGCGGGTTTTTGCAAGGTTCCGCCGTTGGCGACGGCGCGGGCGAGGAGTTCGTCGACTTCGGCCTTGCTGCCGACATTGTGGGCGAGGGTGAAGCCGCCGAAGCCGGGCCCGCGGTCTTGCATGCCGCAGTCTTCGGCGAGTTTGTCGAACGGGTAGATGGCGAAGGCAAGGCCGCCGCACTGGAACATGGCGATGGCGTCGAACTTGCGGGCCTTGCGCGGCCAGCCCATGGCTTCCCAGAAGGCGACGGCGCGGGGGAGATCGTCGGTTCCGAGGGTGACGATGCTGATGCGTTGGTCCATGATGGGCTCCTGTTGATGGGGATGAGAGTGGCATGGCGGCGGGAACAATGAAACGCATCGTGTTGGCGCGGCACATCGTGGGGGTGCCGACGCCCGCTGACTTCCGGTTGGAGGAGCTGCCGATTCCGGACCTGGCCGAGGGGCAGCTGCTGATCGCCAACCGCTTCATCAGCTGTGATCCGGGCACGCGGTCGCGGCTGTCGCCCGGCGCCTCCTATGCGCCGCCGTTGCAGCCGGGGCAGTTGGTGGATGGCTTTGCGGTTGGGGAGGTGGTGGAGAGCCGGCACCCGCGCTTTGCCGCCGGGGAACTGGTGATGGGTACGGGTTGGGCCACCCACATGGTGTCGAACGGGCGCGGCTATCTGGCCAAGGTGCCGGATCTGGGCGTGCCGCTGAGCCTTTGGAACGGCATTTTGGGTGTGCCGGGGATGACGGCCTGGTTTGGCCTGAAGCGGGTGGCCAACCTGCAGGCGGGGGAGCGCGTGCTGGTGACGAGCGCGGCCGGGCCGGTGGGGGCAACGGCTGGGCAATTGGCGAAGCTATGGGGCGCGTCCAACGTGGTGGGCATTGCCGGCGGCGCGGAAAAGTGCCGCTGGCTGGTGGAGGACTGCGGGTTCGATGCGGCGCTGGATTACAAGGCGCCGGATTTCGACGCGCAGTTTGCCGAGGCCAGCAAGGATGGCTGGGATGTGCTGTTCGACAATGTCGGCAACGCCAGTGTCGATCGCGCGCTGCCGGTGATGCGCATGCAGGGCCGGATCGTGATTTCGGGACAGGTGGCGGATTATAACCTGACACCGCAAGAGGCGCCCGGCATCCACAACACCCGCGAATTCATCGGCAAGCGGCTGCGCATGGAAGGGCTGGTGGTGTTTGATGATCTGCCGGCCTTCCCGGCGGCGCAGGCCGAGCTGGCCGGGCTGATCAAGGCGGGCCAGGTGAAATATCGCGAGGAGATTTTTGATGGCATCGAACAGTTGCCGGCCGCCTTTTCCGGCCTGTTCAGCGGGGCCAGTTTTGGCCGCCGCCTGATCCGCGTGTGAGCCCGGCGGCGATGCGGCCACTGGCCATCGCCCGCCCAAGGGCGTAAGAAGGCAGGGCATTTCAATCGACGCCAAGGATATTCGCTATGGGTTCGCTCAGCCTCATGCACTGGCTGCTGGTCATCCTGGTCATCATGCTGTTGTTTGGCCGGGGCCGGATTTCCGATCTGATGGGTGATTTTGCCAAGGGGATCAACAGCTTCAAGAAGGGGCTGAACGAAGGCGAAACCCCGCCGGCCCCGCCGCCGCAGGTCACGGCCGCGCCGCAGAACCAGGCCAATCCGGTCACCGAAGACACCCGCCGCTGATCCGGCACCACGGGCCGCCCCCGGCCCCAGGGTCTCGACATGTTT
This sequence comes from Sandarakinorhabdus cyanobacteriorum, assembly GCF_002251755.1. GTDB lineage: Bacteria > Pseudomonadota > Alphaproteobacteria > Sphingomonadales > Sphingomonadaceae > Sandarakinorhabdus > Sandarakinorhabdus cyanobacteriorum. The sequence continues at coordinate 12,014 of NZ_NOXT01000096.1, forward strand.
GGCATTGATTCTTCCGAACTGGCGGTGATCGCGCTGGTGGCCCTGCTGGTCATCGGGCCGAAGGATCTGCCCAAGGCGCTGCGCTGGGTCGGCCAATATGTCGGCAAGGCCCGCGCCATGAGCCGGCATCTGCGCACCGGGTTCGACGCGATGATGCGCGAGGCCGAACTGGAAGAGATGCAGAAGATCTGGGCCGCCCAGAACGAAGCCATCATGAAGGCCAGCGCGCTGCCGGATGGCAGCCTGCCCGATTTTGCCGGCCCGGTGCCGGCCGCCGATCCCTGGGCCGAGCCCGCGCCGGTGGCCGAGCTGCCAGCGCCTGAACCGGCGCCAGCGCCGGAGCCTGCCCCGGCACCCAAGGCGCGCAAGCCGCGGGCGAAGAAGGCCGCCACTCCTGCCGCCACTGCCGAGAGCGAGGGAGAGGCGGCATGAACGCCGAAGCCGATCGCGCCGATATCGATGCCAGCAAGGCGCCGCTGCTTGATCATCTGATCGAGCTGCGGACCCGGCTGCTGCGCTGTGTCGTCTATTTCGTCATCGCCTTTGGCATCGCCTTTTCCCAGGCCGGCCCGATCTTTGATTTCCTGGTGCAGCCGCTGGTCGATGCCTCCGGCAATGGCGCGCGGCTGATCTACACCAAGCTGTACGAGGCGTTTTTCACCGAAATCCGCGTCGCGGCCTTTGCCGGGTTCTGCATGGCCTTCCCGTTCATCGCCAACGAGCTGTGGCGCTTTGTGGCGCCCGGCCTCTACAAGCGCGAGCAGAAGGCGCTGCTGCCGTTCCTGCTGGCGACGCCGGTGCTGTTCACCGCCGGTGCTTCGCTGGCCTATTATGGCGTGATGCCGGCGGCCTTCCGCTTCTTCCTCGCCTTCCAGTCCATGGGCGGCGATGGCGTCACGCGGGAGGCGCTGCCGGCGATGGGCGAGTATCTTGATCTCGTCACCAGCCTGATCCTGGCCTTTGGCGTCGCCTTCCTGCTGCCGGTGCTGCTGATGCTGCTGGAACGGGCCGGCATCATCACCCGCGCCAATCTCATCGCCGGCCGCCGCTATGCCATTGTCGCGGCCTTCATCGTCGCCGCCGTGCTCACCCCGCCCGATCTGTGGAGCCAGGTCGCCTTGGCCGTGCCGCTGGTGCTGCTGTATGAATTGTCGATCATCGGCATCTGGCTGACCGAGAAGCGCCGGGCCAAGGCCGATGCAGCGGCAACCGTGGCCGCCGATTAATCCTTGGCCGCGCCAGCCGATTTGTCGATGGCCTGGCCGACGCTCTTGATGTCACGGCCGGCGCCCTGGATGGTGTTGCAGGCGGTCAACAGGGCCAGCGCCGCCAGCAGGCCGATACGCACTTGGGCCTTCATCGCATACTCCCGGTGAACAGACCGGGCCTGCATGCCGCCGCGCGGCTTGCTGGCCGGTGAATGGGCTGGCATCAGGGGCCATGGCCTTCCCCCTGCCTGCCGCTGATCTGCCGCCCGATGTGGCGGCGCTGTTGCCGGGCGGCTGTGCGGCCGATCTGGCGGCAGCCATGGCGGCGGCCTGGGCCGAAGCGCCCTTCCTGAAAGGCCTGATGCGCGGCCGGCCGGCGACGTTGGCGCGGCTGGCCACGGCCGGGCCGCAGGCGGCGCTGGCCGATGCGCTGGCGCTGGCCGGCGATGCGGCGCAGCCGATCATGCCCCGCCTGCGCGCCGCCCGCCGCGATGTCGCGCTGATCACCGCGCTCGCCGATCTGGCCGGCCTGTGGTCGCTGGAGCAGGTGACGGCCGCCCTGTCGGACTTCACCGATCTTGCCATTGATGCCGCCATTGCCGCCGCGCTCGCCGAACGCGGTGCCGCCAACCAGGGTCTGGTGGCGCTGGCGCTGGGCAAGCTCGGCAGCCGGGAATTGAACTATTCATCGGATGCCGATCTGATCTTCATCCACGATCCCGCCGCCATCCCCTGCCGCGGCAGCGAGGATCCGGGCGAAGCGGCGGTGCGCATCGCGCGGCGGGCGGTCGCCATCCTCAATGATCTCACCCCCGATGGCTATGTCGCGCGCATCGATCTCAGGCTGCGCCCTTCAGCCGAGATCACGCCCATGTCGATCAGCGTGGCGGCGGCCGAACATTATTATCAATCCGAAGCGCTGACCTGGGAACGCGTCGCCTTCATCCGCGCCCGCGCTGTGGGTGGCGATATCGCATTGGGCCGCGCCTTCCTGGAACAGATCCGCCCGTTCGTGTGGCGGCGCAGCCTGGATTACACGGCGGTGCGCGACATCCAGTCGGTCAGTTTGCGCATCCGTGACCATTTCGAAGGTGGGCAGGCCATCGGCCCCGGTTATGATCTCAAGCGCGGGCGCGGCGGCATCCGCGAGGTGGAGTTTTTCGCCCAGATCAACCAGCTGATCTGGGGTGGGCGCGATCCGGCCTTGCGGGCGCCCGCCACGCTGGATGGCCTGGCCGCACTCGCCACTGCCGGCCATGTGAGTGCAGCGGAAGCCGCCAGCCTGGCCGATGCCTATCGCGCGCTGCGCACACTGGAACATCGGCTGCAGATGCGCCGGGATGAGCAGACCCATGCCATCCCCAGGCTCGCCGCCGACCGGCACGCCGTGGCGCGGCTGTGCGGGCTGAAGGACGGCGCGGCGCTGACCAGCCAGATCGATCGCATCACCCGGCCGGTGGCCGCCGCCTATGACCGGCTGATCCGCGCCGCCACGCCGGAGGCGACACCGGTGCCAGCCGATCCCCGCGCCTGGCTGAAGGCCAATCATCCTGGCCTTGCCAAATTGCTGCCGCCGCTGATCGCCAGCTGGCGGCAGGGCAAATATCGCGCGCTGAAGAGCGAGGCGGCGCGCGGCGATTTCGAGATCATCCTGCCCGCGCTGATCGAACGGCTTGCCGCTGCCGCTGATCCGCGTGAGGCGGCGACCCGGCTGGATGGCCTGCTGGGCAGCCTGCCGGCCGGCGCGCAGTTCATGGCGCTGCTGCGCGCCAACCCGCGGCTCGTCACCCTGCTCGGCAATCTGATCGGCATCACCCCCGTGCTGGCCGGCGCGCTGGCGCGTGATCCCGCGCTGTTCGATGTGATGCTGGCGCCCGATGCCTTCGCGCCATTGCCCGATGCCCATGCGCTGGCCGCTGATCTGGCCAGCCTGTGCCGGGGCGCGGACGGGGTGGAGGAGCATCTGGACCGCGTGCGGCACTGGACGGCGGAGCGGCGCTTCCAGCTGGGCGCCCAGTTGATCGAAGGCCACGGCGATGCGCTGGTGGTTGGCCGCAGCCTTGCCGATCTGGCCGATGCCGCCATCAGCCTGCTGCTGCCGGTGGTGGCCGCCGATTTTGCCCGCGCGCACGGCCATGTGCCTGGCGGCGAATTGATCGTGCTGGCGCTGGGCCGGCACGGCGGCCGGGCGATGACGCACGCCAGCGATCTCGATCTGGTGTTCCTGTTCAGCGGCGATCATGAAACCCTGTCAGACGGGGCGAAGCCGCTGCCGGCCAGCCAATATTTCAACCGGCTGGCGGCACGGCTGGTCACCGCCCTGTCGGTCCCCACCGCCGCCGGCGCGCTCTATGAGGTGGACACAAGGCTGCGGCCCTGGGGCGCCAAGGGCAATCTGGCGCTCTCGCTGGCCAGTTTCGCCCGCTATCAGCGCGACGAGGCGGAAAGCTGGGAGCATATGGCCCTGACCCGCGCCCGCGTGGTGGCCGGGCCGGCGGCAGCGGCGCAAGCCGTGATTGCCGACGTGCTGACCCGGCCGCGCGCGGAGGCGGCACTGCGCAGCGCCGTGTTGGCGATGCGGGCCGACATGGCGGCGGCCAAGAAGCAGCAGGGCCGCTTTGATGTGAAGCTGGCCAGCGGTGGGCTGGTTGATCTGGAATTCATTGTGCATTTCCGCCAGCTCGCCAGCGGGCGCGGCCTGCACCCCGAACTGCCGGCGGCGCTGGCCGCGCTGATTGCCGATGGCCAGTTGCCGGCCGATCTGCTGGCCGCCCATGATCTCCTTGCGCGCACCCTGATCTGGCTGCGGCTGCTGTTTGCCGGCGCCAAGGTGCCCGATGCCCTGCCCGAACCGGTGGCCGCCATCCTGGCGCGGGCGCTGGGTGCGGCAAATTTCGCCGCCCTCACGGCCCAGCTCGCCCTCGCCAGGGAACAGGTGCGCGTGGCATGGGCAGCGGTGTTCAACACAGGAGACGCGCCATGACCATGCCCCAAGCCGGCAGCCCCGCCCCCGCCTTCAGCCTGCCGGGCGACACCGGCCCGATCAGCAGCGGCGATTTTGCCGGCAAGAAATTGGTCGTCTATTTCTATCCCAAGGATGACACGCCGGGCTGCACCAACGAGGGCAAGGCGTTTTCGGCGCTGAAGGACCAGTTTGACGCTGCCGACACGGTGGTGATCGGCATTTCGCGCGACAGCGTGGCCAGCCACGCCAAGTTCCGCGCCAAGCATGGCCTGACCGTGCTGCTGGGCAGCGACGAGGGCGCCGTGACCGAGGCCTTTGGCGTGTGGGTGGAAAAATCCATGTACGGCAAGAAATATATGGGGATCGAACGCGCCACCTTCCTGATCGGCCGCGATGGCGTGGTGGCGCAGGCCTGGCCGAAGGTGAAGGTGCCCGGCCATGCCGAAGCGGTGCTGGCCGCGGCGCAGGCGCTGGCCTGACCGGCCGAAAGAGGCTGGGCACCGCGCCTGGAGCGTGCCTCGACAAGCTCGGCATGAGCGGGTTGGGATGAGACGCTGGCGCTATGCAAGCGAAAGAGGCTGGGCTGACTCAAGGCGCCCGTGGCCCCGTGCCGGGGCGCCGAATCGCCACCAGCCTCTGGGCGTCCTCGCATGACCCTGCCCGAGCGGTCTGCCCACCCGGCCCAAGTTGCCCAATCTGCAGTTACGGCCGCTGCTTCGCCGGGGTTGCGTGACCGGTGACACGATTTTTTCACAGTTCGTCGCCAGCGCCGAACGGTTGGCCGCTGGGGGGCATTTGGCCCGTTGTTCACCCCCCACCGGCCTGCTTGATAGCCGGTGTCGCCGGGACAGTCCGGGGACGAGGGGACAGCGAAGGCAAGGCCTGATCAACCGGAACAATGGTTCCGGGGTGAGACGGGTTTGACCGCCGCGACCCTCCGCACAAGAAGGGTCGCAACCGGATCATGGCGTGGCAACTGGCATCGATGGCAAAGGCGGGGCTGCTGGCCCTGGTTGCCGCTGCTGCCCCCGCCGCTGCCCAGATTGTTGCCCTTCCTGCCGCCCCGGTTTCCACTGCTGCCGCCTGCGACACGATGCTGGGTGATGACAGCGCCACCAACCCGGTGAACAGCATGGCGGCCGCCCGCCGCGAATTTCTGGCCGCGCTGGCCAATGACCGCACCGATTCGGCCGCCCTGGCCCGCATGCTGCCGCGCGCCGGCCAATCGGTCGCGACGCTGATCGGTGCGGCGCCGGCCGGCGAAGCCCGCGCCGAAGCCGTGTTGCAGCGTCTGGGCCTGGATCCGTCGCGCTTTCTGGGCACCAGCGGCGTTGGCGGCCCGTTCATCACCGCCAATGATCCGCAGGTGCGCGATCTGCAGGCCAATGCCCAGCGCATGGCCAAGGTCGCCGCCACCTTCGCCCGCATCCCGGCCTTCATGCCGGTGAACCAGTATCGCCCGTCGTCGGATTTCGGCTATCGCGCTGATCCCTTCCATGGCGGCGGCGCCTTCCACGCCGGCATCGACATGCTGGGCAGCACTGGCGATGCCATCCATGCTGCGGCCGATGGCGTGGTGGTCCGCGCCGGCTGGTGGGCCGGTTATGGCAAGGTGGTCGTGGTCGATCACGGCAACGGCATGGAAACCCGCTATGGCCACATGAGCCGCTTCCACGTGAAGGAAGGCGATGTCGTGCGCCAGGGCCAGGTGATTGGCGGCATGGGCTCCACCGGCCGTTCGACCGGCACCCATCTGCACTTTGAAATCCGTCTCGATGGCCGTCCGCTTGATCCGCAGCCGTTCATCGATCTGGCCAGTTTCGGGATCAACAGCCCGGTGAAATCACGGCCGACCGTGATCGCGCCGCTGAACTTTGCCGCCGATGAGCCGTTCGCACCCTTCGCCGAAGGCGACGAGGTGATGGCCGGCGGCCGCCGCTGGACGCCGCGCAGCGGCCGCTGAGCGCAGCCGGTTGCAACGGCAGCCAGCGCCCCTTACATTGTCGTCATGGATACGCCCCCGCGCCTGACCCCGGCTGCTGCCGCCCGTGTTGCCGCCATCGCTGCCCGCCAGGGCAAGCCCGGCCTGATGCTGCGCCTGGCCGTGGATGGCGGTGGCTGCGCCGGTTTCCAATATCGCTTTGGCCTCGAAGCCGCCCCGGCGGCCGAGGACGTGACGGTGGAAACCGATGGCGTCACCATGCTGATCGACCCTGACAGCCTGCCGTTCGTGGCCGGGGCCGAGGTCGATTATGTCGAAAAGATCGGCGCTGCCGCCTTCGAGGTGCGCAACCCCAATGCCGCGTCGGGTTGCGGCTGCGGGTCCAGCTTTTCGGTCTGACCGGCGTTACGGCTGGTTGTTGCCCTGGCGCGGGGCCGGCAGGCCCTGTTCGGCGATCATCGCCGGTGTCACCTTGTCCTTGTACTTGTTGCCGAAATTGCTGCGGACATAGTTGATCACATCGGCAATCTGCTGGTCGGTCAGATTGCCGCGGAACCAGGGCATGGCGCCCTTGCCGCCCGTGACGACCATGATCGGATAGGCGGCGGCTTCCAGCGCGCCATTCTTCGCCAGTGCCGGGATGCGCCCGGCCCCCTCACCGCCGCCGGCATTGGCCATGTGACAGGCCTGGCAGACATTTTGGTAGACTTCCGCGCCGGGATGCGGGGGCGGCGGCGCCTTGGCGGGCTTTTGCGCCAGCGCGGGCGCGGCGGCCAGGGCAGCAGCAACGAACAGGGTGAAACGCATGATCAGGCCTCCAGCGCGCGCTTGTGCAGGCGGGTGATGGCATCCAGCGACGACAGGATCGCCCCTTCCATCCAGCAGCCGACATAGGATGCATGCTCGCCGGCCAGCACCAGCCGGTTATCGACCGCGCACAGCGTTTGATAATGTTCCTTGCGGGTTTCCTCGTTCCACATGGCGCAACAGCCCAGGGTGAAGGGGCTGCGGCTCCAGGCCACGGTGGCGCCGCCGATAAACTCTTCCTTGTAGCGGCCGGGGTGGAACACGCTGCCCTGTTCCAGCGCACGCTGGATGCGCTCCTCCGGTGTCATCCCGGCGAACTTGTAGCTGGCCGGGCCAAAGGTATAGGCGCCCAGGATCACCGCCGGGCCATCGCTGTGCAGCTTGCCCGATGGATAGGAGATCATCGAAATCTCACGGTCGGTGAAGCTGATGCCGCCATAGATGGCCTCTTCCTCTTCCCAGAAGCGCCGCTTGAATTCGAGGCCGACCTTCACCGAGTTGGAATAAGGCACCGCCTTGATCGCGGCATCGAGCGCCGGGTTGCAATCCACATCGATCTGGCTGAGCACGCTGAGCGGGATGGTGCAGACGCAATAATCGGCTTCGGTGGTGCCGGTCACGCCGCTGCCGGTATCGGTGTGGGTCACCGTCACCTTGCCGCCCTGCTGGCTGATCGCGGTCACCTTCTGGTTGTATTTGATCTTGCCTTCCACCTGCTTGGCAAAACCGCGGCCGATCATGCCCATGCCGCCCACCGGCTGGAACATGGCATGCTGGTGATCGATGCTCATGTGCTGGGACACGACCCGCCAGATGCCGGAATCCAGAATGTCCTTGAAGGCGTGGGGTTCGGACGGGATCGGCTCGCCCAGCACGCCGCCGCCCTGCGGCCGATCAAAGCCGCGCCGGCGCGACGAGCGATAATTCTTGGTATATTTGAAATTCTGATCCAGCGCGCCCCATTCGCGCAGCGCCAGGCGCAGGCGGTCGGCGTCTTCCTTCGTCATCACCGAATCGAGCGCGCGGTTGTCGATCGCCTTCGACAACAGCTCGGCAACATTGCCATCCCAATCGGCATGCAGCTCGCGATAGCGCATCGGCTTGCCGCCAAAGGCCTTGGACGAATGCACCAGCGCCTGCTGGTCCATCTGGATGAAGGGCTCCAGCGCGACGCCGAAGGCCTTGCAATAATGCAGCAGGGCGCGGTGGTGATAGGGGATGCGCCACGGGCCGGGGTTGAGATAATTGCCGGGCGCAAAGCCGACCTTCTGGGTGGCGCCGCCCAGTTCGGTGTAGGTGTCCCCGCCATAGAGCGACCAGTTCCGGCCGCCGGGGCGGTTGTTGTATTCCAGGATCTGCACCTCATAGCCGGCCTTGGCCAGTTCATAGGCCGCCAGCATGCCGGCAAGCCCGGCGCCCAGCACCACCACCCGGGTGCCCGGCCGGGCGCCTTGCAGATTGGGCGGACCGGCGAACTGGGTTTCCTTGGCGTGGCCCAGCACCTCCATGGCCTGATAGAGCACGGCGGTGCCCGCCATCATGCCGATCGCCCGCAACACGTCACGCCGCGTCGGCCCTTCAAACGAACTGATCATCAGACCCCTGTTCCCCTTGGCTTGGCAAAGAGACTGCCACCGCCAAAATCGCAGCGCCAGTGCCAATGCGATGCGCTTGGCCTGCCTGCGCCGATAGTGGCGAAAAGACGGGGTTTTGGGGCCTCAATAGCCCGGGTAATCGCCCTCGGCGAAATTGTCGAACTTGGTGAACTCTTTTAGGAACCGCAGCTGCACCGTGCCAGTCGAACCATGTCTCTGTTTAGCGATGATAACCTCCGCCAAACCATTGATTTTCATATCTTTTTCGTGCCATCTGTTGTACTTTTCAGTGTCTTCAGGATCTGGCTTTTTCAAAGAGTGATAATACTCATCTCGATAAACAAACAGCACGATGTCGGCATCCTGCTCGATGGTGCCGCTTTCGCGCAGGTCGGCCAGCTGCGGCCGCTTGTCCTCGCGGTTTTCAACGGCGCGGCTCAGCTGCGACAGCGCCAGCACCGGCACGTTCAACTCCTTGGCCAGCGTCTTCAGGCCGCGGGTGATTTCGGAAATTTCCTGCACGCGGTTGTCGCTGCCGCCGGATTTGGATCCGGTGAGCAGCTGGAGATAATCGATGACGATTAAGCCGATGCCATGTTGGCGCTTCATCCGGCGGGCGCGGGTGCGCAGCGCCGCGATCGACAGGCCGGGCGTGTCGTCCACCCACAGCGGCAGGCTGGTCAGTTCCGTCGAGGCACGGGCAAGACGACCAAATTCCTCGTCGCTGATCTTGCCCTTCCGCAGAGCTTCGCCATTGACTCTCGACTGCTCTGCCAGAATGCGAGTTGCGAGCTGATCCGACGACATTTCCAAACTGAAAAAGGCCACCGGAGCGCCACTCGATTTCTCCGGGTCCACTCCTCGCTGGATATCGCCAAGATAACGCTGGGCACAGGAAAAGGCGATGTTGGTGGCAAGGCTGGTCTTGCCCATGGCCGGCCGCCCGGCGAGGATCAGCAGGTCAGACTGGTGGAGGCCGCCCATCTTTTCGTTGAGGCCGGTGAGGCCGGTCGTATAGCCCGACAGATGCCCGCCTGACCGCTTGGCGCGGTCGGCCATCTTCACCGCCTCCATCGCTGCCTCGCGGAAGCTTTTGACGGCGCCCTGCACCTCGCCGGCTTCGGCCACCTTGTAGAGCGCCATTTCGGCCGCTTCGATCTGGCGGATGGGCTCGATGTCGCGGCTGGTGTCGCTGGCTTCGGTCACCATGTCGCGCCCCACCCGGATCAGCTCGCGCAGCAAGGCCAGATCATAGATCTGGTTGGCAAAATCGCGCGCCGCCAGCAGCGCGGCGCCATTCTGGGTGAGGGTGGCGAGATAGCCGGGGCCGCCAAGCTCCTGCATGGCCGGATCGGCATCGAACAGCGGCTTCAGCGTGACCGGCGTTGCCGCCATGCCGCGCGCCGCCAGGGTGAGGATGGCGGAAAAGATGCGGCCGTGCAGCGCATCGGCGAAATGATCGGGCTTCAGCTTGGTGACGACATCCTCCACCAGCCGGTTGTCGATCATCAGCGCGCCGAGCAGGGCGGCTTCTGCCTCAAGATTCTGCGGCAGGCCGGCCAGCGGCTGGGCCGGATCAACAACGCGCAGCGTGGGAATTTGGGGGGGGAGGGTGGCCATGGCCGCTTGTCGCGCATGGCGCGATTCCACTCAAGCACCGGTGCCATATTCGTTGTGGGCGTATCTGTGGGTAAGATTGTATGGCCTGTGCAGAAGTGCCCCACCCTTGCCCATTTGCCCGGAATCGGCGTAAGGCCGCGCCCGTGACCACTACCCCCGATTATCGCGCCCGCTCTGCGGCCCGCCTTGCCGCCGTGCAGGCCCTGTACCAGCTGGAAATGCGGGGGGAGACGGTGCCGCGCCTGTTGACCGAATTCCACCAGCACCGGCTGGGCCAGGAAATCGAGGGCGCCGAATATCTCGCCGCCGATGAGCCGTTCTTTGACGATGTCGTCTCGGGCGTGGCCCGGCGCCAGGCCGAGCTGGATGAATTGATCGGTGCGGCGCTGGCCGAAGGCTGGACGCTGAACCGGCTCGACCGGCCGATGCGCGCCCTGCTGCGCGCCGCGGCCTATGAACTGGTTGCCCGCGCCGATGTGCCGGCCGCCAGTGTGATCAACGAATATGTCGATGTCGCGCATGCCTTCCACCCGGAAAAGGAAGCGCGCTTCGTCAACGGCCTGCTCGACACGCTGGCCCGCCGCGTGCGCGGCTGACCTCTTGGCGGAGCGGGAGTTCATCGCCCGCCGCCTGGCGCCCATCGCCACCAGCTTGGCCGCGCGCGGCTTGGCCGATGATGCCGCAGTGTGGACGCCGCCGCTGGGCCGCGACCTGGTGTTCACCCACGATGTGCTGGCCGCCGGCGTGCATTATCTGCCCGATGATCCGCCCGGCGATGTGGCGTGGAAGCTGCTGGCAGTGAACCTGTCGGACCTCGCCGCCATGGCCGCCACCCCGGCCGGGGTGCTGCTGGGCCTGGCCGGGCCCGATGATGCCGCCTGGCGCGATGCCTTCACGGCCGGGCTGGCGCGCGCGCTCGATCATTTCGGCGTGGCGCTGTGGGGTGGGGACACAGTGGGCGGGCTGGCCGGCCATGTGCTGGGCCTGACGGCGATCGGCTGGGTGGAACCGGGCAAGGCGCTGGGCCGGGCCGGGGCGCAGCCGGGCGATGGCCTGTGGGTTTCGGGCACGATCGGCGATGCCGGGCTGGGGCTGGCGGTGGCACAGGGGCGGGCGCCGTTTGACAAGCAGCTGCTGAACCGCTTCCGCCGGCCGATGCCGCGCCTGGCGCTGGGCCAGGCGCTGGGGGGCATCGCCACCGCCGGGATGGATGTTTCAGACGGGCTGTTGATCGATGCGCAGCGGCTGGCAGCGGCCAGCGGCGTTGGGCTGGCCATTAATCTTGATGCCGTGCCGCTGGGCGTGGCGGCGACCGGTCTTGAGGATCGGCTGGCGCGGGTGACGGCCGGTGATGATTATGAGCTGCTGTTCACCGCGCCGGCCGGCGTGGATGTTGCGGCACTGGCCGGCCGCACGCCAGTGACGCGCATCGGCGCTGTGGTGGCCGGCGCCGGCCTATCGCTCAACCACGATGGCAAACCCCTGGCCCTGCCTGACCGGCTGGGCTGGGAACATGGCTGACCGTCAATCCTCGAACCGCTGCAGCGCATCGCCGGCATAGGCGATCACCGCCAGCCACAGCCAGCCGAACATCATCGCGGTGCCGCCGGCCGGGGCCAGCGCCGCCACCCAGCGCGGGGCGCCCAGTGCCAGCAGATTGAGATCCATGGCAAAGATGAAGCTGCCAACGCTCACGGCCCAGGCACCGCTGTAGACGAGGGTGGAGCGCCGCCAGGCCAGCAGGCCGAACACGGCCGCCACATGCGGCAACTGGAACATGACGCCGGTCATGATCCAGTCGCGCGCCTGCGGATCCTTGATGCCATGGGCGGCAAAGGTGCCGAACGCCAGCGCGATGACGGCATTCAGGCAGGCAAAGGCCGGCAGGGCACGGGGGGCGGGTTTGGCAGACATGATCGGCAGAGTGCCGCCTTGCGCCGCGCTTGAAAAGCCCCCCAGCCTGTCAGGCCGCCACCGCCCGCCGCCGGCGCAGTGTCGCCCCGGTCAGGCCAAAGCCGGCAATCAGCATGGCCCAGCTTGCCGGCTCGGGCACGGTGGCGATGGTCAGGATGCCACGGCCGCCAAAACTGTCGGAGGAGCTGACATAAAAGCCCCACCGGTCGCCGGGGTTCACCGCGATCTGGAAGGCGCCACCCTGCAGGACATTGCCGGGGATATTGTCGTCGGTCAGCTGAAAGGAATTGCCGTTGAGAAACCAGCCGCCCGGATCCCAGTTGGCGGTGACGTCGCTGGTGATATGGCTCCAGCGCACGTTGATCACGCGCGCCGTCGTGGCCTGGGTGCCATAGGTCGTCACGTTGGTGAAGCCGCTGTTGATGTCGGGCGCGTTGTCGGCACCGAGAATGACGAAATAGCGGTCATCGAACGGATCGACGACAACCGAGCCGTCTCCACCATTGTCATTGGCCAGCGAGAAGGCAGCCAATGCCGGCGAAGCGGCAAAAATATTAACAATTATGGCGACCGGCAGAATCGACTTCATACGCACCCCCAAACACCGACGAGGGGGCCAGACAGTCAGGAATTTGCTGACGGCGCAACCAGGTTTTGGTTAACTGCGAATATCAATTGTAAAACCGCATCAGTTCCCGCGCCGTGATCACCCGCATGATTTCGTTGGTGCCTTCCAATATCTGGTGCACGCGCAGATCGCGGAACAATTTCTCCATCGGGAAATCCTGCAGATAGCCATAGCCGCCAAACAGCTGCAGCCCGCGATCGACGATGGCCATGCCGGCATCGGTGGCAAAGCGCTTGGCCATGGCGGCGAACATCGTCTTGTCCGGGCTGCCCGCCGTCACCTTGGCGGCGGCCTGATAGAGCAGCACGCGCGCCGCGGCGAGTTCGGTCGCCATGTCGGCCAGCTTGAACTGGGTGGCCTGGAAATCGGCAATCGCCTTGCCGAACTGCTGGCGCTGGCGGGTGTAGGCAATGGCCTCATCCAGCGCGCGTTGCGCCCCGCCCAGCGAGCAGGCGCCAATGTTGAGCCGGCCGCCGTCCAGCCCCGACATGGCAATGGCAAAGCCCTGGCCTTCGGCGCCAACCAGATTGTCCACCGGCACCCGCACGCCATCGAAATTCACCTGCGCGGTGGGCTGGGAGCGCCAGCCCATCTTGCGCTCCTGCGCACCGAACGACACGCCCGGCATGTCCTTTTCGATCACCAGGCAGGAAATGCCCTTGGGCCCATCGCCGCCGGTGCGCACCATGGTGACATAGACATCATTCACGCCGCCGCCGGAAATGAACGCCTTGGAACCCGTCACCACATAATGATCGCCATCGCGGACGGCGCGGGTCTTCAGCGCGGCGGCGTCCGATCCCGAACCGGGCTCGGTCAGGCAGTAACTGGCGATCTGGTCCATGCTGACCAGGCCGGGCAGATAGCGTGACTTGACCGCATCGCTGCCGAAACAGTCGATCATCCAGGCCGCCATGTTGTGGATGGAGATGAAGGCCGATGTGGAGGGGCAGCCGTGCGCCATCGCCTCCATGATCAGCGCCGCTTCCAGCCGGCCCAGCCCGATGCCGCCCGAAGCCTCGCTGACATAGATGGCGCCAAAGCCCAGCGCGGCGGCGGCCTGCACCACGTCTTTCGGATAATGATGCTCCTCATCCCAGCGCGCGGCGTGGGGGGTGATGGCTTCGGCCGTGAAGCGCCGCGCCACCTCCTGGATGGCTTTCTGGTCGTCGGTCAGGTCAAACTGGCTCATGGCGCTGTCATAGGGGGCTGGAAAGCGGCGTGCAAATCGTGCAACAGGCTCAAGATGAATCTTGCACCATCGACCATCGTCGATCAGCTGATCGACATTCACAGCCAGTCCATCGCCGCGCTGCGCGCCGCCCTCAAGGACTATATCGACAACGGTATCGCGCCTGATGGCAGCCAGCGTGTTCGCGGCGACTGGGCCTACCCCGAACTCAGGCTGGAATTTTCCGGTGAGCGCCGGGCGCTGCGGCCGATCCGCGCCTTTGCCCGGCTGAACCGCCCCGGCAGCTATGCCACCACCATCACCCGCCCGGCGATGTTCCGCGCCTATCTGGAGGAGCAGCTGGGCCTGCTGATGGCCGATTATGACGTGATCGTCAGCGTTGGCCGGTCAGAGGTGGAAATTCCCTACCCCTATGTGCTCGACGGCGCGGCCGATCTGAAGCTGGACGGTGTGGCGGCGGCCGAGCTGGCGCGCTATTTCCCGACGACCGAACTGCAGCAGATCGGCGACGAGCTGGTGGACGGCCTGTGGGACGAAACAAGGGTGGAGGCGCGGCCGCTGGCGCTGTTCGATGGCCCGCGCACCGATTTTTCGCTGGCCCGGCTGAAGCATTACACCGGCACCGCGCCGGAGGATTTCCAGCATTATATCCTGCTCACCAACTATCACCGCTATGTCGATGAATTCGTGCGCTGGGCCTGCCGGCAGCTGGGGCATGGTTATGACCGGCTGGCCTGCCCCGGCGGGCTCGACATCACCGCCGAAAATCCCGACGCCGAACAGGCCGCCGGCGATTTTGCCTGGCGCAAGAACCAGATGCCGGCCTGGCACCTGATCGGGCCAAACCGCACCGGCATCACGCTGGTCAACATCGGCGTGGGCCCGGCCAACGCCAAGACCATCTGTGATCACCTCGCCGTGCTGCGCCCGGAAGCCTGGCTGATGATCGGCCATTGCGGTGGCCTGCGCCCCAGCCAGGCCATTGGCGATTATGTGCTGGCCCACGCCTATTTGCGCGATGATCATGTGCTGGATGATGTGCTGCCGGCGGAAATCCCGATCCCGGCGCTGTCGGAAGTGCAGAAGGCGCTGCAGCTGGCGACCGAGAAGGTGACCGGCATGACCGGCGACGCGCTGAAGCCGCGGCTGCGCACCGGCACGGTGGTGACGACGGACGATCGCAACTGGGAACTGCGCTATTCCCAGTCATCCCTGCGCTTCAACCAGAGCCGCGCGGTCGCCATCGACATGGAATCGGCCACCATCGCCGCCCAGGGTTATCGCTTCCGCGTGCCCTATGGCACTTTCCTGTGCGTGTCGGACAAGCCGCTGCACGGCGAGATCAAGCTGCCCGGCCAGGCCAACCGTTTTTACGAAGGCGCGATTTCGGAGCATCTGCAGGTCGGCATCGAGGCGATGATGATCCTGCGCGATGAGGGCCCGGCGCTGCACAGCCGCAAGCTGCGCGCCTTTGACGAGCCGCCGTTCCGGTAACGACGAGCGCCGCCCCCTCCGTCGCCTTCGGCGCCATCTCCCCCAGAGGGGGAGGACCGGCGTCATCCTCCCCCTCTGGGGGAGGTGCCGAGCGCAGCGAGGCGGAGGGGGCTGCCCCCTCAGAGGCTCAGCCCCACCTCCGCCAGCAACGCCGCCCGCGCCGCCTTCACATCCCGCCACAGATCGGGGTTGGTCATGTCCCCCGGGCCAATCGCCTCCGGCCACCAGCGCTCCACCAGCCGCTCCAACCGGTCCGCCTTCGCGTCATCCAGCAGGAAGCGCGCATCGACCCGCGCCGGATCGGCCACCACGCGCAGGCGCAAGCAGGCCGGTCCGCCGCCATTCTGCATCGATTCGCGCACATCAACGAAATGCGCCGCCCTGATGGGGCCGTTCCCGGCGACCAGCGTGTCGAGCCAGGCCTTTACCGACACGGTCTCCTCCGCCTCCTTCGGCAGCACCAGCGCCATGCTGCCATCGGGCAGGGTGAGCAACTGGCTGTTGAACAGATAGGAGCGGATGGCATCCTCCAGACTCACGGCGCTGGCCGGCACCTCGACATAGAGGGCCTCGGGCATCAGCCGCGCCAGATCGGCCTTCAGCGCGGCGGCATCGGCAAAGGCCTGTTCGTGGGCGAACAGCACGTTGCCGTTGGCGACGGCGACCACATCATTGTGGAAGGCGCCGGCATCGATGGCGGTCTGGCTTTGCGCCACGAACAGGGCGTTTGAAACGCCGTGGCGGCGGGCGATGGCTTCGGAGGCGCGGCGGTTCTGGCGGGCGGGGAAGCGGCCGCCTTCCTCACCATAGACAAAGATTTCGAGGCCGGGCGCGTCATGGGCCGCACACAGGCGCATGAAATTGGCGGCGCCTTCATCGCCAAAGGCCGCCGGCAGGGCGGCATGCACGGCGAAGGCCGGATCGGCAAAGGCAATGGCCAATTGCGCGTGGGTTTCGGGATGCTCGATGCTGCGGTGGGCCATGCGCGACAGGTTGGCGGCGCTGATGTGGCAGCGGCCATCCGCCGTGTCGGGCGCCGGCGACACGGTGGCGGCATTGGCCGTCCACATGCTGCTGGCCGAAGCCGCGGTGGCGAACAGGCGCGGATCCTCGGCGGCGGCGCGGGCAATCACCTGTTCGTCGCTGCCAGCAAAGCCCATCTGGCGCAGAAAGCCGACATTGGGCCGGTCCAGCGGCAACAGAAAGCCCTGGGTCAGCCCGAGCCCCATGACAAAGCGCATCTTGGCGATGCCCTGCAGGGCCGCCGCACGCGGGCGGCTGGTGGCCCCGCCATGCCTGGCGCTGGCGAGATTGCCCAGCGACAGCGCGGCATAATTGTGGCTCGGCCCAATGAGGCCATCGAAGTTGATTTCGCGGATCATGGGCGCAGCCCCGTCGTGATGCTGGCGGCCAGCGTGTCGGTGGCGAGCGTTGCCACCGGAAAGGCGCAATAATCGGCGGCATAATAGGCCGAGGGCCGGTGGTTGCCGCTGGCGCCGATGCCGCCGAACGGCGCCGCCGACGACGCACCGTTGGTCGGTCGGTTCCAGTTGACGATGCCGGCGCGGCTGTGCGCCCAGAAGCGGTCAAACAGCGCCTGGTCGCCGCCGATCAGCCCGGCAGCGAGGCCAAAGCGCGTGGCATTGGCGGCCGCGATCGCCGCATCCCAATCGGCCACCCGGATGATCTGCAGCACCGGTCCAAACAGCTCGTCATCGCTGGCTGCGCAGCCTGTCATATCGATCACCGCCGGCGACAGGAACGGCCGGTCAGGCCGGGCCCGCACCAGCGGGCGCAGCACCCGGCCGCCGGCGGCCTGCAGTTGCGCCCAGCCACGCTCCAGCCCGTCGGCCGCGGCATTGGAAATCACCGGGCCCATGAAGGGCTGCGGATCATCGAACGGGCCGCCGACGATCAGACGGTCGGCCAGCGCCAGCACCGCTTCCACCAGCCGGTCATCGCCAGCCCTCAGGATCAGCCGCCGCGCATTGGTGCAGCGCTGCCCGGCCGACAGATAGGCCGATTGCACCACAGTGGCCGCCGCCGCGTCGATGTCGGCCACGTCCCCCCCCAAATCCCACGCCACCAGCGGATTGTTGCCGCCCATTTCCAGCGCCAGGATGCGGTGCGGCGTGTCGGCAAACTGGCGGGCCAGCGCGGCGCCAACATGCGCCGAGCCGGTGAACAACAGGCCATCAACATCCGCCGCGGCCAGATCACGACCGACATCGCCGCCACCATGCACGACATTCAGCACGCCTGCCGGCAGCCCAGCCTGCGCCCACAGCCGGGCCATGAAATCCCCCACCGCCGGCGTCTGCTCCGATGGCTTGAACACTATGACATTCCCGGCCAGCAGCGCCGGCACGATATGGCCATTTGGCAGATGCGCCGGGAAATTATAGGGCCCCAGCACCGCCAGCACCCCGTGTGGCTTGTGGCGCAGCATCTGCTTGACGCCGCCGGCCTCCCCGGCCTTCTCGCCGGCCCGCTCCGCCTGGGCTGCGATCGAAATCTCCACCTTGGCCGCCACGCTGGCCACCTCGGTGCGGGTTTCCCACACGGGCTTGCCGGTTTCTTCGGCAATCAGGCGCGCAAACTCCTCGGCCACCGTTTCTACCGCCGCCTTGAAGGCGCGGCAGATGGCGATGCGGTCCGCCAGCGGCGTCGCCGCCCAGCCCGGCGCTGCTGCCCGGGCCCGTGCAACGGCCTCTGCCACACCGCCGACCGGCCCGCGCCAGATCACTTCGCCGGTGCAGGGATTGGTCGAAATCAGCTCAACAGGGGGCATGGGTGATCCTCGTGCCAACCGAAAGGCCCAGCGGTGCGGCGATGCTGGCGGGCAGCCGGTCGCCTTCTAGGTTCAGCGGCGCCACAAAGGCCTGGAATTCGGCCAGCTGGCCGCTGGCGATCAGCCGGGGGGCGGCATCCTCGCCGGCGCTGTCGGCCAGGCCAGTCAGCACCGTCTCCTGCGCCTCGCGCACGCCCTTCAGGGCATCAATGTCGGCGCAAACCGTTGGGCCGCCATCGAAAATGTCCACATAATTGTCGAAACGAAAGCCTTCGGCCTCCAGCATGGCCAGCGCGGCGCGGCCCTTCACATGCGGCTGGCCGATGGCGGCGCGCGCCGCCTCGGGCAGCAGCGCGGTGTAGATCGGGTGCTTGGGCATCAGATCGGCGATGAACTGGTTGCCGTTGACGGCGTTGAACTCGTCGGCCTCCGGAAAGCTCAGCCCAAAGAATTGCCGGCCCAGCGCATCCCAGAAGGGCGAATTGCCGGCCTCGTCCATCACGCCGCGCAGCTCGGCGATCATTCGCCGGCCAAAACGGGCGCGGTGCCGGGCGATGAACAGATAACGCGCCCGCGCCAGCAACCGGCCCAGGCCGCCGCTGCGGCAATCGGGATGCAGGAACAGCCCGCCCACTTCCGACGCACCGTCATAATCGCTGGTCAAGGACAGGAACTGGATGGAAAAATTCCGCCCCAGC
Organism: Sandarakinorhabdus cyanobacteriorum; assembly: GCF_002251755.1. Taxonomy (GTDB): domain Bacteria; phylum Pseudomonadota; class Alphaproteobacteria; order Sphingomonadales; family Sphingomonadaceae; genus Sandarakinorhabdus; species Sandarakinorhabdus cyanobacteriorum. The sequence continues at coordinate 30,868 of NZ_NOXT01000096.1, forward strand.
TCGCGGCTGGTCTGTTTCAGCGTACCAATCTTGTAGCTGTAGAACGGCCATTCGCTGCCCACCCGGCTGAACAGCATCGCGGTGCCGGCGATGCGGCCGGTGGCCACCTGTTCCAGCACCAGCAGATACAGTTCGTTGTGGGGCACGTCCTGATCCCGGCCGAAACTTGCCAGCGACCAGTCGAGCCGCCGGCCCAGCGCGGCTTCGTCGGGCGGCAGATTGGTGAAGCCGCCGCCGGTCAACCGGGCCAGCGCCAGGATGGCGGGCAGATCATCGGCGCGGGCAGCGCGCACCCGCCACAGATCTTCGGAAACGCTCATCGCACCCATCCATGTTGGGCCACGCGCATCAGCACCAGCGCGGCGAGTTTGGCGCGCTCCTCCAGCGAATCGGCGCAGAGAAATTCGTCGGCTGAGTGGATGGCGCCGCCGCGCGGGCCCAGTGTGTCGACCACGCTGAGGCCGGTGGCAGCGATATTGTTGCCATCACACACGCCGCCCGTGTCGCGCCAGCTGATGGCGAGGCCCAGCGCCGCGCCGCAGCCCTGCACCAGATCAAACAGCCGCTGCTGGTGCGCGTCCATCGGCTTGGGCGGGCGGGCAAAGCGGCCATGGACATGGATATGCACATCGTGCGCGGTGGCCACGGCGGCCACGGCGGCATTGATGCCGGCTTCGGCGCGCGCCTGCGCCATCGCGTTGCGCGGCCGCATGTTCCAGCGCAGCACCGCCAGGTCGGGCACGATGTTGTTGGGCCCGCCGCCATCGATCTTTGCCGGATTGACCGACAGATCATCCCCGGCCAGCTCTGCCAGCCGCAGCGCCAGATCGGCAGCGGCCAGCAGCGCATTGCGGCCATCGCGCGGATTGCGCCCGGCATGGGCAGCGCGGCCATGGACGGCGGCGGAGAAATTCCCCGAACCGGCGCGCCCGCCGGCCAGCGTGCCATCGGGCAGCGCCGGCTCGAACGTCAGCCCCAGGTGACAGCGGCGGGCGGCGGCATCGAGCAGCGGCGCCGAGCCGGGGGAGGACACCTCCTCATCGCTGTTCAGCACCACTTCCCAGCCGATCGCCTCGGCAAAGGGGCTGGCCTCCAGGCAGGCCAGCGCTGCCTTCATCACCGCGATGCCGCCCTTCATGTCGGCAACGCCGGGGCCGTTCAGCTTATCGGCATCCAGCCAGCGGCAGGCCTGGAACGGATGATCGGCCGCGAACACCGTGTCCATATGCCCGGTCAGCAACACCCGGATCGGCGCCTCCGGCCGCTTGATGATGTGCAGATTGTCGCCATGGGCCAGCGGCGCCTCACGGCCATCATGGCCCATCTGGCTGGCCGGCGCCGCCGGCACCCGCGCCACGCTGCCGCCCAGCGGGGCAAAGGCCGTGGCCAGCACATCGGCCATGCGCGCCAGCCCGGCCAGATTGCGGCTGCCGCTGTTGATCGCCGCCCACCCCTCGATTTCCGCCAGCAGCGCGCCGCGCTGGCCATCAAGACGGGCCAGGGCAGCGGATTCGGCAGGCGACAGGCTGTGCATCGCCGCAGGATAGCCTGTGCGATGTTGCACGGCCAGTTGTTTTTGTGATCCAAATCACAAATTTAACCGCCAGCCGGGTGAGGGGGGCAGAAAGGCACCTTGACCACGGCGAAGGAAAGCGGCCATGACGGTGACATGACCGTGGCGGCCCCATGGAGGGGACATCTTTGGCGGCCGCTGATGCAAGACTGGACGCAACAAGACCGTACCCAAGGGGACTTCATTTGAACAAATGGCGCGTCAAGTCGCTGGACTCGATTCTGGCGACCGCTGAGAAAAAATCGCTGGCCCGCTCGTTGGGCGCCTTCCAGCTGACCATGCTGGGCATCGGCGGCATCATCGGCACCGGCATCTTCGTGCTCACCGCCGAAGCCGCGCAGCTGGCCGGCCCCGGCATGCTGATCAGCTTTGTGCTCTCGGCCCTTGTCTGCGGCCTGGCGGCGCTCTGCTACGCCGAACTGGCCGCCATGGTGCCGGTGTCGGGCAGTGCCTACACCTACAGCTATGCCACCTTTGGCGAGATCCTGGCCTGGATCGTCGGCTGGGCGCTGGTGCTGGAATATGCCGTCGCGGCCTCCGCCGTGGCAGTCGGCTGGTCCGGCTACATGGTGGGCGTCATCCAGAATTTCGCCGGCATCACCTTGCCGGTGGAGCTGGTCAACGGGCCCTATGCCGGCGGCCTGATCAACCTGCCCGCCGTTGTGATCGCGCTCGCCGTCACCTGGCTGCTGGTGTTGGGCACCAAGGAAAGCGCCACCGTCAACGCCGTGCTGGTGGCGGTGAAGGTTGCGGCACTGGCGGCCTTCGTGGCGCTGGCCGTGCCGGCCGCCCAGGCCGACAAGTTCGTGCCGTTCATGCCGTTGGGCGTCACCGGCGCCATTTCGGCAGCCTCGATCATCTTCTTCGCCTTCGTCGGCTTTGACGCGGTGTCCACCGCCGCCGAAGAAACCAAGGATCCGCAGAAGAACATCCCGATCGGCCTGGTTGGCTCCCTTGTCATCTGCACCATCTTCTACATGCTGGTGGGTGCCGGCGTCATTGGCGCCTATGGCGCCCAGCCGGTGTTCGGCCCGGCCGGCGAAGCCCTCGCCCCCGGAAGCCTGGAACTGGCCGAACAGTGCAAGAGCTACGCCGAAGCCACGCTGCCGGTGGTCTGCTCCAAGGAAGCCCTGGCCCATGTGCTGCGCATGATCGGCCACCCCGGCATCGGCAACGTGCTTGGCCTCGCCGCCGGCTTCGCGCTGCCGTCCGTCGTCCTCATGATGATGTTCGCGCAAACCCGCGTGTTCTTCGTGATGAGCCGCGATGGCCTGCTGCCGGCCGCCCTGTCGAAGGTGCACCCGAAATACAAGACCCCGCACGTGGTGACGATCATCACCGGCCTGGGCGTGGCGGTTTCGGCGGCCTTCTTCCCGGTTGGCCAGCTCGCCTCGGTGTCGAACGGCGGCACGTTGTGCGCCTTCTTCTTCGTGTCCCTCGCCATCATGACCCTGCGCCGCACCGATCCGTCGCGCCGCCGCGTGTTCCGCACGCCGGCCGTGTGGCTGGTCGCCCCGCTCGCCGCGCTGGGCTGCCTGCTGCTGTTCGCCTTCCTGTCCATCGAGGCGCAGATGGTGTTCTTCGGCTGGGCCGCCATCGGCCTCGTCTTCTACTTCGTCTATGGCCGCAGCCGCTCGAACGTGGCGCGCGGCGTGACCGAAGTGGGCGAACTGAGCGCCGACGTACCGCCCCAGGGCGTGCCGCCGCTGCCGGGCATCCACACGCCAGGCGGCAAGGATGCGTAACGCGTCCTGACCCGCGCAAACGAAAAGGGCGGCCCCCGGCGGACCGCCCTTTTTCTTTGTGCCGAAAGCCCCAAACCCGCTCCTGCCGAGCTCGTCGAGGCACGCGCCACAAGTCTCCGGTCTATGCCTCGACAAGCCCGGCATGAGCGGCGTGAGACTGGCTGGATGACCCTCAGCCCAACTTGCTCGCCACCAGCGCCTGCAGGTCCGCCTCCGGCCGCGCGCCGAAGTGGCTGATCACCTCCGCCGCCGCGATGCAGCCGATGCGGGCGCAGTCGGGCAGCGGCCGGCCCTGCACCAGCCCGGCCATGAAGCCGCCGGCAAACAGGTCGCCCGCCCCGGTGGTGTCCACCACCTTTGCCACATGCTCGCCCGGCACTTCCCAATGCTGGCCGCCGCCGATCACCACCGCGCCCTTTTCGCTGCGCGTCACCACCGTGATGCATGCATGTTTGGCCAGCTCGGCCATGGCGGCATCGATGTCGTCGGTCTGATACAGCGCCTTCACCTCATTCTCGTTGCCAAAGGCCAGATCGACATGGCTGCTGAGCAGATCGCGGAAATCGCCGCGATGCCCCTCCACGCAGAACACGTCCGAAAGGGTGAAGGCGACCTTGTTGCCGGCCTCGCGCGCCACCTTGATCGCCGCCTGCATCGCGGCGCGCGGGGCGGCCGGATCCCACAGATAGCCTTCGAGATAGAGAATGCCCGACGCCGCCACCAATTCGGCATCCAGATCGGCCGCGTCCAGCTCCTGGCAGGCGCCAAGATAGGTGTTCATCGTGCGCTCGCCATCCGGCGTCACCACGATCAGGCAGCGGCCGGTGGGATTGCCAGTCGTCGCCGGCGGGGTGGCGAAATGCACGCCGGCGGCGCGGATATCATGGGTGAACACCTGGCCCAGCTGGTCGGCCGCCACCCGGCCCACAAAGCCGGTACGCGCGCCCAGCATGCGGGCCCCCACCACCGAATTGGCCGCCGAACCGCCACTGATCTCGCGCCCCGGCCCCATGGCGGCATAAAGCGCCTCCGCCTCGTCCGCCGCGATCAGGCGCGTCGAACCATGCTTGATACCGCGGCTGGAGAGGAATTCCGGCTGCTCGCTGCTGATCACGTCCACAATGGCATTGCCCATGGCCAATATGTCGAAACGGCGGTTGGCGGTCATGCAGGCTCCTGAAGCTGTCGGCTTGGCCCATAGCGCCTTGCCCCGCGCCTGCCCACCCCTTACCACATGCGCCATGGCCGCCGCCTTCATCCTCGCCTTCGCGCAATTGTGGGATGCCCCCATCCGCCGGGTGCTGCTGCGCGCGCTGCTGGTCACGCTGCTGCTGTTCGCCCTCCTCGCCTGGGCCGTGTTCACCGGCATCGGCCATATCGAAACCACCGGCTGGCCGGCCTGGCTCAAGGATTTCTGGGCCGCCGGGGCCGGGGATGCCGCCGCCGTCCTCCTCTCCATGCTGCTCACCTGGCTCGGCTTCACCAGCATCGCCACCGCCGTCATGGCCATGTGGCAGGATGAAATCATCGTCGCCGTCGAACAACGCTACTACCCCGCCGCCAGGGGCCACGCGCTCGGCTTTGGCGTCGAAATGGCCATGGGCGGCCGCGCTGCCATCCGCGTCGCCCTCATCAACGCCCTGCTGCTGCCCGCCTATCTCGTGCTGCTGTTCACCGGCATCGGGCCGCTGATCCTGTTCATCATCGCCAACGGCTGGGCCCTGGGCCGCGAATATCTCGAAGCCGTCGCCGCCCGCCACGTGGCCCTGGGCGAATCGCGCGCCTGGCCCGGCCAGCACAAGTGGGACAGCTGGGGCATCGGCTTCCTCACCGCCGGCCTGTTCGCGCTGCCCTTTCTGAACCTGATCGCCCCCCTGATGGGCGCGATGATGGCCACCCACATCTTCCACCGGGAACGGGAAGAAGAAGCGAAAGCGAAGTAGGCAGAAGTGCCTCCGGCGGGCAGGGGCGAGGCCCCTGCACCCGCTTGTTTTCCATCGGGCTCTTTTGGAGACAGGTCCGGCTACGTGGCGTTCCGCAGCAACGATTGCAGGTGGCGCAGTGCCGATAGAAATTCGGCGCTCATCGGCGCCTTGGTATTGATGTGAAGCGCTGTTCCCACGTCTGGAACTGTAAAGGCAAGATGGACCTCTACGCGGTTCTCCGAGAGAATATCGATCCCATCCAAACCGCCATAGCGGCCAAAGAGCTGGGCACCTCCAAAAACCCCTCGCCAATAGCGGCCTGA
>NZ_NOXT01000111.1 GCF_002251755.1 Sandarakinorhabdus cyanobacteriorum
CGCTACCCTCATAACCTACACCACCTGCCGGGACGCGACCGGGTCTAGGAAGGAAAGCCAAGCCCCGGATCATGCCCGGGGCGACGGGTGGTGTGGCGTTGCGGCAGGTCAGCAGGGGGCAGGGGTGACGGCCGGCGCTCACCCGGCTACACCGGCGCCATGCTTTCGCCGCGCGCCACCCGCACTGTCCGTTGGCTCCACCTTTGGGGTGGGGTGATTGTGGGCATCCAGATCATCCTTTGGGTGGCATCGGGGCTGGTGATGGTGGCCCGGCCGATGGACACGGTGCGCGGCACCGATCTGCGCAAGACTGCTCCCACCTCGCTGGCGATGCCGGCGCGGCTGCCGGCGCTGGCGGGGGTTGAAAAGCTGGAGCTGGGCCAGCTGCTCGGCCGGCCGGTGTGGAAGCTGACCGACGGGCAGGGCAAGCGCCTGATCGATGCCGCGACCGGCCAGCCCATTGCCATCACGGCGCGCGAGGCCGAAGCGGTGGCGCGGGCGGGGACGATGATGACTGGCCCGGCGGTCGTCACGCCGGTCACGCCCGCACAGCCGGCCAGCGACTGGCGCGAGACCACGGGCTTCCGCGTCGAATTTGACGATGACACCCGCGTCTATATCAACAGCCAGGGCGAGATTGGTGCCGTCCGCACGCCGTGGTGGCGTTTCTATGATCTGTTCTGGGGCCTGCACATCATGGACTGGAGCGAACGTGAGAACACCCACCACCCGCTGATCATCATCGCCACGCTGCTGTCGCTGGGCGTCGTCCTCACCGGGGCGCTGCTCACCGTTCGGCATTTCTGGCGGCGCTGATGGCGACACCGATCAGTCCCTTGGCGCTTCCCGTGCCGATCGAACCGGTGCTGGCCGCGCTCGACATGGCGGGTGTCGCGGTGTTTGCCGTGTCGGGCGCGCTCGCCGCCGCGCGGATCAAGCAGACCATTGTGACCTTCGCCTTCTTCGCCGCCGTCACCGGCATTGGCGGCGGCACGCTGCGCGATCTGCTGATCGGTGCGCCGGTGTTCTGGGTTGGCCGGTCGGATTATCTTGGTGTGTGCCTCGTGGCGGCGGCGGCGGTGTGGATGCTGCGGGCGGACCGCTGGCAGCTGAACGCGCTGCTGTGGTTCGATGCGGTCGGGCTGGGCGCCTATTCGGTGCTGGGCGCGGCCAAGTCCCTCAGCCTGGGCGTGCCGCCGCTGCCGGCGGTGGTGATGGGCGTGCTGTCGGCCACGTTCGGCGGGATTGTGCGCGATTTGCTGGCGGGCGAGCCGTCGATCCTGTTGCGGAAGGAGATTTATGTTTCGGCCTCGGCGCTGGGGGCGGGCGTGTATGTCGGGCTGACGTTGCTGGGCGTGGCGGCTTGGCCGGCGGGGCTGGCCGGGGCGGCGGCGGGTTTTGGCTTGAGGGCGCTGGCCATTCGCACCGGATTGAAGCTGCCTGGGTATCGGGACGATTGAGGGGGAGGCGGCAAGGACGGTCCTGCGCCGCCCCCTCCGCCTCCCGTTGGTCGGCACCTCCCCCAGAGGGGGAGGATGTTGTGCGGCCGGCGTGGCCCCTCGGTCGCCTGCGGCGCCACCTCCCCAAACGAGTTTGGGGAGGACGTTGTCAGTGTTGCGCGCCGATAAGGCGGGCCAGCCAGTGTTCGGCCTTGGCCTGCGCGGCAGGGCGGGGGCTGCCGGCGACGGCGCATTCCACGCAGGCGGCCTGCATGGTGGCGCTGCGGCCGCTGGCCATGGTGCCGAGATCGGCCACTGCGGCCGCCATGCGCAGGCGGGAGGCTTGCATCAGCCGAGCCCAGGGGTCACGGGCCTGGGCCTGTTCGTCTGCCTCGGCCTTGCCAAAGCTTTCCAGTGCCTTCTGCCATTCCGGCACCGGCTTTTCGATAACGATCACCCGGGGTTCGCCCTTGATACCAGCCTTGGCAGCGGCGGCCTTCACGGCGGCATCCAGCGTGCCGAACTTGTCGACGAGCTTCAGCTTCTGCGCTTCGGCGCCGGCCCAAACGCGGCCCTGCGCGATGCGGTCAACCTCGGCCACCGGCAGTTTGCGGGCGGTGGAGACGACGCCGAGGAAGCGGCGGTAGATATCCTCCACCCCCATTTGCAGCACCTGGCGCACCTCGGGCGACAGGCCGGCGACCACATCAGGCTCGCCGCTGTAGGGCGTGGTCTTCACGCCATCGGCGTTGATGCCGATCTCGTTCAGGGCGCGCGGGAAGCTCGGCAGGATGGCAAACACCCCGATCGAGCCGGTGATGGTGGAGGGCTGGGCATAAATTTCGTCCGCCGCCGTGCCGACCCAGTAACCGCCGCTGGCCGCCACCGGGCCAAAGCTGGCCACCACCGGCAGGCCATCGGCCTTGGCGGCAAGCAGGGCGGCGCGGATTTCTTCGGATGCGGTGACGGAGCCGCCGCCCGAATCCACCCGGACGACCAGTGCCTTGATATCGGGTTCCTTCTCCAGCGCTTCTTCCAACGCGGCGCGGATGGTGGCGCTGCCGGCGGTGCCGCGCGGGGCCTCGCCATCAACGATGTTGCCGGTGACATAGACAACGCCGACCGCATCGCCCTTGCTCTTGGCCTGGCCGCCGATGGCGTTCAGATAATCGTCAAGGCTGACGCCCGCAAAATGGCCCCAGTCGGCCAGCTCATCCTCGCCGACCAGCTTGATCATGGCGGCATCGAAATCATCGCGGCTGCCCAGTTGATCAACCAGCCCGGCATCCTGCGCGGCGCGGGCGCCATCGCCGCCAAAGCGGCCCAGCCGCTGCGGCAGCTGGGCGATATAGGCCGGGATATCGGCCTTGGGCCGCAGGCGCCTGGCCTCGGCCAGCCAGCTTTGCCACAGGCTGTTCACCAGGGCCTGATCGGCGGCCTTGGCTTCGGGCGACGCGCTGGCGCGGGTGTAAGGCTCGACAAAGCTCTTGTAGGTGCCGACGCGGAACACGTTCACATCAATGTTGAGCTTGTCCAGCGCGCGGGCGAAATAGAGGTTAGAGCCGCCCGGCCCGGTGATGATCACGCCGCCCAGCGAGTTGGCCCAGATGCGCGTGGCCGGCGCGGCGAGCAGCCAGCTGTCATCGGTATAGGCGGTGGCCCAGGCGTGGATCGGCTTGCCCGTCTTGCGGAAGCGTTCCAGCGCGGCGACCACGGTTTCGATGTTGGCCTGGCCGGCGCCCATGAAGCCATCCAGTTCCAGCACCAGCGCCTTGATGCGCTTGTCGGCCGCGGCGGCATCGATGGCGCGCACCAGATCGCGGGTCTGCACTTCGGCCGGCACATTGCCGCTGGCGGCGTTGAACGGGGTGGTTTCGCTGGCCTGATCGACAATGGCACCATCGAGCGCGATCACCAGGGCGCCGCCATCAGGCACCCGCGCGACCTTGCCCGACGACAGCGCCGCCGACAGCGCGATGAAGAAGATCGCCAGCAACAACAGGACCAGCAGATCCTTGATGCCGACCACAATGCGCCACAGCGTGCCAAGCAATTTCAACGGACTTCGCCTCGATAGGGGTGATCGCATGGCAATATAGGGTGGCGCCCGGCGAAGGCAACCACCCGGCAATGTCGCACTGGATCAATACAGGTCAAACCGGGCGCGGCAGCCATCGCGCACACGGATCACGCCGCCTTCAAAGCGCCAGCTGCGCCCTTCGATGCACTCCCCGCCCAGCACCCGGCCCAGCCGCACGCGGCGCGCGCCGGGGGCGGGGCAGGCGGCGGGGCGCATGGCGGGCCTTGGTGGTTGTTGATGCGCGAAAGGTGCACCGCCATGGCTTGCGCAAGTCTGAACGGGGTTCATTGCCGTAGCGGCACGCCTTGTGCGCCGGCCTGTTCGACGGTGAACTGCCAGGCCACCCGGCCCGAGCGGGCACCGCGCGCCACGGCCCAGGCCAGCGCGGCGGCGGGATCGAAGGCAAGGCCATGGGCCTTTGCATAGGCGGCGCACATGGCGAGATAATCGGCCTGATCACACGGGTGGAAGCCCAGGCGCAGGCCAAAGCGATCGGCCAGCGCCAGATGATCATCGGCGGCGTCGCGCGGGTTGATGGCATCATTGTCGGCCATGCTGCGCGGCACAAGCTGGCGGCGATTGCTGGTGACGATCAGGCGGACATGATCGGGCCGCGCCTGCACCCCGCCATCCAGCAGGGAGCGCAGGGCGTGCACCTCGGCCGCATCGGCACCGAGCGAGACATCATCGAGGAACAGCAGGAACGGCCGCCGCACATCGGCCAGCGCGGCAAACAGGCCGGGCAGGCTGGCCAGCGCCGGCAGCATCACCTGCACCAGCGCGATGTCGTGCCCGCCGGCCAGCAGATCGGCGACCACGCTGCGCGCCAGGCTGGATTTGCCCATGCCGCGCGCGCCCCACAACAGCGCATCATGGGCGGGCAGGCCGGCCGCATGGCGGTGGCTGTTCTCCAGTAGCGCTGCGGCCTGGGCGCCAACCCCCTGATACAGCGCCAGCGGCGTGGTGCGGGCCGGGGGCAGGGCGGTGAGGCCGCTGCCGGACCAGCCGAACCAGTGGCCACGGGCCGGATTGGCGGCAGCGGGTGCGGGCGGGTAACGCCGTTCCAACGCGGCGGCGATGCGTTCGAGCAGCATGTGGGTCTTGTCGATTGTCATCGCGCACCTGATATGGGCTGGGTCGCCACGCGGGTCGGGCGCGGTTGCACGTGTCTGTGCAAGCCGCTAGAGCCTGTGGCCAAGTTTGGTTTCCAGCCTATTGAAAGCGAGACAGCGATGTTTGCAAGCCCGGCCTATGCCCAGGCAACTGGCGGCGCGGCGGCGGCCGGCGGCACGGCCGCTCTGATCGGCTTCCTGCCCTATCTGGCCATTTTCGCCATTTTCTATTTCCTGATCATCCGCCCGCAGCAGAACCGCGTGAAGCAGCATCGCGCCATGGTGGATGCGGTGAAGAAAGGCGATGACGTGGTGACCGGCGGCGGCATCATCGGCAAGGCGCTGCGCGTGACCGACAACGAGGTTGAGGTGGAAGCCGGGCCGAACGTGCGCTTTGTCGTGCTGAAGGCGACCCTGGCCGATGTGAAGCCGCGCGGAATGCCGGCGGCGGCGAACGAGAAATAAGCCCGTGCTCGACTTTCCGAAGTGGAAAATCTGGTCGATCTGGTTGACGATCGGCCTGTGCGCGCTGCTGGCGCTGCCCAACGCGCTGCCGCCGTCGATGCTGGCCAGCATCCCCGATGGCTTGCCGAAAAGCCAGCTGCCGCTGGGGCTTGATCTTCGCGGCGGTTCGCACCTGATGCTGGAGGCGCTGCCGACCGACGTTGAAAAGGCCAAGCTGGAAAGCCTCGAAGAAACCGTGCGCGGCGAGTTGCGCGCGGCCGAAGGCGGGGCCATCGGCATCAGCGACCTGTCGCTGGCGGGCAATCGCCTGAGTTTTTCGGTCACCGAACTGGCCCGCACCGATCAGGCCGTGCAGATCCTGAACAAGGTGACGGCGCCGCTTGGCCTTGGCGCATCGCGCGAGGTGGAGGTTGCCCGTGGCAGCGTGCCGGGGCAGATCGTCCTGACGCCCACCCAGGCCGGCATCAACGCCGCGGTGGACAGCGCGATGGCGCAGGCGGTGGAAGTGATCCGCAAGCGCATCGACGAGCTGGGCACGCGTGAACCCACCATCGTGCGCCAGGGTGCCACCCGAATCGTGGTGCAGGTGCCCGGCCTGCAGGATCCGGAAGCGTTGAAGGCGCTGCTCGGCAAGACCGCCAAGCTGGAATTCAAGCTGGCCGATGTGACCGCCGACCAGGTGGAGGTGAGCCAGGGCCGCGCCCCGCCCGGCAGCCAGATCCTGCCCGTGCAGGATGGTGGTACCATGGTGGTGAAGCGCCGTGCGATCATTTCGGGTGACCAGCTGGTCGATGCGCAGGTGTCGACCGATCAGAATGGCGCGCCCGCCGTGTCGTTCCGCTTCGACAGCACGGGTGGCCGGCGCTTTGCCCAGGCCACCACGGAAAATGTCGGCAAGCCCTTTGCCATCATCCTTGATGGCGTGGTGATTTCGGCGCCGAACATCAACGAGCCGATCCTGGGCGGCAGCGGCATCATCATGGGCAATTACACCGTGCAGTCGGCCAATGAACTGGCCATCCTGCTGCGGTCGGGCAAGCTGCCGGTGGAGCTGAAGGTGGTGGAAGAGCGCACGGTCGGCCCTGATCTCGGCGCGGATTCCATCCGGGCCGGCGCCATCGCCTCGATCGTGGCGGTGCTGGCGGTCGCCCTGCTGATGGTGGTCACCTATGGCCGTTTCGGCGTCTATGCCGTGGTGGCGCTGTTCTTCAACGTGATCATGATCCTGGGCATCATGTCGGCGGCGGGCTTCACGCTCACCCTGCCGGGCATTGCCGGCATGGTGCTGACCATCGGCGCCGCGGTGGACGCCAACGTGCTTATCAATGAGCGCATCCGCGAGGAGCAGCGCAAGGGCAGGGGCGTGGTGGCCAGCATCGAGACCGGCTTCAAGGAAGCCAGCCGCACCATCTGGGATGCGAACAGCCTGAACATCATCGTTGCCATCATCATGTTCGCCTTTGGCTCCGGCCCGATCAAGGGCTTTGCCGTGGTGCTCTCCATCGGGATTGCCACATCGGTGTTCACCGCGGTGACGCTGGTGCGGCTGATGGTGTCGCGGTGGGTCGCATCATCGCGCCCGCAGTCGTTGAGCATCTGATCGGGAAAGGAAACGGCCATGCCTTTGAAACTTGTTCCCGACAACACCAACATCGGGTTTGTCAAACTCCGCTTCATCGCCTTTGCGCTGACGCTGCTGCTCACCATTGGTGCCGCCGGCCTGCTGGCGGTGCGCGGCCTCAACCTGGGCGTCGATTTCGTCGGCGGCCTGACCATGCAGGTCGAATTTGCCCAGGCGCCGGCCATCGACACCCTGCGCGAGCGGGTGGACCGGGTGGGCGTGGGCGACAGCGCCCTGCAGGAATTCGGCAATGATCGCACCATCCTTATCCGCCTGCCGTTGCCGGAAGGCGACCAGAGCGCGGTGCAGCGCGTGGTTGGCAAGGTGCGCACCGCGCTGGAGAAGGATTATCAGGGCGTGAAGTTCGCCCGCGTCGAAAGCGTGTCGGGCAAGGTTTCGGATGAACTGATCAAGGATGGTCTGTGGGCCGTTGGCCTGTCCATGCTGTTCGTCGCGCTGTTCACCTGGTTCCGCTTCGAATGGTATTTCGGTGTCTCCACCGTGGTGGCGCTGGTGCACGACGTGGTGGTGACCCTGGGCTTCTTCAGCCTCACCCAGCTGGAGTTCGATCTCAACATCGTCGCTGCCGTGCTGACCATCATCGGCTACAGCCTCAACGACAAGGTGGTGATCGATGACCGGGTGCGCGAAAATCTGCGCAAATATCGCCAGATGGACATCAAGCAGATCATCGATCTTTCGGTGAACGAAACCCTGCCGCGCACGGTGATGACCTCGGTCACGCTGCTTGCCGCACTGGTGGCACTGCTGATCCTTGGCCCGGAAGTCATCTTCGGCTTCACCGCTGCCATGGTGCTCGGCATCGTGGTCGGCACCTATTCGTCGATCTTCGTCTCCTCCTCGCTGCTGATCAGCCTGGGCGTGAAGCCCCGGGCGGCGGCGGTGGAGGACAAGCGCGCGGCAGGGGCCGAACGGATCGGGTGAGGGTCTGAACCTCAACCAGACGGTACGCAAAATGGTCCTCCCCCTTTGGGAGAGGTGCCGACCGCAGGGAGGCGGAGGGGGCCTGCAAGGCCTGTCCTCGCCGGCCCCCTCCGCCCTGCGGGCACCTCCCCCAGAGGGGGAGGATTTCAGGTCAAACCGGCGCGCCGCAGGGCCCGAAGGCCATGCACCACTGGCTCATCAGGCCCATGACGATGGCGCCGGCCAGCCAGATCAGGCGGGTGCGGGCGTTGAGTTCGACGTTCATGCCGCAGCACCCGTAATGCGGGCCTTGGCGGCGTTGTATTCGCGCACCAGGCGGGCCACCATCTCGGCCGCCGGCACCACCTGCTTCACCGCGCCAATGCCCTGGCCGCAGCCCCAGATGTCCTTCCAGGCCTTGGCTTCGGTGTTGCCGCCGCTGCCGAAGTTCATCGCCGACGGGTCGCTGGTCGGCAGATTGTCAGGGTCCATGCCGGCCTTGACGATCGACGGGCGCAGATAATTGCCGTGCACGCCGGTGAACAGGTTGGAATAAACGATGTCCGACGAGGCGCTTTCGGTGATCATCTGCTTGTAGCCTTCGGCGGCGCGGGCTTCTTCGGTCGCGATGAAGGCGCTGCCGATATAGCCGAAATCGGCGCCCATCGCCTGGGCGGCCAGCACGGCATCGCCGGTGGCGATCGAGCCCGACAGCGCCAGCGGGCCATCGAACCATTCGCGGATTTCCTGGATCAGAGCGAACGGGCTGGTGGTGCCGGCATGGCCGCCAGCGCCTGCCGCCACGGCGATCAGGCCATCGGCGCCCTTTTCCACCGCCTTGCGGGCAAACTTGTCGTTGATGATGTCGTGCATCACGATCCCGCCATAGCTGTGGATCGCTTCGTTCACATCCTCGCGCGCGCCCAGCGAGGTGATGATCATCGGCACCTTGTATTTCACGCAGAGTTCCAGATCGGCCATCAGCCGATCGTTGGAGCGGTGGACGATGAGATTGACGGCGTAGGGCGCATCATTGGGCCCCAGCTCGCGGTTCAGCCGCTGCAGCCATTCCTCGAACTGTTCAATGGGCCGGGCGTTGAGGCTGGGGAAGCTGCCGATCACGCCGGCCTTGCACTGGGCAATCACCAGTTCCGGCACCGAAATGATGAACAGCGGCGAACCGATGACCGGAATGGACAGGCGGCCGGCCCAGGCAGCAGGAATCGACATGGCTAATCTCCCCAGTGTGTGGAGAGAGGCTTAGCCGTCGTGGCCCCAGATTGCCACCTCATCCTCGTCGCAGGCTGTGGCGCGGGCGCGGAACATGCCGGGCGTGGAAAAGGCCCAGCCCGGCCGGCCATCGGTGCCGATGTAGATGATGCCACCGGTGCCGCCCAGCGCCTGCACATCGGCCAGCGCCCGCGCCGCGGCCTCTGCCGCCGAAAGCCCGGCCAGCCGCACCAGCGCGCCCATTTCATGGCCCACCCCGGCGCGGATGAAGGCTTCGCCCGACCCGGTGCAGGATGCAGCCAGGCTGCGATCATCGGCGATGGTGCCGGCGCCGATCAATGGGCTGTCGCCGATCCGGCCCCAGCGCTTGCCGGTGAGGCCGCCGGTGGAGGTGGCCGCCGCCAGATGGCCATGGGCATCGCGCGCCACCGCGCCGACCGTGCCATATTTCAGATCGGCATCGAACACATCCTCGCCCCGCGCTGCCGCCGCCTTCATGGCCTGCAGCGCCCGCCAGCGGCTTTCCACCCGGAACCAGCCGGGCTCCACCTGCTCAAGCCCCTGTTCCAGGGCAAACACATCGGCGCCATCGCGGGCCAGCAGCACGTGGGAGGATTTCTGCATCACCGCGCGCGCCAACTGCACCGGGTTCTTCGTGCGCGTCACCCCGGCGACGGCACCGGCCTTGCGGCTCGCCCCGTCCATCACGGCCGCATCCAGTTCGGTGCGGCCCTCGGCGGTGAACACCGCGCCGCGTGCCGCGTTGAACAGCGGATGATCCTCCAGCGCGCTCACCGCGGCGACCACGGCATCAACGGCGGTGCCGCCCGCCGCCAGCACCGCCTTGCCAGCGGCAAGCGCCGCAGCGAGGCCGGCACGACAGTCCGCCTCCGGCCCCGGCAGGGTATCGGGCGTCAACTGTCCGCAGCCGCCGTGGATGACCAGAGACCAGACGGGTGGATTCATGGGAATGTCCGATTGCGGGAGTGGTAGCAGCGGGCAGACTTGAACTGCCGACCTCCGGGTTATGAATCCGGCGCTCTCACCAACTGAGCTACGCTGCCACACGGTCGCGGGAGGCGCTGCTATAGTGGCGGCTCCCGTGCCGGTCAACCGGGTTTCAGGTGGGTTTCAGAAGTTGTAGACCAGCGTGGCGCGGGTGACCGTATCGGTGTTTTCACGGCCCGGCGGCGGATTGCCTTCGTTGTTGATCTGCAGGCTGAGCCGCGCCGAAAGCCGGCCATTGAGCTTTGCCGAAAGCTGGGTGAGGGACAGAAGCGAGCTGTTCACATTGTCGGCATAATAAGTGGCGGTTTCGGTGACTGACAGGTTGGGCGTGATCAGCCATTTCCCGTTCACGGCGGCGCGCGCTGCCAGCACGCTTTCGCTGATGCCGTTGGTGAACAGCGTTTGCCGCAACGCCGGGCCGCCATCCAGCGCGATGGTCAGCCGCTTGCCATCGACCAGCCGGTAACCAAGGCCGAGGGCTTGCGTGAAGCGGCTGGAAAAGCCGGTGAACCGGTCCTGCTCGAAGCTCAGGGCGAGCACGGCGAAGCCGCGCGGGCTGAACTTCCAGTTGCCTTCATAGCCGGCGAAATAGCGTTCGCGCGAGGTGACGCCCTGATCCTCCTGATAATCCACCTGGCCGCGCAGCCCGTGCTTCCAGCGCCGGGTTTCCTTGGTGAGGTTGATGCCGACAGCCAGTCCGCGGTTTTCGGTGTTGCCGCTCGAGATGAAGCCGCCCAATTCGCCATTGCCGGTCCAGCCCTGGAAAATGCCCTGAGCTGCCAGCCGCTCTTCCCGCGCACGGGCGGCGGCGGTGTTGATGGCGGCGACCTTGGCATCGATTTCGGCGATGCTGGCCGGGTTGGTTTTCCGGGCGATATCAGCCACCACATTCAATTGATCGGGATTGGCGGCGGCGGCATCGATCATCGCGGCCACCGGCGGCGGGATGGGTTCGGCCAGCGCCGGGGCGGCGAACAGCGACAGGGCAAGAACAAGGGCGCGCATGATGGCCTTTTGGCCAGCCGGGCACGGCGCGGTCAACAGCCTGTATCCGTATTCTTGGGGACTGGCACGCCGGCAAATTCCGGGGCAAAGGGGAGCCATGACGCTTTCTGCCGATATCAAGCCGATCCCGCTTTCCCTGGTTGACACTGATCTGGCCGCAGCGGCCGCCGGCTTTGGCGATGCCTTTGCCCGCACCGGTTTCGCCGTGGTTTCGGATCATGGCATCGATCAGGGCCTGATCGATCGCGCCAATGCCGCCACCAAGGCCTTCTTTGCCCTGCCGGAAGACGTGAAGCGCGCCTATGTCGTGCCCGGCGGCGGCGGCCAGCGCGGCCTAACCCCGTTCGGGATCGAGGCGGCCAAGGGCCATGCGAAGGCCGATCTGAAGGAATTCTGGCATGTCGGCCGCGAACTGCCGGCCGGCCACCCTTACGCCGATGTGATGCCGCCCAATCTGTGGCCGGCCGAGGTGCCGGAATTCCGCCCCTCCGTGTGGGCACTGTTCGATGCGCTGGATCAGGCCGGGGCCAAGATGCTGCGCGCCATTGCAGTGCACCTGGGTCTGGCGCCGGATTTCTTCGTGGACCCGGTGCGCGACGGCAATTCGATCCTGCGCCTGCTGCATTATCCGCCGGTGCCGCCGGAAACAGCCGGGGCGATCCGGGCCGGCGCGCATGAGGATATCAATGTCATCACCCTGTTGCTCGGCGCCGAGGAGGCCGGGCTGCAATTGCTGGGCAAGGATGGCCAATGGCGCTTCATCGATGCGCCGCCGGGCAGCCTGGTGTGCAACGTGGGCGACATGTTGCAGCGGCTGACCGGGCACCGGCTGCCGTCGACCACCCATCGTGTCGTCAACCCGGCGCCGGAACGCATGGGCGTGCCGCGCTATTCAACGCCCTTCTTCCTGCATTTCCGCCCGGATTATCTGATCGAGGCGCTGCCCGGTGGACCGCAGGAGGAACTGGCGATCACCGCCAATGATTATCTGATGGAACGGCTGCGCGACATCAAATTGCTGTAACAGCCTTGGGGCAGGGGTTTTTCATGATGATGCGTGCATTGCTGCTGGCCGCCGTGCTGGCGGGCCCGGTTGTGGCCGCGCCGGCGCTCGACACGCCGGTGAAGGATCAATGGTGGGCCGATGGCCGCGCCGCGCTGGAGGCCCGGCTGAAGGTCGTCAACCGGCCGAAGCGGGCAAAGAATGTCATCCTGATGGTGGGCGATGGCATGGGCATTGCCACCATCACGGCGGCCCGCATCTTTGATGGCCAGCGCCCGATCGATGGCCGGGCCCCTGCCAGCGGCGAGGAAAACAGCCTAGCGTGGGACCGGATGACTAACACGGCGCTGGTCAAGACCTACAACAGCAACGCCCAGGTGCCCGACAGCGCCGGGACGGCCAGCGCCTTCAACACCGGCGTCAAAACCCGCATTGGCGTGATCAATTTCGGCGCCGATCAGGGCCCCGAAGCCTGCAAGACGCCCGAGAAACTGCCGCGCACCCTGGCGGAAATGGCACGGGCGCAGGGCATGGGGCTGGGCATCGTCACCACCACCCGGATCACCCATGCCACGCCGGCTGCCGTGTATGGCCATGTGCCCAACCGCAATTGGGAAGGAGCCGATCGGGCCTATCCCGCCGCCGATCGCGCGTCGGGCTGCGCCGATCTTGCCACCCAGCTTGTGCGGTTCAAGGGCGGGTTCGATGTGGCGCTGGGCGGCGGCGGCGCGCGCTTCCTGCCTGCTGGCAAGGGCGGTACCCGCGACGATGGCCGCAACCTGATCGATGAATGGCTGCAGGCCTGGCCCGGCGGCCGGTTCGTCGCTGATGCCAAGGGCCTGCGGGCGCTGGCGGTGGCGGATGTCGCGCCGGTGCTGGGCCTGTTCAACGCCGATCACATCAGCTTCGAAGCTGACCGCAAGGACGAGGTCGAGCCTGGCCTGCCCGAATTGGCGCGCTTTGCCCTGGCCAAGCTGCAGGCCGGAGCCAAACAGCGCGGCGGCAAGGGCTATTATCTGATGATCGAAGGCGGGCGCATCGATCATGCCCATCACGCCAGCAATCCCTATCGCGCGATGAAGGAAGCTCAGATGTTCAGCGCCACCGTGGCCGAGGTGCTGAAGACGGTGAACCTGGATGAAACGCTGGTGCTGGTCACGGCCGACCACAGCCATGTGCTGACCATCGCGGGCTATCCCCAGCGCGGCAACGACATCCTGGGCTATATCAAGCCGCCGGCGGCCGGCGGTGAAAGCGACGGGGCGTTGAGCAAGGAAGGCTATGCCCTTGATGATCGTGGCCAGCCGATGACCACCCTGAGCTATGCCAACGGGCCGTTCCTCAGCCGTGGCCTGTCACGCATGCTGCCGCCCAATGATCCCAATTATCTGGCCATCAAGACCTATGGCACCGACAGCGAAAGCCATGGCGGGGAGGATGTGGCGCTGTTTGGCGAGGGCCCGCGTGCCGATCTGGTGCGCGGCGTGATGGAGCAGAATCTGATCTTCCACATCATGGTGGAGGCGTTGGGTTGGCGATAGTTGGGGGTTGGCGGTGATCGGGTGGCCGAACGTGCCTCAGCCGCCAAGCAACCAGCCAACAACACCGCCGGCAGTTGCGCCCACGATCAGGCCGACCACCCAGACGATCCGTGAATTCTGGGTATGCTGAAACCAGTTCCCCATGGCGACCGTAACTTCACGTTATTTTCACGCCATGAGTTGCAATTTCCGTGCCATCGCCGGGTCGTTGTCCAAGTGCCTGATACTGTTCGGCGGGCACCGAACGCCGTTCAGGGCAGTGTAAAGCCAACCGACAAATCGGGGTAGCTGGCGCCGACAAAGCACAGGCCATCGGGCGGCGCATTGATGCCCAGCGCGGCGCGGTCGCGTGCGGCCAGCGCTGCGGCCAGATCATCGCTGCTCCATTTGCCCTGGCCCACCAGCTTCAGGCAGCCGACCATCGATCGCACCTGGTGATGCAGGAAGGAACGGGCGGCGGCAAAGACCAGCAGCTCATCCCCCTCCCGCCGCACATCCAGCCGATCGAGCGTGCGCAGCGGCGAATTGGCCTGGCATTGGGCGGATCGGAAGGTGGTGAAATCATGCCGGCCCACCAGCCGTTGCGCGGCGGCGTGCATGGCATCGGCATCCAGCGGCGCCGGCACCCGCCAGGCCATCCCCGCCGCCAATGCCAACGGCGCGCGCCGGTTGATGATGCGATAGATGTAACGGCGCTGGATGCAATCAAAGCGCGCATGCCAGCCCGGCGCCTCGGCACACTCAAGGATGGACACCGGCTGTGGTTTCAGCCGGGCATTCAGCGCCTCCATCAGGCGGAAGGGCGTGAACGGCCGCTCGATCTCGACATGCGCCGGCATCGCGCTGCCGTGCACCCCGGCATCGGTGCGACCGGCGGCCACCACCTCGGTCTTTTCACCGCAGATGCTGAACAGCGCATCCTCGATGGCCTGCTGCACCGACCGGCCATGGCCCTGCCGCTGCCAGCCCTGGAACGGCCGGCCATCATATTCCACCGTCAGCCGGAAACGCATCACGCAACCTGCGTGCCCGCCGGCACCCGCCAGCCGTTGAGCAGCGCCTTGACCGGCATCGCCGGCTTGCCGGCGCGCTGCACCAGCGTTGGCCGCAGCGCGTCGGCAGCGGTGCCAATGAGCAGCCGGTCATCCAGCGTCACACCCGGTGCGGCGGCGGCCGGTTCCACTTCGGCGGCCAGGATCTTCACCCGCTCGCCCGCGATGGTCAGCCAGGCGCCCGGTGCCGGGTTGAAGGCGCGCACCCGCCGTTCGAGCTCGACCGCCGGCAGGGCGCAATCGAGATGGCTTTCCGCCTTGTCGATGCGGGTGGCGATGGTCACCCCGGCGTCGGGCTGCGGCACGGCGGCACGCGGCAGGGTCAGCACGTCCACCAGCAGCTCGGCCCCCATTGTGGCCAGTTCGGCAAACAGATCGCCGCTGGTCTTGCCCGCCACCGGCGTCTCGCGAACGGCCAGCATCGGCCCGGTATCAAGTCCTTCTTCCATCTGCATGATGGTCACGCCGGTCACGGCATCGCCAGCCAGGATCGCCCGCTGGATCGGCGCCGCCCCGCGCCAGCGCGGCAGGATGGAGCCGTGGATGTTGAGGCAGCCAAGGCGCGGCGCGGCCAGCACCGCCGGCGGCAGGATCAGGCCATAGGCCGCCACGGTCGCGACATCGACATCGCGCGCCACGTCCAGAAATTCCGCCACCGCAACGGGCTCGCGGAACGTGCGCGGGGTGAACACCGGGATGCCCAGTGCCTCGGCACGGGCGTGCACCGGGCTGTTCATCAACTGCTTGCCGCGCCCGGCCGGCTTGGGCGCGCGTGTGTAAACCGCCACGATCTCGTGCCCGGCCGCCTGCATTGCCTCAAGCGCCGGCACTGCAAAAAAAGGCGTGCCCATGTGGATGATCCGCATGAGCACGCGCTCTATCGGGTTATGCAGTCCGGGGGAAGGGCGCTCAGCGCCCCATCACCACCGTCACGGCGCGGCGGTTCTTGGCCCAGGCGGCTTCATCGCTGCCATCCACCGCCGGCCGTTCCTTGCCATAGGAAATGGTGGCGAGCCGGGCGACATCAATGCCTTGCGTGGCCAGGAAATTCTTGGCGCTGTTGGCGCGGCGGTCACCCAGGGCCAGGTTGTATTCGCGGGTGCCGCGCTCGTCGGTATGGCCTTCCAGCGTCACCCGCACAGCCGGGTTCTGGCGCAGCCACTGGGCATGGCGGGCCAGCACCGCCTTGGCCTCGGCATCCAGTTCATAGCTGTCATAGCCGAACAGCACCGTGTCGCTGCCGGTCTGGGCGCGCAGATCCTCCTGGCTGCCGGGGGCATAGGCCGGCTGCACCGGGGCGGCGGTTTCGGTAACCGGAATCGGATCGGCATTGGCCACCGGGGTCACCGGCTGGGCGGTTTCCGGCGGCTTTTCCAGCGCCACCGGCTGCTTGCCGGCGCAGGCGGCCAGGCCCAGCGCCAGTCCGGCGATCAGGGTGAAGCGGGGCAGGTTCGTCATGCTGGCTCCTTTCATTCGAAACATCATGGCAACAACGGCGACCAGGCCGGATCGGATGCATCCAGCGGTGTGGCAAGGCGCCGCTCGTTCAATCCGGAAATATCGACCGACCACAGGCCCGAACGGCCACCCCGGTCGCCCCTGGCAAACAGGATCACCCGGCCATTGGGCGACCAGGTCGGGCTTTCATCCTGATAACCGTTGGTGAGCAGCCGTTCACTGCTGCCATCGGGTCGCATCACACCAATGCCGAAGCGGCCGGCACCGATGCGGGTGAAGGCGATATAATCGCCGCGCGGGCTCCACGCCGGGCTGGCCGACCGGCCCTCGCCAAAGCTGATGCGGTGCTGGTTCGAACCATCGGCGTTCATCACATAAATCTGCTGGCTGCCGCCGCGATCGCTTTCAAACACGATCTGGCTGCCATCCGGGCTGTAACTGGGCGACGTGTCGATGCCGGCCCCGGTGGTCAGCCGCGTCGTCTGCTTGGTGGCGAGGTTGAAGCGATAGATATCGGCATTGCCGCCCACCGACATGGAAAACACCAGATTGTGCCCATCCGGCGAAAAGCGCGGCGCAAAGGTCATGGTGGCAAACTGGCCCACCGCCTCCTGCCGGCCGCTGCCCAGTGTATAAAGCCACACGCGCGGCCGGTTGTTTTCAAAACTCATGTAGGTGATGGTCTGCTGTTCCGGCGCGAAGCGCGGGGTGAGCACCAGATTCTGGCCGGAGGTGAGGAACCTGTGGCCGGCGCCATCCTGGTCCATGATTGCCAGCCGCTTGATCCGCTTGGTGCGCGGGCCGGTCTCGCTCACATAGACGATCCGGCTGTCGAAATAGCCGCTTTCGCCGGTCAACCGCGCATAGACGAGATCGGCGCATTTGTGCGCCGCCCGCCGCCAGCCCGCCGCGGTGGTGACAAAGCCCTGGCGGGCAATTTCGCTGCCGGCAAACACATCATAGGCATAACAGGCGAGCGTGATGCCGCCATCGGCATTGGCGGTCACCGTGCCGGTCACCAGCGCCTGCGCTGCCACCGTGCGCCAGGCCGGGAAATCCGGCTTCACCACCTCGTCCAGCCCCACCGCCGTTGTGTAGGCCGCCGGATCGATCGGCCGGAACAGGCCCGAGCTCTTCAGATCATTGGCGATCACCTGCGCCGCCCGCTCGCCCAGCGCCGTGGTGGTGCCGGCTTCGGTGTTGCCGCCATTGCCCGGTGCAAAGGCCGGCACCGCGATCGGCATCGGCTGCATCAGGCCGGCGTTGATGTCCACTCTGAGCGGCGTCTGCGCCAGCACGGCGGCCGGAAGAGACAGGGCAAGCATGAACGGAATCAGGCGCATGGCTTCAGTCTATCACCACGCCCGGCTGAACGGGAGATAAATGGCAGCGATTGACGGCATCGCCGCCGCCGGCCACGCTGTGGCCAACCAAGAAGAACAAGGGGGGATCATCATGCACAGCTGCGCCCGGTTGCTGGCAGTTTGGCTGGCCGGCAGCATCACATCGCCGGCCCTGGCGGCCGATCTGTTGATCCATGGCGGCCCCATTCTCACCATGGCGGGCGAGCGGCCACACCAAGTCGCCGCCGTGGTGGTGGAGGGCGGGCGCATCGCCTTTGCCGGTCCGCTTGGCCAGGCGCAGCAGCTGGCTGGCCCGACCACGCCCCGGCTTGATCTGAAGGGCCGCACCCTCATCCCCGGCCTGGTGGATGCCCACAGCCATTTCATGATGGCGGTCGATCTTGCCCGCCGCGTCAATGTCTCGGGCGCGCCGGTGGGCGATGTTGCCAGCATCGCCGGGCTGGTGGCGAAACTGGCCGCCGCCGAACCCGGCCTTGCGCTTGGGCCGGGCGAATGGCTGGTCGGCTGGGGCTATGATGTCAGCCTCTTGAGCGACCAGCGCGAACTCACCCGCCGCGATCTGGATGCCCGCTTTCCCGACCGGCCGGTGCTGATCATGCATGTCTCCAGCCACGGCGCCGTGCTCAACAGCGCCGGGCTCGCCGCGCTCGGCATCACGGCCGACACGCCGGCGCCCACAGGCGGCCTGATCCACCGCGAAGCCGATGGCCGTACCCCGAATGGCCAGATCTGGGAAAGTGCGCTGGCACTGGCCGGCCCGGCGCTGAAGCCGCCCGGACGCGCCGAGCGGCTGAAGAGCCTGGCGGCCGTGCAGGCACTCTATGCGAAAAATGGCTACACGCTGGCCAACGATGGTTTCACCCACATCGCCGATCTTGATCTGCTGCAGACCGCGGCGGGGCAGGGGCGGCTGATGCTCGACATCGTCGCGCTGCCCAGCTTTGTCGACTTGAAGCGTTGGCTGGGCAATCCGGGCTATGCGTTTGGCACATGGCACAACCGGCTGAAGCTGCAGGGCATCAAGATTGCCCAGGATGGCAGCCCCCAGGGCCGCACTGCTTATCTGTCAGAGCCTTTCCTCGTGCCCGGCCCCAATGGCGAGGCCGGCTGGCGCGCCCAGCCGATCCAGCCCTTTCCGGCCTTCCTCGCCACCGCCCGCGCGGCCACCAGCGCCGGCCTGCAATTGTTCATCCACGCCAACGGCGATGCCGCCATCGATGATGTGATCAAGGCGGTCGAAACCCTGGGATTGCCCGCCGATCACCGCAGCATCATCATCCACAGCCAGGTGCAACGCCCCGATCAACTGCCCCGCTACGCCGCGCTGGACATCACCCCAAGTTACTTCACCAATCACGCCTATTTCTGGGGCGATGTCCACCGCCGCCAACTGGGCGAAGCCCGCGCTGCCCACATTTCCCCCATCCGCAGCGCCCTCGCCCTCGGACTGCACGCCAGCAACCACAGCGATTTCATCGTCACGCCATTGGACCCGATGTTCATCCTGTGGACCAGCATGACCCGCACCACCCGCAGTGGCTTTGTTTTGGGGCCTGACCAGCGCCTCGACGCCTGGAACGGCCTGAAAGCCCTGACTATCAACCCGGCCTGGGCCTATCGCGAAGAGGGCAGGCGCGGCAGCATCGAGGTCGGCAAGCTGGCCGATTTCACCCTGCTGAGCGCCAACCCGTTGGTGACGCCGCCGGCACAAATCCGGGAGATAAAGGTGGTGGGGACGATGAAGGAAGGGCGGTTCCTGTGGGAGGCGGGGCGGTAGAAGAGGATGCCTCCGGCGGGCAGGGGCGAGGCCCCTGCACCCGTTGGTTTTCTGGCGGTCGGGTGGCGCGCAAGTCCGCTTTCGCCGCCAAGCCCGGCCATTCACGCCCCCATGCTGCCCCTCTGAAAACGGCCGTTGACGGGCGTGGTGCCAAGGCTACCATCTGAAGCCATGAGGGCACTACTACTCGCGGCGATGATTGTTTGCTCCGGGTGTTCAGACGTCTGCCGGAATACAGTGGTTTCGCGCAGCCCCTCGCCGAATGGCAAGCACGCCGCGGTGCTGTTCCAGCGTGATTGCGGAGCAACCACAGGTTTTTCCACTCAGATCTCTGTAGTGAAAGCCAGCGGCACTCCTTCCGGAGCCGGAAATGCATTCAATGCAGATGATGATCATGGTGCCGCGCGCGTCGGCAGTTGGCACGAGTCGTGGGCCGAAACGCGGTGGCTTTCAGAGGACCGTCTCCTCGTTCGGTACGCCGCGAAATCGCGAGTTTTTAGTCGAAACGAGCGAGTCTCGGATGTGAGCATCACCTATCAAGTGGTAGGCAGATAACGTCGATTACCAGTCCCAAGCGGACGGTCTCCAAACCACCAAAAACCGACACCAAGCCGTTTCCACGAGATCACCGTAAACCGGCAGGTTGCGGCCCTGTCCCACGCCACATGGACCACTCCAAAACAAATGGGTGCAGGGGCCTCGCCCCTGCCCGCCGGAGGCCTTCGTTACTTCTTCAGATATTTGTCAAACCACGCCAACGTCCGGGTCAGGGAATCCAGCTGGTTTTCGCGCTTGGCAAAGCCGTGGCCTTCCGCCGGGTAGAAGATGGTTTCCACCACATTGCCCTTGGCCTTCAGGATATCGGCCACTTCCTGGGCCTGGCCACGCGGCACCCGGATGTCGTTTTCGCCCTGCAGGCTGAGCAGCGGCACTTTGGCGGCCTTGATGTAGGTGAGCGGGGAGGAGGCTTCATAGACGCCCTTGAACTCGTCCGGCGCGCCGATCAGGCTGCGTTGATAGGCTTGCAGATAGGCGTCTTCATGTTCCCACATGGTGCGCCAGTTGATGATGCCGAACAATTGCACGGCCGCCGCGAAGGCGTCGGGCGCCTTGCCGATGGCCATCAGGGTCATGAACCCGCCGTAGGAGCCGCCGGTGATGCCGATGCGCTTGGGATCGACATAGCCGGTGGCGACCATGAAATCGCGGGCGGCGAGCACGTCTTTCAGATCGCCGCCGCCCAGATCCTTGCGGTTGGCTTCCTGGAACGCGCGGCCATAGCCGGTGGAGCCGCGGAAATTGGGCTGGATGACCATATAGCCATGGCTGGCAAACAGCGCGGCGTTGCGGGAGAAGCCGTCCTGGCTCTGGCCGGTGGGGCCGCCGTGGGGCAGCACAATGGCCGGGGCGCTGGCATCGCGCTTCAGATTGGCCGGCATGGTGAGCACGGCGCTGATCAGCGTGCCATCAAAGCTCTTGAAGGAGACGATTTCGGATTTGGGCAGGGCTTCCGGCGACACGCTGGCCAGCGCTGTCTGGGTGAGGGGGCGGGCGCTGCCGCTGGCCAGGTCGAAGCGGAACAGATCGGTGGGCGTATCGGCCCCGGCATGGATCAGCAGCAAGCTGCGGCCATCGGGGGCAAAGGCCTTGCCACTGGCGGCGTTGAGGCCGGGCGGCAGGGCCAGCGGGGTCTGCACCAGGCTGTCCACATCCACCAGCGCGAGGCTGGAGCGGCCATCGCGGTTGGTGCGCACCAGCATGGCCTTGCCGTGCATGGCCACGGCCGCTTCCTCCCACGGCGTCGCCGGCAGCCAGCGCACGCTGCCCGACGCGGCATCAAGCACACCGGCATGATCCTGGCCGCTGCCCTCGTCGCTGGTGATGGCGATGCGGCTGCCATCGGCGCTGGCGCCGGCAGCCGAATAGACCACGCCCTTGCGGCCGATCAGCTGCTTGGCGGCGCCCGTGGCGACATCGATGCGCCACACCGATCCTTCGGCGCCCGCCGTCTGGCTGCGGTTGGCGATCAGGGCCTTGCCGCCATCAACAAAGGCGACGGCCTGCCAGTTGAAGCTCGGGTCCGCCTCATCGGTGAGCAGGCGCAGCTTTCCCGCTTCGATGATGGCGATATTGGTCTGCGCCGCGCCGCGCTTCTTGTGAGCTAACACCAGCGCATCGCCGGTGGGCGCGGGCAGGGCATCGCCTTCGGCCACATCGGGGGTGGCAGTGATCTGTTCCACCGGTCCGCCGGCGGTCGGCACGCGATAAATGTCGCCATATTCATCGCCGCCCTTGTCCTGATCGAAATAGAGCCACTTGCCGTCGGCCGAAACGGCCAGGCCATATTGGCCATCGTCCGATACGGTCATCTGCACCGGCCAGCTGCCGCCGGCGGCCATGCGCCAGACGTTGGGCCGGCCAGTAAGATTGGTGGTGACAAAGATCTGCTGCCCGTCCGCGCTCCACACCGGGCCGCCCAGCGACCGGCTGAAGGCGAGATCGGCAACGCTGAGCGGCCGGGCCAGCGGATTGGCGGGGGAGGTGAGGCTGGCCGGATCGGTGACCGGGCGGTCGGGGGTGGGCACCGGCTTTGGTGCCGCCAGCGC
This sequence comes from Sandarakinorhabdus cyanobacteriorum, assembly GCF_002251755.1. Taxonomy (GTDB): domain Bacteria; phylum Pseudomonadota; class Alphaproteobacteria; order Sphingomonadales; family Sphingomonadaceae; genus Sandarakinorhabdus; species Sandarakinorhabdus cyanobacteriorum. The sequence goes on from NZ_NOXT01000111.1 coordinate 21,686, forward strand.
CGTGGTCGCAGCGAGCATCACGCCCAGGCTCAACATGGCTTTCATGATCATCCCCCCGGTTGGTCAGGTCATCTCTTCCGGATCAAAATTGATCTCGACCGATTGCCACAGTTCATACAGGTCTGGCGGCAATTTCAAGGGCTGGCAGCGCAGCACGGCACGTCGGGCGGTTTCGGCAAAGGCGCGGGCATAGTCGGCGTTGGCGGCGGTCATGCCGGTTGGCGTGCCGGCCACCGGCAGGCCGATCACCCGGCCATCACGGCCATATTGTACGCTCACCACCACGGTCATGCGCCGCACGTCGCGACCGCCCACCGGCGGATTCCAGCACGGCGCGACCTGGGCGCGGATCGATTGGGCCAGGGTGGCGGCGGCGCGTGGATCGATGGCGGCCTTCGCTGGCGCGGCGGCGTTGATGTCCTTGGCCAGTTTCGAGGTGTCGAGCGTCTTTTTCGGCGCCTTGGGCAGGCTCTTGTCAATGAGACTGGCAAGGCTGGAGGTGTCGAGCGCCGATGGCGGGGCCTTGGTGGGTGTGGATTTGGGCTTCTGCTCCGGCTTGGGCTTCACCGGCTCGGGCGGCGGCACGGCATCGGCCTTCACCGGTTCGGGCGCAGGTGCAGGTTCGGCTTCGGCCGGTGCAGCGGCCGCCTCCTGCGGGGCGGCAGCGATGGACGGCTGCGGCGGCTCCGGCACACGAGGCGCATCGGCGATGGTCACCAGTTCCACCGCGACCGCATCATCGGGGCTGGGCATCAGCTGCATCTGCCTCTGCCAGGCCAGGCTCAGGATCGCCAGCAGCGCGGCATGCGCCACCAGCGCCGCACCGATGCTGATGCCTTCCTGCCGGGTCATTGCGCGCTGCCAGGCCCCGGTGCCGGCGCGCCATCGGTGACCAGCGCGACCTTCCTGAAGCCGGCGCTGTTCACCTCGCCCACCACCGCCATCACCCGGCCATAATCGAGCCGGCGATCGGCGCGCACATAGACGCGGGCTTCATCGCTGCGGGCCTGGCGCAGGGCCGACAATTTGGCGGGCAGGGCGGCCGAAGCCACGCCAAGCCGGTCGACAAAAATCTCGCCGCGGTCATTGAGGCTGATCTGGATCGGCGTGTTGTCCTGCGGCAGGCTCTGGGCGCGGGCGTCGGGTAGATCAACCGGCACGCCGGCGACCAGCAGCGGCGCTGTCACCATGAAGATGATCAGCAGCACCAGCATCACGTCCACCAGCGGCGTCACGTTGATCTCGGCCATCGGCTGGCGCCGGCTGCCGCGCTTCAGGCCGGGGCTGCCCATGCCCATCAGTTGCGCTCCAGCCCGTCGATCTGGCGCGACAGCAGGTTCAGATATTCCTCGGCAAAGGCGCCCAGCCGCGCCTCCAGCCGGTTCACACGGTGCAGCAACCGGTTGTATCCGATCACCGCCGGGATGGCGGCAAACAGGCCGATGGCGGTGGCAAACAGGGCTTCGGCAATGCCCGGCGCCACCACGGCGAGCGCGGTGTTCTGGCTGGCGGCAATGCCGGTGAAGGCGCGCATGATGCCCCAGACCGTGCCGAACAGGCCGACGAAGGGCGCCACCGATCCGATGGTGGCCAGCGCGTTCAGCCGGTCTGACAATTCGTCGATGTCGCGGCCGATGGAGACATTGATGGCGCTGGCCAGGCGGGCGCGCAGGCCGTCGCGGTCGATGCGGCCACCCTTGGCGGCCAGGCTGCGCCGCCATTCGTTCAGGCCGGCGATGAAGGCCCGGGCTGAAGGATGGTTGGCGCGGCTGGCGGGTTCGTAAAGCGCGTCGAGATTGTCGGCCTTCCAGAACCAGTCTTCAAACTGGGCGGCCTCGCGGTTGAGGCGGGACAGGCGGCGAGAGCGTTCGAGGATGATGGCCCAGCTCCACACGCTGGCCAGCAGCAGGCCCAGCATCACGGCCTTCACGACCACATCGGCCTGCAGGAACAGGGCGAAGGGCGACAGATCGGCAGCGGTTTTGAGGGCGATATCAGTGTCCATCAGGCGTCCTGGGGCATGAGCAGGTTGAACCGGGCGATCCATTCGGCCGGCTGGCGGCGCGGCCGGCCGGCGGGATCGAGAAAGGCGGCGGTGAGTGTGGCTTCGGTGAGCGTTTCGCTGTCCCGAAGGATGCGCTGGGCGATGCGGCAGGCGGCAGCCCGTACGCCGAGCAGGCGGGTTTCGATGCTGAGCACATCATCCAGCCGCGCCGGGCGCAGCCATTTGATCTGCATTTCGGTGACGGCATAGGCGCCCAGCCCGGCCTTCACCGCCGCGCCGTGATCAATGCCGCCAACCCGCAGATATTCGGTGCGGCCACGCTCCATGAAATGCAGATATTTGGCGTGATACATGATGCCCGCCGTGTCGGTATCCTCGAAATAGACGCGGGCCATCAGACGGTGGATGCCGCCATCGAGCGCGCCGGAGGAGGGCTGGGGGATCATGGCCATCAGATAGGGGGGCAGGGGAGAGAAGCGCAACGAAAAAGGCGCCGATGGCAGTGCCACCGGCGCCCTTTCGGCAGGCTGAACGGCGCCGGATTATTCCGGACGCGCGTCGCGCTTTTCCACGATGCGGGCGCTCTTGCCGCTGCGGCCACGCAGATAATAGAGCTTGGCGCGGCGGACGACACCACGGCGCACCACTTCGATGCTCTCGATGCTCGGGCTGTACAGCGGGAACACGCGCTCCACGCCTTCGCCGAACGAAATCTTGCGAACGGTGAACGAGCTGCCAATGCCCTTGTTCGAACGGGCAATGCACACGCCTTCATAATTCTGGACGCGGGTGCGCTCGCCTTCAACCACCTTCACGCCGACGCGCAGCGTGTCGCCAGCGCGGAATTCGGGGATCTTGCGGGTTTCGGTCAGCTTGGCAATCTGTTCGGCTTCGATCTGCTGGATGAGATTCATCTCATTCCTCTTTCTTCTGTTGTCGCGCGCCAGAGGGCGGTTGGACCCGACCATCCCCATGATGGTCCCACAAGTCCGGCCGCCGTGACCGTGTGTCCGCTTCGGACTGCGCGCGCCGCCAGCGGGCGACGCGTGCATGATCCCCCGATCGCAACACTTCGGGGATCGCAAGGCCCTCCCATTCGGGTGGCCTTGTATAGTGCGGATGTTCCAGAAGGCCGCTTTCGTGGCTTTCCTCGACCCCGCTTGAAGCCGCGCCCATTACACCGGGCAACAGACGGACGCAAGCATCCATCACCACCAGCGCCGCCATCTCGCCGCCCGACAGCACATAGTCGCCAATCGACACTTCCTCGATGGCGCGGCGCTGGAAAATCCGCTCGTCAAAGCCTTCGAAGCGGCCGCACAGGATGATGGCGCCGGGGCTTGTCGCCAACGCCCTGACACGGCCTTGCGTGAGGGGCCGGCCGCGGGGTGTCATCGCCAGCACCGGCCGGCCATCGGCCACGCTGTCCAGCGCAGCGGCCACCACATCGGCCTTCAGCACCATGCCCGGCCCGCCGCCAGCCGGCGTGTCGTCCACCGTGCGGTGCCGATCGGCGGCGAAATCGCGGATGTTGACGGCGTTCAAGGCCCAGGTGCCGTCAGCCAGCGCCCGGCCGGCGAGGCTGTGGCCCAATGGCCCGGGAAACATGTCGGGATAAAGAGTGAGGATCGTCGCGCGCCAGCTCATGGCTGCATCCAGTCTTCCACCATCAGGCCGGGCACATCGGCGAAATCGGCGAGATTGGCGGTGATCACCGTCAACCCCAGCGACAAAGCATGGGCGGCGATCAGCCGGTCATAGCTGGCCCGGCGGAAGGGCTGGGTGGCATAGGCGCGCGCGGCGGCCTCGTCGAACGGGATGACTTCGATCACCGACAACAGGCGTCGCAGCACCTCCACCTCGGCCGTCCGCAAGCCGATCAGCATCTCGCCCAGGCAGATGCTGGATGTCACCACCGATCCTGCCGGGCACTGGCTCAGCCGCCGCAGCGCGTGCGGCGCATTGCCCTGCAAGAGGTAGATGCCAACGTTGCTGTCCAGCAACCACTGCCGGCGCGTCATCCCTGGGTCTTTGCGGCCCGTTCGGCCGCTTCGCGCGCCATCCGTTCCGATGGTCGCTCGTCAAAACTGCGGTCCGTGATCGGCTTGATGCCGGGGCAGGCCCCGTAAATGCCATCCAGGTTGATCAGCGGCACCTCGGCCGGCACTGGCTCGATCACCCAGCGGCCGGCCTCCTCGCGCACCTCGACCAGCGTGCCGGGCGGCGGCGCAAAGCTGGCCGGCAGCCGCACGGCAGCGCTGTTGCCGGATTTGAAGATCTTGGTGCGGGGCATGGTGGCGCAGCCTTTGGATATACAGCGCGTATATACTAGGCGAGCCAGACGCGGTCAATGACGAGGGCGTCATCGGTTTCGGTCACCACATCGGCGACGAAGGGCACCATCACGCTGCCGCCGGCATCGCGGCTGATGTCCAAAATCTCCGAAGCGCCGAAATTCTCGACCGATTTCACCGTGCCAACCGGCGCACCGGTTTCGTCCAGCACGCGGCGGCCGATATAATCGGCGACATAATATTCGCCTTCGGCCAGCGGTGGCAGCGCCGCGCGCGGGATCGCCAACTGCAGCCCGCGCAGGGCCTCGGCGGCGTTGCGATCGGTGATGCCGTCCAGCCTGGCGATGGCCATGCCCGGCTTGTCCGGCCGCACGGTCTGAACGGCAATCACCCGCCCGCCCACATCAAAGCGGGCGTGGCGGGTGATATTGTCGAGGGCATCGGTGAACAGCTTCAGCCGCACCTCGCCCTTGATGCCATGGGCGCCGGCAATGGCGGCCAGCACGATCGTGGGTGCCGCCATCGCCATTGCTCCTTATTCGGCGGTTTCGCCTTCGGCAGCGTCGGCAGCCGGGGCTTCTTCGGCCGGGGCAGCAGCGGCAGCGGCGGCTTCGGCGGCGGCCGCAGCGGCGGCTTCAGCAGCTTCGGCTTCCTTCTGGGCGGCCAGTTCGGCGCGTTCCTTGGCCTTGGCGCCCGGTTCGGCCTTCTTCGGGTTGTTCTTGGCGGCGCGGGTGCGCAGGCCAGCGGCGTCCAGGAAGCGGGCGACGCGGTCGGTCGGCTGCGCGCCAACGCCCAGCCAATAGGCCGCGCGCTCGCCATCCAGCGTCACGCGGTTGGCGTCGTCACGCGGCAGCAGCGGGTTGTAGGTGCCGATCTTTTCCAGGAACTTGCCGTCACGCGGAGCGCGGGTGTCGGCCACGACGATGCGATAGAAGGGGCGCTTCTTCATGCCGCCACGGGCCAGACGAATTGCAATAGCCATTTGATCTTCTTCCTTCCAGTAATCCGATTGAAATCAGGGTTTTGCGATTATTTCCTGCCGAACTTGTTGAAGCCGGGTGGCAGATTTCCCATGCCGGGGCGACCGAACATCCGGCCCAGCGCCCCCATGTCGATAGCCCCGCCGGGGTCACCGCCCGGCGCGCCGCCTTCCGGCCCGGGTGCACCGCCCATGCCCGAAAGCATCTTCATCATGCCCTTGATGCCGCCCATCTTCTTCAGGCGCTTCATGGCATTGGCCATTTCCTGGTGCATCTTCAGCACCTTGTTCACATCCTGCACCGTGGTGCCGGAACCGTTGGCGATGCGGATCTTGCGCTTGGCGGTGAGGATCTCCGGCTTGGCGCGTTCCTTCGCCGTCATCGACAGGATGATCGCTTCCATCCGGTCGAGCAGCTTGGGGTTGATGGCGCCGCTGTCCATCGCCTTCTTGGCGGCGCCCATGCCCGGCATCATCGCCGCCAGGCCCGAAAGCCCGCCCATCTTCTTCATCTGGCCCAGTTGCTGGCGCAGATCGTCCATGTCGAACTGGCCCTTGGCCAGCTTCTCCGCCATCTTCTCGGCCTGTTCGGCTTCGAAATTGGCAGCGGCCTTTTCCACCAGGCCAACAATGTCGCCCATGCCCAGGATGCGGCCGGCAACGCGATTGGCATCAAAGGCTTCCAGCGCGTCCAGCTTTTCGCCGGTGCCGGCAAAACGGATCGGCGTGCCGGTGACGCTGCGCATCGACAGGGCCGCACCGCCGCGGGCATCACCGTCCATCCGGGTCAGGATCACGCCGGTCAGGGCCACGCGCGCCTTGAAGGCAGCGGCGACATTCACCGCGTCCTGGCCGGTCAGGCTGTCGACCACCAGCAGGATTTCATCGGGGTTGGTGGCGCCGGCAATCGCGGCCATTTCGGCCATCAACGCCTCGTCCACGCCCAAGCGGCCAGCGGTGTCGAGCAGCACCACATCAAAGCCCTGCAGGCGGGCCGACTGGCGGGCGCGCTCGGCAATCTGCACCGGCGTCTGGCCGGGGATGATGGGCAGGGTGGCAATCTCGGTCTGTTCGCCCAGCACACGCAGCTGTTCCTGGGCGGCGGGGCGGGCCACGTCCAGGCTGGCCATCAGCACCTTCTTGCGTTCCCGCGTGCCCAGCCAGCTGGCCAGCTTGGCGGTGCTGGTCGTCTTGCCCGAACCCTGCAGGCCGACCATCATGATCACCGCCGGCGGGGTGACATTGATCTTCAGCGGCGGCACATCCTCGCCGCCCGACAGCAGCTCCACCAGGCAATCATTGACGATCTTGACGACCTGTTGGCCCGGCGTGACCGACTTGATCACCTCGGCGCCGATGGCGCGCTGGGTGGCGGCCTCGATGAAATCCTTCACCACGGGCAGGGCAACGTCAGCCTCAAGCAGCGCCACGCGCACTTCGCGCATGGCGGCGCGCACGTCGATCTCGGTCAACGCACCGCGCCCGCGCAAGCGGTCGAATATGCCGCCAAGCCGCTCGGAAAGACTGTCGAACAAGGGCCGAGGCCTCCTGTGGTGGGTGATATGCCTCCAAACAGAAACGCGCCGGCGGGCGAAAACTCGCTGGCCGGCGTGCATCCTCGGACGCATGAGCCCTGCCATGGGCTCGGGGCTGCCATAGGCGCTCGGGCTGGCAGCGTCAAGCGGCAGCGGCGCGACGCGCTGACCGCCGGTTTGCCATTGCAAGTTTCATCATGCTACACCCTCCGCGCACGCCAATGTCTGATCTCTTGCCAATCCCCGCTCCCGTTCAGCGCCGCTGGCGCACACGCTTGCGTGAATGGCTGGGGCCTGCCCTGCCGGCCCATCTCAAACGCGAATTCACGCAGGAACTTGGCAAATATTTCCTGCCGTTCCTGGTGGGCGGCAGTGTGGCGGCCTCACTTGGCCTTGCCGTCTCCTTTCATTTTGGCAGTTCATTGGCGATCGCGCTGGCAATTCTTGCCGTGAACGGTTTCCTGCTGGTGGTGCTGGCGTGCTGGAATGCCCGCTTGCCGCTTGCCGACGATCAGGTCGACGCGATCGAGAACCGCTATACCATGGGTGTGCTGCTGGCCTCTGCCGGGTTGGGCGGCATGGTGCTGGCGGTGTTTGCCGCCAATGCGCCGATGGTGCTGCAGGCCCTTTTGGTGATGGTGGCGCTGGCGGCGCTTGGGGTGGGCAATGGCAGCGGTCCCGGCCGGCCGCTGGCCACCTTGTGCCAATCGGTGGCGCTGGGCGTGCCCACGGCGCTGGCCACCTTGCTTTACTGGCCATCGCCGTGGAACCTCAACAGCTTCATCGGCATTGCCGTCTATGCGCTGGCCTGTGTGGTGTTGTCGTTGCGTTCCTATGCCACCCAATCACAGCTGCTGATCACGCGTGACGAGCAGCGCAACGAACGGCTGCGCATCAACACCGCCCTGCAGCATCTGAACCAGCCGATGGTGCTGCTCGACGATGATCTGTCGATCGTGCTGATCAACCAGAGCGCCCGCACCCTGCTGGGTCTGCCGGCCGATGATGCGACGCCGCTGCCCGCATTTCCCGAAATGATGGCGACCGCTCCGGCGCTTGCCAGGGCCTCGGGGGATCGCGACGAGTTTCTGTCCCACGCCGCGCTGCTGGTGGCCGCCCGCCAGCCGTTCACTGGCGTGCTGCGCCTGAACGATGATCGCACCATGGATCTGGAATGCATTCCGGTGCCGGGTGCCGGCTGGGTGGCGATGTTGCGGGACACCACCACCGAGCGCAACGCCATCGCCGAGCTGAACCGCGAGTTGCGCCGTTGCCCGCTGACCGGCCTGCCCAACAAGCGGGCCTTTGGCGAGGAGCTGGAACGCCGGCTGGCGCGGGATGACCGGTTGAGCCTGCTGCTGATCGATCTGGATGGTTTCAAGCTGGTCAACGAGCGTCATGGCCAGACCGTGGGTGACCGCATGATCACCCGCATCGGTTTCCGCCTGCGCACCGCCGATCCCAATCTGGTGGTGGCGCGGCTGCCGGGCGACAAGTTTGCCGTGATCCTGCCGGGCGCCAGCGCGGATCAGGCGATCAGCCTGGCCCGGTCGCTGATTGAAACCATCGACACGCCGGCGCGCTTTGGCGATGCCGAAGTGTCGGTGGGGGCGGCCGTGGGCATCGCCATTGCACCCGATCACGCCATGCTGGCCGAAGCCCTGCAGCGGGCCGCCGATCTCGCCCTGCGCGATGCCAAATCCGAACCCGGCAACCAGATCAGGCTGTATCATGCCGCCCTGTCGGATGATGCGGCCCAGATGGCCAAGCGCGAAGCGCAGGTGCGCGCCGTCATCCGCAACAACCAGGTTGATGTGGCCTATCAGCCGATGCTCGACCTGGTGTCAGGCCGGGTGGTGGCAGTGGAGGCGCTGGTGCGCATGCCGGCCGGCACCATCCATCCCGACACGCCGATCGATTCCAACCACATGGTCGCCATTGCCGAAGCGCGCGGCCTGATCAGCCAGCTGCGTCGCCAGGTGTTCCGCCAGGCGGCGGCCACGGTCGCGGCGCTGCCCAGCAGCATCGGCCTGCGGGTGAATGTGTCGGTCAATGATTTGAAATCGCCCGATGTGGTGGACGAGATCCTGGCCGATACCGCGTCCGCCGGCATCGACCATCAGCGGATCGCCATCGAAATCACCGAATCCGCGCTGATGACCGATGAAGCCGCCTCGCTGGCCAATCTGCAGCGGCTGGTGGCGATGGGTTCGGGCGTGGCGATGGATGATTTCGGCTCCGGCTTCTCGTCTCTGGAACGGCTGGGCCGGCTGCCGATCAATGCGGTCAAGATTTCGGGCAGCCTGCTCACCGGTGCCACCGCCAATCCCGTTTCGGCCAGCATTTTCCGCGCGGCCGCCAGCCTGGGCCAATCGCTGGGCGTGCTGCTGGTGGCCGAAGGGATGGAAACGCCGGCGGAACTGGAACTGGCGCGGGCCGCCGGCATTTCCCGGGCGCAGGGGTTCCTGTTGTCCCAGCCAGTGCCGGCATCCGGGCTGCGGGCGGCAATCAACGCCGCCGAAGCCGCCGCTGCCACCCTGGCCCGCGCCGCCTGAGGATCAGGCGGTTCCCACCAGTGCGGCGGCAAAATCCTGCGGCGTGAACGGCTGCAGATCGTCCATGCCTTCGCCCACGCCGATGGCATGGATGGGCAGGCCGAATTTCTCCGCCGCCGCCACCAGCATGCCGCCGCGCGCCGAACCATCCAGCTTGGTCATCACCAGCCCGGTGACGCCAGCCACCTGGCCAAACACCTCGATCTGATTGAGCGCATTCTGGCCGGTGGTGGCATCCAGCACCAGCAGCACATCATGCGGCGCGGCCGGATCAAGCTTGCCGATCACGCGCTTCACCTTGGCCAGTTCGTCCATCAGGCCGGTCTTGTTCTGCAGGCGGCCGGCGGTATCGATGATCAGCACATCAATGCCTTCGTCCATCGCCCGCTTCACCGCGTCAAAGGCCAGGCTGGCGGCATCGCCGCCCTGATCGCCGGCAACGATGGGCACACCCACCCGATCGGCCCAGATCTTCAACTGGGCGATGGCGGCGGCGCGGAACGTGTCGCCGGCGGCCAGCATCACCTGCTTGCCGTCCGCCTTGAACAGGCGGGCCAGCTTGGCGATCGTCGTCGTCTTGCCGCTGCCATTCACGCCGACCACCAGGATCACCTGGGGTTTGCGGATGATGGCCAGCGGGCGTGCCACCGGCGCCAATATCTGCGCGACCTCGTCGGCCACGACGGCGCGCACGCCATCATCGTCAATGCCCTTGGCATATTTCTGATCCGCCAGCCGCTCGCGGATGCGGGCGGCGACGCGCGGGCCGAGATCGGCGGCGATCAGGCCTTCCTCGATGGCGTCCAGCCGCTCCTCGTCCAGCGGCAGCGTGCCGGTGGCCAGGCCGGTGATGTTGTTGGCCAGCTTCTTCGTCGATTTCGACAGGCCTTCGGTCAGGCGGCCAAACCAGCTCATGCGTAACGCTCCAGATCCACCTGGCCGGTGAAGGCCACTTGTGCCGGCCCGGCGAGCAGAAGATGGCCATCGGCGCGCCGGGTCACCACCAGATCGCCGCCCGGCATCGTCACCTGCACCCGGTCTGCCAGCAGGCCGCGCCGCTGCCCGGCCGCCACCGCCGCCACGGCGCCCGTGCCGCAAGCCAGCGTCGCCCCGGCACCGCGTTCCCACACCCGGAGGATGATGGCTTCGCGCGACAATATCTGCATCACGCCCACATTCACCCGCTCGGGAAACACCGGGTCATGCTCGATCACCGGGCCGATTTCGGCCAGCGGCACCGCCCAGGCATCGGGCACCACGAAGACGGCATGGGGATTGCCGACAGACAGCGCCGCCGGATTGGCCAGGCCATTCCAGGCCAGGGGCAGGGCGCTTGTGTCCATCGCAAAGGCCAGCGGCACGGCCTGCCAGTCCCACTGCGGCGGGCCCATGTCCACCTCGGCCCCCTCGCTGCTGCCGATGCTTTCCAGCGCGCCGCCAGCGGTTTCGATGCGCTGATGCCCGCCGAGCAGCGTGGCGGCGGCCCGGCTGCCATTGCCGCACGCCGCCACCTCGCCGCCATCACTGTTCCAGAAGCGCAGGCGCACATCGGCAGTCGCGCTGGGCTCGATCAGGATCAGCTGGTCAAAACCGATGCCGGTGTGGCGGTTGGCAAGGCCGCGCACCTGCGCCGCGGACAGCGCCACAGGCGCCTCGCGGGCATCCAGCACCAGAAAATCATTGCCCAGGCCGTGCATCTTGATGAAGGGGCGCATCGCCATGGCGGCGGGTTAGCCGCTTATGGCCCCATCCGGCAAGTCATACTCACCGCGGATGACGGTGCGGGCGCGGCCAGCCAGCTGCACCCGGTCCCCGGTCAGCGTGCAGACCAGCCGGCCGCTGCGCGTGCTGGCCTGCAGTGCGGTGAAGCTGGCGCGCTGGAACCGCCGGGCCCAGAAGGGGGCAATCACGGCGTGAGCCGAACCGGTCACCGGGTCCTCGTCCACGCCGCAGGCCGGCACGAACACCCGACTGATCACATCGGTGGCCTCGCCGGGTGCGGTGGCGATCAGCATCAGGTCAACGCCCGGTGCGAGTGCGAGAATGGCGCGATAATCGGGGCGGAGCCCGCGCACATCATCGGGCAGATCAAACACCGCCACCAGATAATCCTCCCCGCGCGCCCAGACTTCGGCCGGGGTGGCACCCAGCGCGGCGGTGACGGCGGCGAGGCCGGCGCCGGTGACTGGCTGGGTGGCGGGCCAGGCCGGCAGGTCCAGCACCAGGCCATCCGTGCCGCGCGCAACGGTCAACAGGCCGGCCTTGCGGGTGCGGAAGCGCACCGCCGGCAGATCGGGCAGGGCCTCCAGCACGACATGGCCGCTGGCCAGGGTGGCATGGCCGCACAACGCAACCTCCAGCGCCGGCGTGAACCAGCGCAGCTCGAAATCCGCATCGGCAGCAGTGGCCGGCACCAGAAAGGCGGTTTCCGACAGATTATTGTCAGCCGCGATGCCCTGCAGCACGGCATCGGGCAACCAGCGATCCAGGAACATCACGGCGGCCGGGTTGCCGGTGAACGGGCCATCGGCAAAGGCATCCACCTGCGTGAGGCTGATGCGCATCAGGGATAGACCAGCCCGTGGGTCCAGCCATCGCCCGCGCGAAGATAGGCCTCACGCTCGTGCCAGCGGCCGTCGCGGGCCTGCCAATATTCGATGCGCGCCGGCATCACCCGCCAGCCGCTCCAGTGCGGCGGGCGCGGCACAACATCGGGAAACTGCCGGTCATAATCGGCCAGCCGGGCTTCGAAGGTGGCACGGTCGGGCAAGGGTGCGCTCTGCAGGCTGGCCCAGGCGCCGAGCTGGCTTTCGCGCGGCCGGGTGGCGAAATAGGCATCGGCTTCCGCTTCGATCACCAGCGCCGCCGTGCCGCCGATGCGCACCTGGCGCTGCAGCGACTTCCAGTGGAAGTTCAGGTGGACACGCGGGTTGGCGGCAATCTCGCGGCCCTTCTGGCTGGTGAGATTGGTGTAGAAGACAAAGCCGCGTTCATCCCAGGCCTTGAGCAGCACGACCCGCAGGCTCGGCGCACCATCGGCATCGGCGGTGGCCAGCGCCATGGCGTTGGGATCATTGGGCTCACTGGCTTGGGCCTCGGCGAACCAGTCGGCAAAGCGGGTGAAGGGAGCGTTGTGGGGCAGGATGGTCATGCGCACGGGTTAGCCGGCCAATGGCCCCCTGTCATCCTGCCATCACGCCGCGCACTTGATGCAGCGCGTTGCCGTGGGCAGGGAGGCGAGACGGGCCGGCGCGATATCAGCGCCGCAATTGCTGCACACGCCATAGTCGCCGGCGTCGATCCGCGCCAGCGCCGCCATGATCTGCTCGGCCTCGTGGATATGGGCAACCTCCAGCCCCTCGTTGGTGGCCAACGCCTCCAGATCGCCGACCTGATCGGCGAACTTGGGGGACAGCGGCTGGATGGTTTCCTGTTCCAACCGGGCGATTTCGGCCTGCAGTTCGGCGAGGCGGGTGCGCAGCGCGGCGGCGATCTGTTCGGTGGTCATGCCTTCTCTCCTTCCAGGATGGCGGCGATCTGATCGAGCAGCGCCAGCCGTTCCTTTTTCAGCGCTTCGGCGTGGGCATCGTCCATGGCCGGTGTAACGCCGGTTTCACTGCGGCGGATATCGTCATCCAGCGCGGCATAACGATCGGCGAGCAAGCGGAAATGGCGATCGGTCGCCTTCAGCGCCCGCAACCGCGGCGCATCGGCCGGAAACAGGTCTTGAAGATCATGCGGCAAGTGGCTCATGGCGTCCTCCCATTTGGATTGTTGCTTGCAATGTGGGCCTTGCCGGGCGGCTTGTGCATCGTGGGGAATGCGTAGGGCGCCACATTGCCTTCCTGTAACAATTATCGTAAGCGCCACCCGTTCAGGAGGCCCCCGCCATGATCCGTGTTTCCGCTCTTGCCATTGCCCTCATCGCCAGCCCGCTCGCGGCCCAGACAGCGCCCGCCCCGCCGGCCGGGATGCGCCCGCCGGCGCCCAAGGCGTGGACGTTGGGTATTGGCATTGCCCCGGTGGTCGCCCCGGCCTGGCAGGGCAGCCGTGATACTGCCCTGTCGATCTTCCCGGACGTTCGGCTGAACTATAAGGACAGCGTCTTCTTCTCGGTGCCCGACGGCCTGGGCTGGAACGCGGTGAACCAGGATGGCTGGAAGCTGGGCCCGCTGGCCAAGCTGCGCTTTGGCCGGCAGGAATCAACCGGCGGTTCGCCGTTCCTGGTCAGTGGTGGCTCGACGGCGTTGCGCGGCATGGGCGATGTTGATCTGGCCGGCGAATTCGGCGGCTTTGCCCAGAAAAGCCTGGTTGGCGGCAAGCTCAGGCTGCGGGCCGAGCTGCGCCAGGGTGCGGGCGGCCATGATGGTGTGGTGGCCGATACCAGCATCGGCTGGAACGACCGCAAGCGCGATGGCAGCCTGTTGTGGGGCATCACGGCCCGCGCCACCTGGGCCGACAGCGATTACACCAATGTCTATTTCGGCGTGAACCCGTTCCAGGCCCGCGGCACCGGCCTGCTGGTCAGCCGCACCGGCAGCGGCCTGGTCAGCGCCGGGGTGAGCGGCAATCTGATCAAGCCGCTGGGCCGATATGGCAAGCACGGCATCATCACCTTGTTCACCAGCTATGACCGGCTGGGTGATGTTGTGGCGGATTCCAGCCTGATCCGCCAGCGCGGCCAGCGCGACCAGATCGCGGTCGGTCTCAGCTATGGCTATCGCTTCAGCTGGAACTGAGCCGCCGCTTCAGGCCGCCGGCCGGTCGTTCCACAATGCCGGGAACAGCCGCTTGAACCCCTCCACCTTGGGGATATCGTTCCAGACGATATAGGGCTGCGTCGGGTGGGCGCGCAGATAATTCTGGTGGTAATCCTCCGCCGCATAGAAGGGTTTGGCGCCTTCGAATGTGGTGACGATCTTCGGCTTCCAGGTGCCGGCCTTTTCCAGCTGGGCAACATAGGCGCGGGCGATCCGCTCCTGCTCGGGGCTGCGCGGGAACAGGGCGGTGCGATATTGCGGGCCTTCATCCGGCCCTTGGCGGTTCAGCTGGGTGGGATCATGCGCCACCGAAAAGAACACCCGCAGCAGCGTGCCGTATGACACCACGGCCGGATCATAGGTGACCTCCACCGCCTCGGCATGGCCGGTGAGGCCGGAGCCGACGACCTGATAGACCGCCGTTGCCCGTGCACCGCCGGCATAACCCGAGACGGACGCGGTGACGCCCTTCACCCGTTCAAACACCGCCTCCACACCCCAGAAGCAGCCGCCGGCAAATACCGCCTTCTGCAGGCCGCCCTTGGCCAGCGGCGCATCCACGGCCGGCGCCGGGGCCAGCACCATGCGTTCGGCCGCCACCGCCGGAGAGGCCAGCAGCGCCAGGGCGATCAACAGCGGCTTCATGCGACTTTCCCCGGAACAAAGCTGAGCGACAGGCCATTGATGCAATAACGCAGGCCCGTGGGCCTTGGCCCATCATCGAACACATGGCCCTGGTGCCCGCCGCAGCGGCTGCAGTGCACTTCGGTGCGGACCATGAAATAGCTGGTGTCGCGCGTGGTGCCGATGGCCGCCTGGTTGATCGGCTGCCAGAAGCTCGGCCAGCCGGTGCCGCTGTCAAACTTGTGGGCCGAGCTGAACAGCGGCAGCGCGCAGCCGCGACAGACGAAGGTGCCGCTGCGATGCTCCTTGTTGAGCGCGGAGGTGAACGGCCGCTCCGTCGCCTCCTCGCGCAGCACGGCATAGGCATCGGCGCCCAGCCGGCGCTTCCACTCTTCCGGCGTGAAGCTGACAGCGAAGCGCCCGCCCTTGGCAAGCGCGGGCGTGGCACCCAGGAAGGCGGCGGCGGGCAGGGCGGAGACCAGCCCCAGAAGCGTGCGTCGATCCATCATGCCACCATATACGCACGGGTGATGTGAACCGTTACTTGCGGTTTTGCCGCAGCCAGGTCGCTCCCTGATTTTGCGCCAGCGCCACCAGATCCTCCATCACCACCTGCATGTCGATCAGGTGCAGGCCCCAGGCGGCGATGATCTGGCCGCCGATCATCACGTCGCCGTTGATCGTATCGGTGCGCGGATCGGCCGGATCGGCATTGATGCCGATGGACAGGACATTGGCATTGTCACGCGCCATGCACTCCCCGGTGAGCAGGCCGGGCAGCGCCACGAACGGGGTGTAGATGTTGCGGCCCTTGGCCCATTTCGGCACCGGCGTGCCATTGTCCACAATACCGGTGCGGTTGACCATCAGCGGCCGCAGCGTGGCGCGACCACCGGCCAGCGCCGCCGGATTGGTGCAGGCCACGGCCATTCCGGCCGGCGCAGATGCAGGCGGGCGGCCAAACAGGCTGGCCGGCGGGACTGCCATCGTGTCGCGGAAGCTGACCCAGGCCAGGGCACAGCCGGTCTGATCGGCAGCGCGGCACAGCGGGGTGGCCTTGAAATCCCCGCCCACATCGGCGCCCTGCGGCACCAGCACATTGGTGCCGGCCAGATAGGCGGCAATCATCTGCCGGGCCACCGGCTTGCCTTCGATTTCGTTGGCGATCAGCGCCTTCAAGACGCCGCTGCCCTGGCTGTGACCGATCAGGGCGACGCCGCGCCCCTTGTTGTCGTGCTTCAGATAATCGTCCCACGCCGCCTTCACATCGGCATAGGCCATGGCCCGGTCACCCCCGTCACCCTTGCCCATCAGCCGGTCGCGCAGCGCCGCCAGCGTGACCTGGCGGTAGAGCGGCGCGAACAGGCGGCAGGCCTGGCGGAACGGTGTGGCCTGGGCGAGCGCCACCGTCTTTTCCGCCGGATCGGCCACCATGTCGCTGTTGGGCCCCGGATCGGTCGACACGGTGGGATAGACGTAGAAACAGTCGATCTTCGGCTTCTTCGCCGCCGGCAGTATGTCGAGGGTGACGACGGCATCAGCGGCGACGCGGCTGACACTGGCATCGCCGCTGCACGGATCGGCGGCACCGGGACGGCACAGCCAGCTTTCCGGCTTGCGGTAATCCGGCGCTTCGGCGGCGACGACCGGGGCGGCGAGCAGGGCGAGGAGGGGAAGAAGGGGGAGCTTCATCGTTTTGTCCTTATTGATGGCCCCTCCGTCGCCTTCGGCGCCACCTCCCCATTCAAAGAATGGGGAGGACCTTGAAGCACGAATCCTCCCCAAACTTGTTTGGGGAGGTGGCGCCGCAGGCGACGGAGGGGCCTTTGGCCTTATTTCCACCCATCCTTCAGCACCGGCGACTCCTCTTCGCCCATTTGTTCCAGCACGGCGATGATGCGGTCGCGGCCCACGTCCTTCTCCGCCCAGAACATCGGGCCGCCGCGATAGACCGGCCAGCCATAGCCGTTGATCCAGACGATATCGATGTCGCTGGCGCGCTGGGCCTTGCCTTCGGCGAGGATGCGGGCGCCTTCGTTCACCATCGGGAACAGGCAGCGTTCCAGGATTTCCTGATCGTCGATGGTGCGGCGGTTGATGCCCTTTTCGGCGGCATAGGCATCGATGATGGCCAGCGCCTCCGGATTGGGCGTGCGGTTGCGCTGCTCGTCATAGACGTAAAAGCCCTTGCCGTTCTTCTGGCCGCGCAGGCCCGCTTCACAGAGGCGATCGCGCACGGTTTCGCCCTTCGACGTTTCCGCATTCCAGCCAATGTCGAGGCCGGCGAGATCGCTCATCTGGAACGGGCCCATCGGGAAGCCGAAATCGGTCAGCACGCGGTCGATATCGGCCGGTGCGGCGCCTTCCAGCATCAAGAGATTGGCCTGTTGCTGGCGGCGGGCCAGCATGCGGTTGCCGATGAAACCATGACACACACCGGCGACAACCGCGATCTTGCCGGTGGCCTTGCCAATGGCCATTGCGGTGGCGAGGACCTGAGGATCGGTCTTGGCACCGCGCACGACCTCCAGCAGGCGCATCACATTCGCCGGCGAGAAATAATGCATGCCGAGCACATATTCCGGGCGGTTGGTGGCCGACGCAATCTCGTCCACATCCAGATAGGAGGTGTTGCTGGCCAGGATGGCGCCGGGCTTGGCGATCTTGTCCAGCTTGCCGAAAATATCCTTCTTAATGGCCATATTCTCGAACACGGCCTCGATGATGAGGTCGCAATCGGCGAGGTCTTCCAGGTTCAGTGACGGGGTGAGGCGGCCCATGCGCGCTTCGACCTCGCTCTGCGGGAAGCGGCCCTTGTCGGCGCTGTTCTGGTAATTCTTGCGGATGATGCCAACACCGCGGGTCAGCGCCTCTTCCTTCATCTCGACGATGGTGACGGGGATGCCGACACTGAGGAAGTTCATCGAAATGCCGCCGCCCATGGTGCCGGCGCCGATCACGCCAACCTTCTTCACCGGCAGCGGTTGCACATCGGCGGGCAGCCCATCGATCTTGGCGGCAGCGCGCTCGGCGAAGAAGACATGGCGCTGGGCGGCCGATTGCAGGCCGGTCATCAGCTTCATGAACTCGGTGCGCTCCACCTTCAGGCCTTCGTCAAAGGGCAGGGCGACCGCGGCTTCGATACACTTGATATTGGCTTCCGGCGCTTCGAAGCCCTTGAAGGCCTTGGCGTTCTTCGCCCTGAACTCGGCAAAGAAGGGGGCCAGGCTGGCCGCGTCGCCGCCCAGCTTGCTGGCATCGTCGCGCACCTTCTTCAGCGGGCGGCCTTCCGCCACGACCCGGCGGGCAAAGGCGATGGCGCCAGCGGTCAGGTCGCCATCCACCACCTCATCAACCAGGCCGGTGGCCAGCGCGTCCTTCGCGCCCATCTGGGCGCCGCTGGTCACCATTTCGGTGGCCTTTTTCGCGCCAACGATGCGCGGCAGGCGCTGGGTGCCGCCGGCGCCGGGCAGCAGGCCCAGCTTCACCTCCGGCAGGCCGAACTTGGCCTTGGCGTCGCTGACCCGGTAATGCGCGCACAGCGCCACTTCAAGGCCGCCGCCCAGCGCGGTGCCGTGGATGGCAGCGATCACCGGCACCGGGGCCGATTCCATCGCATCCTGCACCGCCGGCAGGGACGCGCCACGCGGCGGCTTGCCGAATTCGCTGATGTCGGCCCCGGCGATGAAGGTGCGGCCAGCGCACGCCAGCACGGCGGCCTTCACGGCTGAATCGGCGGCAATCGCGGCAAAGGCACCGGCAAGGCCATCGCGCACATCGGCCGACAGCGCGTTCACCGGCGGCGAATTGACCGTGACGACGGCGATCTCGCCATCCTTCGAAAGATCGACAACCTGGTTGATCGCGGCCATGACACTCCCCTTTGATGTGAATTTTCCGGCAGGCTAGCAGCAGTTTGGTGACATTGCAGCCTTGTGGATAGGCTAGTGTTTGCATAAAGTTCGCGCCATGGCCGTGAAGCTCAGCCTGAAAGAGATGCTCGTGCGCTCTGCGCTGCCGGTCGGCTGCGTGGTGGTGGCCGGCTATTTCGCCTGGCACGCCGTCTCGGGGCCGACCGGCTTTGCCGCCTGGCACGATTATCAGGCGCAGCGTGCCAAACTGGAACAGGCGGTGCAGAACAGCCATGAACAGCGCGCGGCGCTGCAGCAGCGGCTGGTGTTGCTGGATCCGCGCCATGTCGATCCCGATCTGGCCGATGAACTGGTGCGCAAGAACCTGGACATGGTGCGGCCTGATGAGGTGATCGTGCCGCTGCCGCCGGAACCTGCTGCGGCCAATTGAAATCTCGGCCGAATTGGCCGCTGGTAACCATTGAGGTTCACGGGCCGAATTGTGTGCTTGTGGGCGGCGCCTGCGACATTTTATACCGGGGCGTCCTCAAGGGAGAAGGGTGACCATCTTGGCACGCAGCACAGGCCGCAAGGCCGCATCCGCACCGGCCGTTCCCAATTGGCCGCGCCCTGACGAACCGGAACGGTTCGTCGCCAGCAAAGAGCAGCTGCTCGACATGTATCGCCAGATGGTGCTGATCCGCCGCTTTGAGGAGCGGGCGGGCCAGCTTTATGGCATGGGCCAGATCGGCGGTTTTTGCCACCTCTATATCGGCCAGGAGGCCGTGGTGGTGGGCATGCAGGCCGAACTGGTGCGCGGCGACAGCATCATCACCGGGTATCGCGACCATGGCCACATGCTGGCCTGTGGCATCGATGCCAAGGCGGTGATGGCGGAATTGACCGGCCGCGCCGCCGGCATCAGCCGCGGCAAGGGCGGCTCGATGCACATGTTCTCGGTCGAGCACGGGTTTTTCGGCGGCCATGGTATTGTGGCCGCCCAGGTGCCGCTGGGCGCCGGGCTGGGCTTTGCCCACAAATACAAGAATGATGGCCATATCGCCGTGACCTATTTCGGCGATGGCGCGGCCAACCAGGGCCAGGTTTACGAGGCCTTCAACATGGCCGAGCTGTGGAAGCTGCCGGTGATCTTCGTCATCGAGAACAACCAATATGCCATGGGCACATCGGTGAACCGCGCCAGTTCCGAAGACCAGCTCTATCGCCGGGGCGAAAGCTTCCGCGTGCCTGGCCTGCAGGTGGACGGCATGGATGTGCTGGCGGTGCGCGGCGCGGCGAAAACGGCCATCGAATGGGTGCGCGCCGGCAACGGGCCGCTGCTGATGGAAATGAAGACCTATCGCTATCGCGGCCATTCGATGAGCGACCCGGCCAAATATCGCAGCCGCGAGGAAGTGCAGGCGATGCGCGAGAAAAGCGACCCGATCGAGGGGTTGAAGAATGAAATCCTGGACGGCGGTTTTGCCGATGAAGCGGCCTTGAAGGCCATCGACCGGGCGGTGCGTGATGAGGTGGCCGAAAGCGCCGATTTCGCGCTGGAGGCGCCCGAACCCGCCCTGTCCGAACTCCACACCGACGTGCTGCTGGGAACCTACTGATGCCGCAGATTCTTCTCCCGGCCATGTCGCCCACCATGGAAGAGGGCACGCTGGCCAAATGGCTGGTGGCCGTGGGCGATGTGGTGAAGCCCGGCGACGTGATTGCCGAGATTGAAACCGACAAGGCGACCATGGAACTGGAGGCCGATGATGGCGGCACCGTCACCGCGCTGCTGGTGGCGGCCGGCAGCGACGGGGTTAAGGTGGGCACGCCGATCATCGTGATTGCCGGCGAGGATGAAGCAGCTGCCCCCGCGCCTGCCCCCGCGCCTGAAGTTGCCCCGGCGGCCGTTGCTGCGCCGGCGCCTGTGTCCGCGCCGGCGGCAGCGCCGGCCCCGGTTCAAGTGGCGGTGACTGCGCCCGAAACTGCCAGCGGCCCGACCCGCCGCCAGACGGTGCGCGAAGCGCTGCGCGATGCCATGGCGGAGGAAATGCGCGCCGATGGCGCTGTGTTCGTGATGGGCGAGGAGGTCGCCGAATATCAGGGCGCCTACAAGGTGACGCAGGGCCTGCTCGATGAATTCGGACCGGCCCGTGTCATCGACACGCCGATCACCGAATATGGGTTTGCCGGCCTGGGCACGGGCGCGGCGATGGGCGGGCTGAAGCCGATCGTCGAGTTCATGACCTTCAACTTCGCCATGCAGGCGATCGATCACATCATCAATTCGGCCGCCAAGACGCTGTACATGTCGGGCGGTCAGATGCGCTGCCCGATCGTGTTCCGCGGGCCCAACGGCGCCGCCAGCCGTGTTGCGGCCCAGCACAGCCAGAATTATGGCCCCTGGTATGCCAGCGTGCCCGGTCTGGTGGTGATCGCGCCTTATGATGCCGCCGATGCCAAGGGCCTGTTGAAGGCGGCCATCCGCAGCCCCGATCCGGTGGTGTTCCTGGAGAATGAGCTGCTCTACGGCCAGAGCTTTGACGTGCCGGAGGGTGAGCATGTCGTACCGATCGGCAAGGCCCGCATCATGCGCGCCGGCCACCATGTCACGCTGGTCAGCTATTCGATTGGCGTCGGCGTGGCGTTGCAGGCGGCGGCCACATTGGCGGCTGAAGGCATCGAGGCCGAAGTCATCGATCTCAGGACCCTGCGCCCGCTCGACAAGGCGACCGTGCTGGCATCCTTGAAGAAGACCAACCGGCTGGTGGTGGTGGAGGAGGGCTGGCCCACCTGTTCCATCGCGTCGGAAATCATGGCCATCTGCATGGAAGACGGGTTTGACGATCTGGATGCGCCGGTGCTGCGCGTCACCAACGTCGATGTGCCGCTGCCCTATGCCGCCAATCTGGAAAAGGCCGCGCTGGTGAAGGCTGATGATGTCGTCACCGCCGCGCGCCGCGTGTGTTACCGGTGAAGCATATGCAAACCCGCATCGCCGTGATGATCGACGGCAGCTATTTCAACCGCGTGTCGAACTTCTACAAGTTTGAACATAACGCCGCGCGGCGGCTATCGCTGTCGGGCCTGATGGAATTCATCCGCGTCGCCACCGCCGACATGGAAGATGTGTCGCGCAGCCGGGCGCGCGTGGTGGAGGCGCATTATTTCCGCGGCCGTTACACCGTGCGCGATCTGGAAGACCGGGCCCGCAGCGCCAATTTCGTCGAGGAATCGCTGCGCAACGACCGCGTGTTCGATCAGATCCTCGCCGCCAGCAACATCACCCCGCACTTCACCCGCATCGACACCAACAGCGAGCCGCCCAAGGAACAGGGCATCGATGTCTGGCTGGCGCTGGAGGCGTTCGATCTGGCCGTGTCTGACCGCTGCGACGTGGTGGCGCTGGTGGCTGGCGATGGCGATTTCGTGCCGCTGGTGAAGAAGATCAACGCCATCGGCAAGCGCGCCCTGGTCGTCGCTTGGGGCATGAAATCCGAACAGGGCGCCGAAGTGCGCTATTCCGGCGCGCTAGCCGGTGCCGCCGCCTATTTCCTCGACATGGCCGACCTGATCGACAATCCGGACGACGACGAACAGCGCGCCCTGGTTGATCAGCTTTTTGTGGACAATTGATATGGCAATCGATGTGACCATGCCCGCCCTGTCGCCCACCATGGAGGTGGGGACGTTGGCCAAGTGGCATGTGAAGCCCGGCGATGTGGTGAAATCCGGCGACATCATCGCCGAGATCGAGACCGACAAGGCCACCATGGAGGTGGAGGCCGTGGACGAGGGTACGGTGATCGAGATTGCCGTGCCGGAAGGCCTGGAGAATGTGCCGGTGGGCACGGTGATCCTGCGGCTGGCTGGCGAGGGCGAGAGCAGCGCGCCGCCGCCGAAGCCAGTGCCCGTGGCCGCGCCTGCCCCTGCAGCAGTGCCGGTTGCGCCTGCGGCCCCAGCCGCCCCCGCTCCATCTGCAACGCCATCGGGCGACCGCATCATCGCCAGCCCGCTCGCCCGCCGCATCGCGGAGCTGCAGGGCGTTGATCTGGCCACGGTGGCCGGCAGTGGCCCGCGCGGGCGGATCGTGCGCGCCGATGTAGAAGCCGCGGCCGGCAAGCCCGCCGTGGCGGCGCCCGTTGCGCCAGCGCCCAGCCCCGTTCCGGCCGAACCGGTTGCCCCCCGCGCGCCTGCGCCAGCTGCCCCGGTCACCAGCGATATCCCGCACAGCGTGGAAAAGCTGGGCAATGTGCGCAAGGTCATCGCCCGCCGCCTCACCGAGGCCAAGCAGTCGATTCCGCACATTTATCTCACCCTCGACGTCGAACTGGACGCGCTGCTGAAGCTGCGCGGCGAGCTCAACAAGGCGCTGGAACCGCGCGGCATCAAGGTCAGCGTCAACGATCTCGTCATCAAGGCGCTGGCGCTGGGCCTTCGCCAAGTGCCCAAGTGCAATGTCTCGTTCGCGGGCGAAAATCTGCTGGTCTATGAGCGCGCCGACATCTCGGTCGCCGTCGCCGCGCCGTCGGGCCTGATCACCCCCATCATCACGGGCGCAGATGGCAAGGCGGTCAGCCAGATTGCGGCCGAAATGAAGGCGCTCGCCGAAAAGGCCCGCGCCGGCAAGCTGCAGCCGCACGAATATCAGGGCGGCACGGCCAGCCTGTCCAACCTCGGCATGTTCGGCATCAAGCAGTTCGAAGCGGTGATCAACCCGCCGCAGGCGATGATCCTGGCCGTGGGCGCCGGTGAAAAGCGCGCGGTGGTCAAGGGCGACGCGCTCGCCATCGCCACGGTGATGACCATCACCGGCAGCTTCGACCACCGCGCCATCGATGGCGCGGATGGGGCCGAACTGATGAGCGCGGTGAAGGCGCTGATCGAGAACCCGTTGGGGCTGGTGGCGTGACGCGATCAAGCGCTGGGCTGTGGCTTTCCCGGCTGGGATCGGTCGTATTCATTCTTTTGTCGGCGGGCGCAGTAATGTCTGTCACAGGCAATGACACACTGGGCTACGACAAGTTCGGTTCGGACTTTCGCTGGGCAGCCGGGATAGCGCTGGTTGGCCTTCTGGCCGCTGCTATCGCGTGGAAAGTTCGGGTCGTCGGCTGGATCGGCATTGCTATGGGGCTTGGCTTCGCTTTGCTCATTGCATCAATGCGTGACCAATACAGAAATGGTCCCGGCCCAGACCAAGTAACCGTGACCCTACCAGCACACGAGTAAAGCAGATGACCACCTCGCATGATCTCGTCATCCTCGGCTCCGGCCCTGGCGGCTATGTCGCCGCCATCCGCGCGGCGCAGCTTGGCCTGAAGGTCGCCATCGTCGAGCGCGAGCGGCTGGGCGGCATCTGTCTCAATTGGGGCTGCATTCCGACCAAGGCGCTGCTGCGCACCAGCGAAATCTATCATTATATCACCCACGCCGATGCCTATGGGCTGTCGGTGGAAAAGCCGTCGTTTGACCTCAAGAAGGTCACCGACCGGTCCCGCAAGGTGGCGGCGCAGCTGAACAGTGGCGTCAAATCGCTGATGAAGAAGAACAGGATCGAGGAGGTGGAAGGGCAGGGGCGGCTGACCGGGGCGACCAGCGTTTCCGTCACCACGGCGAATGGCGAGCGGGTGCTCAGCGCCAAGAATGTCATCGTCGCCACCGGCGCCCGCGCCCGCGATCTGCCGGGCGTGGCGGCGGACGGCAACCGCGTCTGGACCTATCGCCACGCCATGGTGCCGCCAGCCATGCCGACCAAGCTGCTGGTGATCGGATCGGGTGCGATCGGCATCGAATTCGCCAGCTTCTACAGCGACATGGGCGCAAAGGTGACCGTGGTGGAGATGCTCGACCGCATCCTGCCGGTGGAGGATGAGGAGGTTTCAGCCTTTGC
Source organism: Sandarakinorhabdus cyanobacteriorum (assembly GCF_002251755.1). Taxonomy (GTDB): domain Bacteria; phylum Pseudomonadota; class Alphaproteobacteria; order Sphingomonadales; family Sphingomonadaceae; genus Sandarakinorhabdus; species Sandarakinorhabdus cyanobacteriorum. The sequence continues at coordinate 46,179 of NZ_NOXT01000111.1, forward strand.
CCAGAAGGCGCTGACCAAGCAGGGCCTGACCATCGTCACTGCTGCCAAGGTGAGCGACGTGACGCCGGGCCCCGATGGCGTGACGGCCACCATCACCACCGCCGATGGCAAGGCGACGACCGATCAATACAGCCATGTGATTGTTGCCATCGGCATCGTGCCAAACACGGAAAATATCGGGCTGGAAGGCTTAAGCGTCGTCACCAACCGCGGCCATATCGTGACGGACAGCATGTGCCGCACCAACGTCCCCGGCCTTTATGCCATTGGCGATGTCACCGGCCCGCCATGGCTGGCGCACAAGGCCAGCCATGAAGGCATCATCGCGGTGGAGCATATCGCTGGCGGCCACCCGCATGCGATGGACGTGAGCCGCATTCCGGGCTGCACCTATGCCCGGCCGCAGGTGGCCAGCATCGGCCTGACCGAAGCCAAGGCCAAGGCCGCCGGCCACAATGTGCGCGTCGGCAAATTCCCCTTCATCGGCAATGGCAAGGCCATCGCGCTGGGGGAGGCGGAAGGCTTTGTGAAGACGGTGTTTGATGCCACCACCGGGCAGTTGCTGGGCGCCCACATGGTTGGCGCCGAGGTGACCGAGCTCATCCAGGGCTATGCCATCGCCATGGGGCTGGAAACGACGGAGGCGGAGCTGATGCACACCATCTTCCCGCACCCGACGCTTTCGGAAATGATGCACGAAAGCGTGCTCGACGCCTATGGCCGGGCGCTGCATTTCTGATGCCCATGCTGGCCGCCCTGATCGTGGCGGCCAGCGGAACCGCTGCGTTGATGCCGCCGGGGTGGAGCGTGTCCTGCCCGCCGAGGCGGCAGCCTGACGAGATTGTGGTCTGCGCGAATCGCGAACCGCCGCCGTCGCCCTATCGGGCACCGTTGCCGGTGCGGCGCGAATTCGGCGCGCGCGGCACACTCAGCGTCTCGAACGAACGCAACCGCCTGCTTGGGCCTGATGTCGGCACCGCTGGCACCTGTTCCGGAACCTGGGGCTCGGGCGGGGCCTTCGGGTGCAAATACAACGAGTTCAAGGCCAATGTGAACCAGGCGGCCGGGTCGCGCGATCCGCGCGGCCGGGTTTATGAGGCCAAGCCCTGAATACGCCTGCGGCAGCCTGCCGCACCCAAAGATGACAGAAGGGCAATGTTTGGCCCTTGCATACAAGACCGTTCTTATCTTAAACCCCGCTTATCGGTTGGCCACCGCGGTAACTGCCCTTACCGCCGGCCTGTCCGGCACGGGCGCAGCCATCACTCCCCCCTGTTTGTGATGTCTGCGCCCGTTTCCGTGTTCAGACGGCCTTCAACTGGCCCGGCACCTGCACCGGCTCCGACTCCCAGTCCACCGACAATGCTTCGAACTTGCCCGTGTCGTGGTTCAGCACGCGCAGCACGCCTTCAGCGATATCGAACAGCGCACCTTGCAGGTGGAGTTCGCCCCTGGCTTCGGCGGCGGCGATGAACGGGAAGCTGCGCAGATTGTCGATCGACAGGCGGATCGAGGCCAATTCCAGCGCGCTGCAGGCATCGATATCGGGCGAAAGCTGGGCAGCCGCCCGGATCGTGTCGCGGGCCGGGGCAATCTGGCTCATCCAGCGGTTGATGAAGCCGCCCTCGCCGGGCTGGGCATTGTCGAACGTGCCTTCCAGGCTGGCCTTGATGCCGCCACAGCGGGCATGGCCCAGCACCAGGATATGATGCACCTTCAACTGGGTAACGGCATATTCGATCGCGGCCGACGTGCTGTGCTGGCCATGGGTGGGATCGGGATCGAAGTGCGGCACCAGATTGGCGACATTGCGCACCACGAACATCTGGCCCGGCTCGGTGTCGAAAATCCGCGTCGGGTCCACCCGGCTGTCGGAACAGCTGATCACCAGCACGCCGGGGGCCTGGCCCTTGTCGGCCAGGGCGTCATAGCGGCGGCGCTGTTCCTGGTAAGCACCGGTGCGGAACCGGCGATAGCCTTCCAGAAGGGCTTTGAATTCAGGCATGGTTTTCCCCTGTTTCTGCACTGATTGCGCGCCATGCTAAACCGTTATGGCTGCACCGTCATCCGCCATGGTTGGCATTGGTCGCAACAGCCGCTAATCCTGCCGCATGAGCGAGCCAGTCCTTGATCTGCCCACCACTCCGTCTGGCCTTCCGCGCAAGCCGGACTGGATCCGCGTGAAGGCGCCAACCAGCAAGGCCTATAACGAGACGCGCGCGCTGATGCGCAGTCTCAAGCTCAACACCGTGTGCGAGGAGGCGGCCTGCCCCAATATCGGGGAGTGCTGGAGCCAGAAGCACGCGACGGTGATGATCCTGGGCGACACCTGCACCCGGGCCTGCGCCTTCTGCAACGTCAAGACCGGCATGCCGGGCAAGGTGGACGCGGCCGAACCCGGCCATGTGGCCGAAGCCGCGGCGCGCATGGGGCTGCAGCATATCGTCATCACCTCGGTTGACCGGGATGATCTGCCCGATGGCGGCGCCAGCCAGTTCGTGAAGGTGATCAGCGAATTGCGCCGGCAGACGCCGGAGACCACGATCGAGATCCTGACCCCCGATTTCCGCAACAAGATGGACCGGGCAGTGGAGATGATCGTTGAGGCCGGGCCGGATGTGTATAACCACAATCTGGAAACCGTGCCGCGCCTGTATCCCACGATCCGGCCGGGCGCGCGCTATTATCATTCGCTGCGCTTGCTGGACAAGGTGAAGCAACTGAGCCCGACCATCTTCACCAAATCCGGCCTGATGGTGGGGCTGGGCGAAACGCCGCTGGAACTGCACCAGGTGTTTGACGACATGCGCTCGGCCGGGGTCGATTTCCTAACCGTTGGCCAATATCTGCAGCCGACGCCGCGCCACGCGAAGGTGATGGAGTTCGTGACGCCAGCAACGTTCAACACCTATGCCGCCGTGGCGCGTTCCAAGGGTTTCCTGCTGGTTGCCGCCTCGCCGCTCACCCGCTCCTCCTATCACGCGGGCCGGGATTTTGCCGAAATGCAGGCGCGGCGAAAGGCGCAGGCGGCAGGGACCGGCAGCGCCGCTAAGCGGAGCTGATGCCCAAGCACCGCGAAGTCAGAACCCTGGCCTGGTCGGCCACCGAGATGTTCGATCTGGTGGCCGATGTTCGCCGCTATGGCGAATTCCTGCCCTGGGTGCAGGGCATGCGGGTTGGCCCGCCACAGGCACTGCCCGATGGCAAGACCGTGCTGGTGGCCGACATGGTGGTGGGTTTTCGCATGATCCGCGAGAAGTTCACCAGCCGGGTGACGCTGGACCGGCCGGCCCATGTGCATGTCGACTATCTCGATGGGCCGATGAAATATCTGTTCAACGACTGGACCTTCCGCGACCGGCCGGGCGGCGGCTGCGAGATTGATTTTGCCGTGGATTTCCAGTTCCGCAACCGCGCCTTCGAAGCGCTGGCCGGCATGTTCTTCACCGAAGCCTTTGAAAAGATGGTGGCCGCCTTTGTGGCGCGGGCGGAGGCGCTGTACGGGCCCAGGGGTTGAAATAGGTTAGGGCTTGAGCAGGTTCAGCGCCACCAGCGCTGCCTGGCGCCGCACTTCGGCACGGCCGAGATCGCCGAACTGTCGGGTATCGGCCACCACGCTTTCCGGATCCTGCCCGCGCAGCGCCCGGGCGAACACCACCATGCCCACCGGCTTGCCCGGCGTGGCGCCGCCGGGACCGGCGATGCCGGTGATCGACACGGCGATATCGGCCGGGCTGTGGGCCAGAACGCCCTGCGCCATCGCCCAGGCGGTGGCCGGCGAAACGGCGCCAAAGGTGGCGAGCACATCCTCCGACACGCCGAGCAATTCCATCTTGGCCTCGTTGGAATAGGTGACAAAGCCGCGATCAAACACGTCGGACGAGCCAGGGATTTCGGTGAGCGCGGCGGCGACCAGCCCCCCGGTGCAGCTTTCGGCCACGGCAATGCGGCGGCCCAGGGCCCGGTTTGCCGCCAGCACCTGCTCGGCCAGCGTGACCAGTTCGGCGTCCATCCCGCTCATTTCGGAAGTCGCACGCTGGCCATGGCCTGGGCGGCAATGCCCTCCTGCCGGCCGGTGAAGCCAAGTTTTTCGGTGGTGGTCGCCTTCACGCTGACCCGGTCGATGGCAAGCCCGAGGATTTCGGCCATGCGCGCGCGCATCGCCTCCCGGTGCGGGCCGATCTTGGGCCGCTCGCAGATCAGCGTCACATCCACATGGTCGATGATGCCGCCGCGTTCGCGCACCAGCTGGGCGGCGTGGGCGAGAAACTGATCAGACGCGGCGCCGCGCCAGCGTTCGTCGCTGGGCGGGAAATGATCGCCAATGTCACCGGCGGCGATGGTGCCCAACAATGCATCGGTGAGGGCATGGAGGCCGGCATCGGCATCGCTGTGGCCCACCAGGCCGGCATCATGCGGGATTTTCACCCCGCACAGCCAGACATTATCGCCGGGGCCGAAACGGTGCACATCAAAGCCGGACGCGGCGCGGGAGGAATAGACGGTCATGGCCTCGGCTTTGGCAAAATCATGCGGCTCCGTCACCTTGAAAGCGCGTTCGTCGCCCGGCGTGATGACAACCGCGAGGCCGGCGGCGAGCGCGATGGCAACCTCGTCCGTCTGCCCCGGCGCGGCGGCACGGTGGGCAGCGAGGATGGCCGGGAAGCGGAAGGCCTGCGGGGTCTGCACGCGCCACAGATTGTCGCGATCGACACTGCCGGAAAAGCGACCGTCGGCGCCGCGGCGCAGGCTGTCCACCTGGGGCAGGGCGGGGCAGGCACCCTCCACCGCCGGATCAGCAAAGGCGGCGATCAGCGCATCGATCACCGCGGCCGGCACAAAGGCACGGGCGGCATCATGCACCAGCACGACATCGGGGGGATCAGCGGCCAGCGCCTCCAGCCCGGCGCGCACGCTGTCCTGCCGTGTGGCACCGCCGGCAACCGGAGGGGGCAGGACCAGGCCGGCGACGGATGTTTCATACAGCGCGCGGCATTCGGGATTGATCACCACCGTGACGCTGGTGATGCCGGGATGGTTCAACAGGCCGGTCACGGCGTGGCGCAGCAGGGGTTGCCCGGACACGTCACGATATTGCTTGGGCATGCCACCGCCGGCCCGGATGCCGGCACCAGCCGCGACGATAAGGGCACTGATGCGCATGATGCGGGCACATATCGGGCCTTCGCCTTGTGGAAAAGGGCCAATCTGCGCTATGGCCCCGCCACAATGAGCCTGCTTGCCCCTATCCAGATCGGCCCGAACCGCATCGATATTCCGGTGATCCTGGCACCGATGACCGGCGTGACCGACATGCCGTTCCGCACGCTGGTGCGCCGCTTTGGTGCAGGGCTGACCGTGACCGAGATGATCGCATCGGAAGCGATGATCCGCGAAACACGGCAGAGCATCCAGAAGGCGGCCTGGCACCCATCGGAAGAGCCGGTTTCCATGCAGTTGGCCGGCTGCGAGCCGCAGCGCATGGCCGAAGCCGCCAAGCTCAATGAGCAGAAGGGCGCTGCCATCATCGATATCAACATGGGCTGCCCGGTGAAGAAGGTGGTGAACGGCCATGCCGGATCCAGCCTGATGCGCGACCTGCCGCTGGCCTCCCAGTTGATCCGTGCCACCGTGAAGGCGGTAAAGCTGCCGGTGACGCTGAAGATGCGCATGGGCTGGGATCATAACAGCCTCAATGCCCCGGAACTTGCCCGCATTGCCGAGGGTGAGGGCATCCAGCTGATCACCGTGCACGGCCGCACCCGCTGCCAGCTATACAGCGGCACCGCCGATTGGGCCTTTGTGCGCAACGTGAAGAATGCCGTGCAACTGCCTGTGATCGTGAATGGAGACATTTGTTCCATCGACGATGCCAGGGCGGCGCTGGCCCAGAGCGGGGCCGATGGCGTGATGATCGGGCGTGGTGCCTATGGCAAGCCGTGGCTGCTGGCGCAGGTGATGGCAGCGCTGACCGGGCGGGATGTGCCGGCCGATCCCAGCCTTGCCGAACAACATGCACTGGTGAAGGAACATTATGCCCTGATGCTCGAGCTTTATGGCGAGTTGAACGGCGTCAACCTCGCCCGCAAGCATCTGGGCTGGTACACCAAGGGCCTGCACGACAGTGCCCAGTTCCGCAACGCGGTGAACGAGGTGACCAGCAGCGCCACCGTGCTGGCGATGATCGACCGGTTTTACGACAATCTTCTGGCGGCACCGCCGGCAACGCTGGAGCGCGCGGCCTGACGGCCTGTCGCATTGCTGCAACGGTGCAGCGTATCACTGTGTTCCCGATGCAACAGCAATCGGCTATCCTGTCGGCATCGTGGCAGTCGAATCGCGCACCCTGAACCCGGCTCTTCGACGCCGGCGTGGCCCATTGGCCCGCCTGGCGGTGCGCGGCCGGCGTGTTGCCCGCCGCGCGGTGCGTGTCACCCGCAGCAGCGGCTTCTATCCCCGGCTTGAGCTTCTGGCCGCTGTGCTCACCATCGTGGCCGGCTGGACCAGCTATGCCTATCTCACGCGCAGCGGCTTGCCGGCCAATGGCGCGTCGCAGCCGCTGGTGGCCTTGCTGGTGGTGGCCAATCTGGTGCCTGCGATGCTGCTGGTGGTGCTGATCGGCCGGCGCGTCGCCATATTGGTCACCAACCGCCGGCGCGGCCTGGCAGGGGCGCGGCTGCACCTGCGTCTGGTCGCGCTGTTTGCCTCGATCGCGGCGGTGCCAACGCTGCTGGTGGTGGTGTTTGCCTCGCTGCTGTTTCAGTTTGGCGTGCAATTCTGGTTTTCCGATCGGGTGCGCACCATCCTCGATGGCTCCAACCAGGTCGCGCAGGCCTATGTGGAGGAGAACCGCCAGCGCATCGCCGATGATATCGTGGTGATGGCGGCTGACGTGGCCTCCTATGCGCGGGATTTTGGCGAAGGTTCGGCGTTGTATCGCCGGGGGCTTGATTTCCAGGTCGCCGGCCGCACGCTCACCGAAGCAGCGGTGGTGCGGCGGGGGCCGGGTGGGCTGCAGCTGGTTGCGGTGAGCAAGGTCAACCCGGCCGATGTGGGCAACCATCTGGCCGATATCGATCTTGGCCGGGCCGGGGCGGCGCCGGTGACCTTGATTGGCACCGGTGAGGACCGGGTGGAGGCTGCGGTGGCCGTGCCCGGCCAGCCCGGCACCTTTCTTTATGTCAGCCGCAAGGTGGACCCGGCCGTGCTGGCGCGCGCCAACAAGGCGGCGGGCGCGCTGGACGAGTATAAATCCCTGATCGAACGCAGCCGGGTGATGCAGTTGCGCTTCAACCTGGTGTTGATGGCGGTGTCCCTGCTCACGCTGATCGTTGCCATCTGGTTCGCCCTTTGGCTGGCCAACCGGCTGGTGGAGCCGATTGCGCGCCTGGCCTTTGCTGCCGAGCGGGTGGGGGCCGGCGATCTGGATGCGCGCGTGCCGGTGCGCGGCGATGCCGACGAGATTGGTGTGCTGGAACGCGCCTTCAACCGCATGACCAGCCAGTTGAAGAGCCAGCAGGCCGCCCTGCTGTCGGCCAATGGCGAGCTCGACACGCGGCGGCGTTTTACCGAGGCGGTGCTGTCGGGCGTTTCGGCCGGTGTGATGTCCATCGCGCCGGATGGCGAAGTGCGGGTGGCCAATGCCTCGGCCGCCGCCCTGCTGGCCATGCCGCAGCGGCTGTTGCGCGGCCAGTTGCTCAAGGATGTGGCGCCGGAACTGGCCGATCTTCTGGATCAGGCGCGGCAGACGGGCGATGCCGCCGGCCAGGTGCGCATCCAGCGGGATGGCGAAACGCAGACGCTGGCGGTGCGCATCGGTGCGGCCGGGGAGGGCGAGGGCGGTGATGCCGGCTTCGTGCTGACCTTTGACGATATTTCGGCCCAACTGGCCGATCAGCGCCGCGCGGCCTGGGCCGATGTTGCCCGCCGCATCGCGCACGAGATCAAGAACCCGCTCACGCCGATCCAGCTGGCCGCCGAACGGCTGCAGCGCAAGTTTGGCCGCCAGATCGCCGAGGATGGTGATACGTTCACCACGCTGACCGGCACCATCGTGCGCCAGGTGGGCGACCTCAGGCGCATGGTGGATGAGTTTTCCGAGTTCGCCCGCCTGCCCAAGCCGGTGTTTGCGCCCGACCAGTTTGACCGGCTGGTGCGGCAAGCGCTGGTGCTGCAGGAGGTGGCCTTCCCGGCCATCCGGTTCAGCCTGAACGGGGAGACGGCCAGCGCCATCGTGTGCGACCGCCAGCAATTGAGCCGCGCCGTGACCAATCTGATCAAGAATGCCGCCGAAAGCGTGACGGCGCGGCTGGAGGCCGATGGCGGCAGCGGCGCGCCCGGCCAGATTGCCATCGACATCGCAGAAGCGGGCGAGAAGGTGCGGCTGAGCATCACCGACAATGGCCTGGGCTTTCCTGCCGAAGACCGGCAGCGCTTGCTGGAACCCTATGTCACCACCCGGGCGCGCGGCACCGGCCTGGGCCTCGCCATCACTGCCAAGATCATCGAGGATCATGGTGGCAGCCTGGAACTGGCCGACAATCCCGATGGGCCTGGTGCGCGGGTAATCGCCACCTTGTCGCGCGCTCTCGCCCCCGAACCCCAGCAGGCGCTGCCGATGGCCGCCCTGATCGCCCCCGTTTGATGAGGACCATCCCATATCATGGCGCTTGATATCCTGATCGTTGATGATGAAGCCGATATCCGCGACCTGGTCGCCGGCGTGCTGGCTGATGAGGGGTTTGAAACCCGGGTGGCGGCCAACAGCCAGCAGGCGCTGGCGGCGCTGGCCGAACGGCGGCCGAGCCTGGTGATCCTGGACATCTGGCTGCAAGGATCGGCGATGGACGGGATCGAGCTGCTGGATGCGATGAAGGCGCGCGATCCCACTTTGCCGGTGGTGATGATTTCCGGCCACGGCACGCTGGACACCGCGGTCGCTGCCATCAAGCGCGGCGCCTATGACTATATCGAGAAGCCCTTCCAGGCCGAACAACTGCTGCTGGTGGTGCGGCGGGCGACCGAAACCGAACGGCTGCGCCGCGAATATCAGGCCCTGAAGGAACGCGTGGGCTATGACATTGAGCTGACCGGCACCTCGCCGCAGATCAATCAGGTGCGCGCCACCCTGAAGCGGGTGGCGGCCACCGGCAGCCGCGTGCTGATCACCGGCCCGGCCGGCAGCGGCAAGGAGGTGGCGGCGCGGCTGTTGCACCAGTGGAGCACGCGCGATTCGGCGCCGTTCGTGGTCGTGTCGGCCGCGCGGATGACGCCGGAGCGGGTGGAAGAGGCGTTGTTCGGCGTGGAGGACGGCGGCGAGAATGTGCGCGCCGGCCTGTTCGAGCAGGCGCACGGTGGCACGCTGTTTCTGGACGATGTGGCCGACATGCCGATCACCACCCAGGCCAAGATCTTGCGGGTGTTGACCGAGCAGGTGTTCCAACGCGTGGGCGGTGCCCGCTGGGTGAGGGTGGACGTGCGGGTGATTTCGGCCACCAGCCGCGATCTTTCGGCCGAGATTGCCGCCGGGCGCTTCCGCGAGGATCTCTATTACCGGCTGAATGTTGTGCCGGTGCGCATGCCGCCGCTGTCGGAACGGCGGGAGGATGTGGCGGAATTGGCGCGTTACTATCTGGCGCGCTATGCTGCCGAGCGCGGCACGGCGACCCCGGTGTTGACCGACAACGCGCTGGCGGCGCTGCAAACCTATGACTGGCCGGGCAACGTGCGCCAGCTGCGCAACGTGATCGAGCGCACGTTGATCCTGGCGCCAACAACGCGCGTGGCCGAAATCGATATCGACATGCTGCCGCAGGAGGTGACGGCCGAACCATCGCGCCTGGTGCCCGGCCAGGCGGTGCGATCGATCATGGGCACCCCGCTGCGCGAGGCGCGCGAGGCGTTCGAACGCGAATATCTGCGTGCCCAGATCAGGCGGTTTTCCGGCAACATCAGCCGCACTGCCGCCTTCATCGGCATGGAACGCAGCGCCCTGCACCGCAAGCTGAAGGCGCTGGGCCTGGCCGACGAGCAGCCGGAGGGGGGCGACGAGGTGGACGAATGACCACCTTCACCTTCCTGTGACGAAAGGGATATTTGAAATGCGGCAGGGCAGTGTCTATGGCGGAAGGGTGGCGTGTTGATCGCCCAAGAAGAACAGGGATGACCCGATGGCCGACAAGTCGAACAGTTTGCAGGATGTGTTCCTGAACACCGTGCGCAAGACGCGCACCCCGGTGACGATGTTCCTGGTGAACGGCGTGAAGCTGCAGGGCGTCATCACCTGGTTCGACAATTTCTCGGTGCTGTTGCGCCGTGACGGCCACAGCCAGCTGGTGTACAAGCACGCCATCTCGACGGTGATGCCGGCCACCCCGCTGCAGCAGTTCGAGGCCGAAACCGAAGAGTGAGACAGGTTTGAGTCATCAACCAGCCGGCCCCCCGACCGGCCCAAATCAACTGACCATTGCAGGCTTTGACGAAGCGCGGGGTTTGCGCACCGGCGCGCTTGCCTTCGTCATCCTGCCGCAACTGGGCGGGGCCCATGGTCTGCGTTCGCCCGATGCCAAGCTGGCCGAGGCGGTTGGCCTCACGCGCGCCATCAATCTGCAGGTTGTCCATGCCGAGGTGGTGAAGCTGCGCAGCGCATCGGTCTCGCACCTGATGGGCAGCGGCCAGATCGATCGGCTGGCCGGGCTGGTCGCGGCCCTGTGTGCCGAGGTGGTGATCATTGACGGCCCGGTGAGCCCGGTGCAGCAGCGCAACCTCGAAAAGGCGTTGAAGGCCAAGGTGATCGACCGCACCGGCCTGATCCTCGAAATCTTTGGCGAGCGCGCCAGCACGGCCGAAGGCACGTTGCAGGTGGAACTGGCGCATATGCAATATCAGGCCAGCCGGCTGGTGCGCAGCTGGACCCACCTGGAGCGGCAGCGCGGCGGCTTCGGCTTCCTGGGCGGCCCTGGCGAATCGCAGATCGAAACCGACCGCCGGCTGATCCGCGACCGCATCGCCCGGTTGCGCAAGGAGTTGGAGGAGGTGCGGCGCACCCGCGGCCTGCACCGGCGCAACCGGCAGAAGGCGCCGTGGCCGGTGGTGGCGCTGGTCGGCTATACCAACGCCGGCAAATCCACCCTGTTCAACCGGCTGACCAGTGCCGAGGTGCGCGCCGAGGATCTGCTCTTTGCCACGCTTGATCCGACCATGCGTGCCATCCGGCTGCCGGGGCATGACAAGGTCGTGCTTTCCGACACGGTGGGGTTTGTCTCCAACCTGCCGACCCAGCTGGTGGCGGCGTTCCGGGCCACGCTGGAAGAGGTGCTGGAGGCCGATCTGATCGTGCATGTGCGCGACATCAGCCATCCGGACAGCGATGCGCAGGCGCAGGATGTGATCGACGTGCTCAGTGATCTGGGCCTGGCGCCCGACCAGCGCGAGACACCGATGCTCACGGTTTTCAACAAGATTGACGCGCTTTCTGCAGAAGAAGTTGAACTTGTGCGGGCACAGGCTGGCGATGACGCCATCCCGGTTTCGGCCTTGACCGGCGAAGGGATCGAGCGCCTACAGGCCGCGATGGACACGGCGCTGCGGGCGGGTGCGCGGGTGCACAGCATCACCCTGCCTTTGAGCGACGGCCGGCGCATCGCCTGGCTGCACGGCCATGGTGAGGTGCTGGCGCAGGCCAGCGACGACATCAGCATCACCATCGATGTGCGGCTGGACGACAAGGACAAGGCCCGGTTTGACGCGCTGCATTGATGCGGCGCAATTCGGGCTTTTCGGCGCGCCCCGGCTTTGGCAATAAAGGGCATGTCTGTGCGTTTCTCCCGTGTTCTCGGCATTTTGATCGCGCTTTTGGCGGCGCCCGCCTGTGCCGATGAAGCGCGCGTGTCGCCCGAGCAGCAGGCGGCCTTTGCCGAATGGCTGAATGTCTATCGCGCCGAAGCGACTGCGCGCGGGTTGAAGCCGGAATGGCTTGATGCGACCCTGGCCGGCGTGACGCTGGTGCCGCACGTGATCGGTGCGGATCGCAGCCAGCCCGGCACGGCCGCGCGGCCGGTGCGTTTCCCCGATTATCTCGCCGCCAAGTTCCGCGGCGATCGGGTTGTTCATGGCCAGCGTCAGTTTGCCGCCAACCGTGATCTGCTGGCCCAGGCTGAAGCGGCCAGCGGCGTTCCGGCCGCGATCATTGCCGCCATCTGGGGCATCGAAACCAGCTATGGCCGGGTGATGGGCCGGCATGACCTGCCGTCGGCGCTGGCGACCCTGGCGTTTGAAGGCCGCCGGCGCGACTTGTTCACCCGCGAACTGGACGCGGCGGTGCGCATCGTGGGAGAAGGCCATGCCAGCCGGGCGGTGATGAAGGGCAGTTGGGCTGGTGCCTTTGGCCAGACGCAATTCCTGCCCAGCTCCTATCTCAGCTATGGCCGTGACGGTGATGGCGATGGCCGGGTTGATCTGTGGGCCAGCCAGGCCGACGTGTTTGCCTCCATCGGCCATTATCTGGCGAAAAGTGGCTGGCAGGCCGGCGAGGGCTGGGGGTTCCGCACGCTGCCGCCTGAGGGTTTTGACCGGGCCAGCGTGGCCGCAACCGAGCCGCCGAGCCGCTGCGTTGCCCCGCTGTCACGCCATTCGGCGCTGAAGCCGGCGCGGGAATGGCGCGCGCTGGGCTTCACGCCGGTGAACGCGAGCTGGCCGGCTGATGATGTGCCGATGAGCCTGATCGAGCCGGATGGGGCGGGGCAGGGCGCGTATCTCGTCACCCGCAGCTATCGCGCCATCCTGGGCTACAACTGCTCCAATCTTTATGCCATGTCGGTCACCTTGCTGGCCGACGCCATCAGCCTGCCGCAGCCGGTTGCACCGCTGCAGGTGGCAACCACGGGCGCGCAATGAGGCGCATTGGCCTTGTGGCGTCATTGCTGCTGGCCGCCTGTTCGGGACGGTCGCCAGCGCCACGGCCAACCCCGCCGCCGCCACGCCATCATGCTCAGCCGGCAAAGCCGGAACCGAAACGCGGCATGGACCTTGCGGATGACACCAGCGCGGTGGCGCGCGATGCGGCCAGGCTGGGCAATTGGCCGGTCAAGATCGGCAAGCCCTATCAGGTGGCCGGGATCACCTATTATCCGGCCGATGACCGCAACTATCGCGAGGAAGGAGTGGCCAGCTGGTATGGGCCAGGCTTTCATGCCGGCAACACTGCCAACGGCGAGCGTTATGACCAGGATGATCTGACGGCGGCCCACCGCACCCTGCCGATGCCAAGCTGGGTAGAGGTGGAAAATCTCGACAATGGCCGCAAGCTGACCGTGCGGATCAACGACCGCGGGCCGTTCGCGCGCGGCCGCATCATCGATCTGTCGCGCAAGGCCGCCCAATTGCTGGCGGTCGATCGGGCCGGCACCGCGCGTGTGCGGTTGACCCGCGTGTATCCGGCCGGCCGGTCCGACAATCCGCCCCTTGTGGTGGCATCGGCCCCGGCCGCGCCCGTGGCGGCCGCGCCGGCACCGGCCGTGACCATAGTGGCATTGCCGCCATCCCCGGCGGTGCGGCCGGCGGCGCGTGCCGCGAGCGGCGGCGAATGGCTGGTGCAGGTGGCCGCCTTGTCCGACGCCGGGCGGGTGGCCTGGCTGTCCGGTTATCTTGCCAGCTTTGGACCGGTGGTGACCCAGCCTGGTCCCAATGGCCTGGTCCGCGTGCGGCTGGGGCCGTTCGGCAATGAAGCCATGGCCAGCGCGGCGCTGGCGCAGGTGCGCGGCGCCGGCTATGTCGATGCACGCGTGATTCCGCCGCAGACCGCCCGTTGAGGCAGTCGGCGCCAACCCCAAAGGGAAGTGTTTTGACGATGCGTCTTGCTGTTGCTGCTCTTGTTGCCGCTGTCGCTGCGGCGCCAGCCGTTGCCCAGGCCTATGACACGGCGGCGCCGATCGCCTTCATGAAGGATCTGCAGACCGGTCGCATCCTGTTTGCCAAGGATGCGGACAAGCGCATGCCGCCGGCTTCCATGGCCAAGATGATGAGCGTCTATGTCGCCTTCAAGCTGATCAAGGCTGGCGAAGCCAACCTGGACCAGATGGTGATGGTGCGCGAGGATACCTGGAAGAAGTGGAACAACCAGGGCAGCACCATGTTCCTGGATGTGAATTCCCAGGTGAGCGTGGAAAATCTGCTGCACGGCATTGTCACCCTGTCGGGCAATGATGCCTGTGTCGTGCTGGCCGAAGGGCTGGGCGGCACAGAGGCCAATTATGTGGCCCTGATGAACCGTGAGGCGCAGCGGCTTGGCCTGAAGGGCAGCCATTTTGCCAACACCAACGGCTGGCCTGATCCGGGCGAGTATGTGACGGCGCGGGATCTTGCGATGATTGCCGAAGCCACCATTCGCGATTTCCCCGATCTTTATGCGCGTTTCTATCAGAAGGAAGGCTTCACCTGGGGCAAGACCATGGGCAGCGGCCAGGCCATCACCCAGGGCAACCGCAACCCGCTGCTTGGCAAGGTGCCGGGCGCCGATGGCCTGAAGACCGGCCACACCGAAGAGGCCGGCTATGGCTTCACCGGTTCGGCCGTGCAGAATGGCCGCCGCATCGTGATGGTGGTGGCCGGGCTGAAGAGCTTTGGCGAACGCGTGTCGGCCAGTGTCGATTTCATGAACTGGGGCTTTGCCGCCTGGCAGAATATCCCGCTCGGCAAGAAGGGCCAAGTGATGGGCAAGGTGGCGATCGACGGCGCCGCCGATGCGCAGATTGATGCGGTGGCCGGCAAAGATCTGTTTGTCACCCTGCCGCGCGGCTTTGCCATGGAGCGCAAGACCAGTGTGCAGCCGCTGGCAGGCCTGAAGGCACCGCTGAAGGCCGGCCAACAGGTGGGCTGGCTGGTGGTGACCATGCCCGGCCAGCAGCCGGCGCGCGCGCCGCTGGTGACGCCGGTGGCGATCGAGGAAGCCGGCATGTTCCGCCGCGCCATCAATTGGTTGATGGGCCTGTTTGGCTGATGCTGCGGGGTCGCTTCATCACGCTGGAAGGCGGGGAGGGGAGCGGCAAGTCCACGCAGGCGCGCCTGCTGGCCGACGCCATCGGCACTCGCGGGCACGAGGTGGTGTTGACCCGCGAGCCAGGCGGCACCGCCGGCGCCGAGGCGATCCGCAGCCTGTTGGTGAGCGGCGAAACCGATCGCTGGACGCCCTGGAGCGAGGCGCTGCTGATGACGGCGGCGCGGGTGGATCATGTCGCCCGGGTCATCCGGCCAGCGCTGGAACGCGGCGCGATGGTGATTTGTGACCGCTATGTCGATTCGACCCGCGCCTATCAGGGTGCCGGCCACGGCCTGTCCGATGCGGTGTTGACCCAGCTGCACGCCGACGCCGTGGGCCTGTGGCCGGATCTGACCCTGGTGTTCCAGCTGGACGAGGCCGAAGGGCTGGCGCGGGCGGCAGCGCGCGGTGGGGACGCCCGTTTCGAGGCGTTTGGCCGCGAATTTCATGCCCGCATCAACGGCTTCTTTGCCGAACTGCCTGCCCTGGACCCGGCCCGCTGCCGGGCCATTGATGCATCGGGCAGCGTTGCCGATGTGGCCGCCCGCATCATGGCGGTGCTGTGACTGGGCTGATCGGCCATGATGCCCAGATCGCGGCCTTCATGGCGGCTTTTGCTGGTGGCCGGCCGCACCATGCCTGGTTGCTGGTCGGCCAACAGGGGCTGGGCAAGGCGCGCTTTGCCCGCGCGGCTGCCACCTGGCTGCTGGCTGGTGCGCCACCGCAATTTGACGTGCCGGAGACCAGCGAGGCGGCACGCCTGATGGCGGCAGGATCGCACCTGGATTATCGCCTGATCGAACGCACGACCGGGAAGACTGGCAAGCTGCGCGCCGAAATCGTGATCGGCCAGATCGTGCGCCGGCCCGACAGCGAGGGCCAGCCGCTGCGCGAATTTCTGTCGGGGACGCCCATGCTCGGCCCCCGCCGGGTGGTGGTGATCGATGCGGCTGACGACATGAACCGCAACACGGCCAATGCCTTGCTGAAAAGCCTTGAAGAGCCGTCGGAAGATACGGTGTTTCTGCTGATCAGCCATTCGCCCGGCCGGTTGTTGCCAACCATCCGGTCCCGCTGCCGCACTTTGCGCTTTTCGCGGCTGGCCGATGCCGAGGTGCGCCGGGTCCTGGCTGGCGCTGATCTGGATGGCGAGGATGAGGATCTGCTGGTGGACCTGGCCGCCGGTTGCCCAGGCCGGGCGCTGAGCCTGGCGGGGGCCGGCATCACTAGCCTGTCGCGCGATCTGGCGGCATTGGTGGGGCAGCCGGTGGAGCGGGCCAATCCGGCGGCGCTGGCGCTGGCCAAATCGCTGTCTGCCAAGGGGCGGGAAGGGCGCTATGCCGCCCTGCTCGATCGGGTGCCGGCGATGATCGCCACGCAGGCCCAGCAACTGCATGGCGCCGCGCGCGAGAAGGCGATTGCCGAATGGGAACAGGCGAGCAGGCTGGCGCGCGAGGCGATGCCGCTGCAGCTGGAACCCAGCCAGGTGGCCTGGCGATTGGCGATGCACCTGGCATCGGTGCCCAACTGACTTGAAACGGCCGCGCTGATGCCGCATTGGCCACGGCCATGAGCAAGCCGCGTTTCTATGTCACCACCGCCATCGCCTATCCGAATGGCCGTCCGCACATGGGCCATGCCTATGAGGCGATTGCCACCGATGTGATCGCCCGGTTCAAGCGGCTGGACGGCCATGACGTGCGCTTCCTGACCGGCACGGACGAGCATGGCCTGAAGATCGACCAAGCGGCCCGTGCTGCCGGCATGAACCCGCAAGCCTATGTCGATCAGATGGTGGCGCCGTTCCGCGCGCTGGACGAGCAGCTTGGCATCAGCTTTGACCGCTTCATTCGCACCACCGATGCCGATCACAAGGCGTTGGTGCAGGCATTGTGGCAGCGCATGGCCGCCAATGGTGATCTTTACCTTGGCCGCTACGAGGGTTGGTATTCGGTCCGCGACGAGGCCTATTATGACGAGGCCGAGCTGGTGGAGGCCCAGGATGCCGCCGGCGCCACCATCAAGCTGTCGCCGCAGGGCACGCCGGTGGAATGGACGGTGGAGGAAAGCTGGTTCTTCAAGCTGTCCGCCTATCAGGAGCGGCTGCTGACCCTGTATGACAGCAACCCCGCCTTCATCCAGCCGCAAAGCCGGTTCAACGAGATGCGCGCCTTTGTGGCCGGCGGCCTTTCGGACCTGTCGGTCAGCCGCACCTCGTTCAGCTGGGGCATCCCGGTGCCGGGGGATGAGCGGCATGTCATGTATGTCTGGCTGGATGCGTTGGCCAATTATCTGACCGGGGCCGGCGGGCTGGACGGCGAATGGTGGCCGGCCGATTTGCATATCGTTGGCAAGGATGTGGTGCGGTTCCACACCGTCTATTGGCCGGCCTTCCTCATGTCGGCCGGGATCGCACTGCCCAAAACCGTGTTCGGCCATGGTTTTTTGCTAAACCGCGGCGAGAAAATGTCGAAGACGCTGGGCAATGTCGTCGACCCGGCCGATATGGCCACCCGCTTTGGCGTTGACCGGCTGCGCTGGTACCTGTGCCGCGAGGTCCCCTTTGGCGAGGACGGCAGTTACAGCGACGAGGCCATTGTCGAGCGCACCAACGCCGATCTGGCCAACGGCATCGGCAATCTGGCGCAGCGCAGCCTGTCGATGGTGGCCAAGAATCTGGGCGGCTTGATGCCGGTGCGCGGCCAGCCTGGCGACAGCGAACTCCGCCTGAAGGAGGCGTTCCATGCCGGGACCGAAGCCTATTTCGCGGCCATGAATGCTCTTGCGCTCCACAAGGCGCTGGATGCCATCATGGGGATGGTGACGGCGGCCAACGGTTATTTCGCCGAGAATGCGCCCTGGGCGCTGGCCAAGACCGATACGGTGCGCATGGCCGAGGTGCTGGCGGCGACGCTGGATGCCACAAGGCGGATTGTGCTGCTGGCGCAACCCTTCATGCCGGCCAGCACGGCCGCCCTGCTCGATCAGCTTGGTGTGGCAACAGATGCCCGTGATTTCAGTGGTTTCAACACGCCTGTTGAAGCTGGCACGCAGCTGCCGGCACCCGCTGGCGTGTTCCCGCGTGTCACGCTGGATGGCTGAGCCATGTTGATCGACAGCCATTGCCACCTGAACTACGCCGGTCTGGGAGACGATGTGCCCGGCGTGTTGGCGCGGGCACGGGCGGCCGGTGTGTCAGGCTTTCTGGCGATTTCCTGCCGTGTGAGCGAGTGGGACGGGGTGATATCGATTGCCGACGCGCATGATGGCGTGTGGGCCAGCGTTGGCATCCATCCCCATGAAGCCGATGAGCGTCCCGATACCGATGCGGCTACGCTGATCGCCGCCACGGCCCATCCCAAGGTGGTCGCCATAGGGGAGACCGGGCTGGACTATTACTACGACAAGTCGGACCGGGAGCGGCAGAAGGCCAGTTTCCGCAGCCACATCCAGGCGGCGCGGGCGACGGGACTGCCGTTGATCGTCCACACCCGCGACGCCGAAGCCGACACGCTGGACCTGCTGCGTGAAGCCGGGGAGGGGCCGCTCTCCGGGGTGATCCATTGTTTCACCGCCAGCCAGGCCTTTGCCGAGGCGGCGCTGGATCTGGGCTTCTACATCAGCCTGTCGGGCATTGTGACGTTCAAGAGTGCCCGTGATCTGCAGGCGACGGCGAAGACCATCCCCGCAGACCGCCTGCTGGTGGAAACCGATGCGCCCTATCTGGCGCCGGTTCCGATGCGCGGGAAAACTTGTGAGCCGGCCTTTGTGGCCCACACGGCGCGCTTCCTCGCCGAGCTGCGCGGCGAACGGGTGGAGGATCTGGCGGCGACCACCACGCGCAATTTCCATGCGCTGTTCGCAAGGGCCGCGGCATGACCCATTATATTCTGACGGTCACGGCGCAGGATCGCATCGGTATCGTCGCCGCCGTGACCAGCTGGCTGGCCGGCAACCAGGGCTTCATCATCGAATCCCAGCAATATGCAGATCTGGAAAGCGGCCGCTTCTTCATGCGCATCGCCTTCCAGCCCGGCGGGCCACAGTTCCCCGCGCTGCCCGTGTTGCGCGATGGTTTCAAGGCAATTGCGGAAGCTTTTGATCTGGAATGGGAACTGGTTTCCAGCGACGACCGGCTGCGCGTGATGATCGCCGTTTCAAAGGGCGGCCATTGCCTCAATGATCTGCTGCATCGCTGGCGGGTTGGCAGCCTGCCCATCGACATCCCGCTGGTGGTGTCAAACCATCCCGATCTGGCCCCCCTGGCCGGGTTCCACGGCATACCCTTCCATCATCTGCCGATCACCAACGGCGACAAGCTCGGCCAGGAAGCGCGGTTGCTGCAACTGGTAGAGGATCATCGCATCGATCTGGTGGTGCTGGCCCGTTACATGCAGGTGCTTTCGGATCAGGCCTGCCAGGCGTTGTCGGGCCGCTGCATCAACATCCATCACAGTTTTCTGCCCAGCTTCAAAGGCGCCCGGCCCTATCACCAGGCGCATGCTCGCGGCGTGAAGCTGATCGGGGCCACCGCCCATTATGTTACCGGCGATCTGGATGAAGGCCCGATCATCGAGCAGATGACCGAACGGGTGGATCATGGCCACAGCGCCGAGACCATGGCCGCCATGGGCCGCGATCTGGAGGCACAGGTGCTCGCCCGCGCCGTGACCTGGGCCGCCCAGCGGCGCATTCTGCCCAACGGCCAGCGCACGATCGTGTTCCGGCCATAGGGCAGGGCGGGCGTGCGCATCACCATCCTTGGTTGCGGTGGTTCCAGCGGGGTGCCGCGCATCGGCGGCCCTGGCGGTGCCGGCAATTGGGGCCTGTGTGATCCAGCCAACCCCAGGAACCGGCGCCGCCGCGTGTCCGCGCTTGTGGAAGCGGCCGGCAAGACCGTGCTGATCGATTGCGGGCCGGATTGCCGGGAGCAATTGTTGTCAGCGCAAGTGGCCCATCTGGATGCGGTGTTCATCACCCATGATCATGCCGATCATGCCCATGGCATTGATGATCTGCGGCCGGTGTTTCATGCCATGCAGCGGCCAATCGACGTGTGGGCCAGCCCGGCCACATTTGCTGTGCTGAAATCGCGGTTCGATTATGTGTTCGAAGGCGCGCATGGTTATCCGGCAACCTGCGTAGCACATGATCTGGTGGCACCGGTGCAATTGGGCGATCTGCGCATCATCGGCTTTCCCCAACTGCATGGCGACATTGAATCGACGGGCTTCCGCTTTGATCATGATGGGAAGAGTTTTGCCTATTCAACTGATGTAAAAGCCTTTGACCATCGCGCTGATCTGGCTTTGACCGACCTTGATCTGTGGGTGGTCGATGCGGCCATGCGGCACCCGCATCCGACGCACAGCCATCTGGCGCAAACGCTGGACTGGATTCTAGAGCGGCGGCCGGGCAGGGCAGTGCTGACCCACATGGACCAAACCCTGGACTATGCCACCTTGCTGGCCGAACTGCCGCCCGGGGTTGAGCCCGGTTACGACGGGCTGGTCATCACTTTATAGCGCCAAAAGGGCGAACCCCAGCGCCAGCGCCAGGCTGGTGATGCTGGCGACCAGGCCGACCAGCAGCGGCTTGGGCCCGGCCTTGAGGATTTCACCCAACGGCGAACGGATGGCCGTGGCAGCCACCGACACGGCCAGCATCCAGCTCGAAGCATCCGCCGCCAGGCCCGATACCGCAGCCGGAATGATGCCGGTGGAATTGACGCCTGCCACCACGAAAAATCCGGCCACAAACCAGGGCAGCAGCGGCGCGGCGCGTTTGCCGCCGCTGATCTTCAGTGGGGCTGGGAAGGCCATGGCGACCAGCGCCAGCACCGGCGCCAGCAAGGCAACCCGTGCCAGTTTCACGATGGTGGCGGTTTCGCCGGCCGCGGGGGAAAAGGCATAGCCGGCGCCCAATGTCTGCGCCACATCATGGATCGACGCACCGAGCACAAACCCGGCCTGCAAGTCGTTGAGATGAAAGAGCTCGCATATGGCCGGATAGAGCACCAGCGCCGCGCTGCTCATGGTCGACGTGCCAACGAGAACAAGGGTCAATTCGGCCTGGCGAACCCGGCGTTCGCTGAGTGTGGCCGACAGAGCCATGGCAGCGGACGCGCCGCAGATGGCAACGGCACCGCCCGACAAGGTGCCGAACGCCGGCGAAAAGCCCAGGCTGCGGGCGGTGGCAACGCCAGCCGCGATCGTGATGGCGACAATGGCCACCACTGCCAGCAGGGATTGCGGCCCCAAAGCAATGATCTGCTCCAGCGTGATTCTGGCACCGACCAGCACGATGGCCCAACGCAGCAACTCGCGACTGGCCAAAGTCAGGCCTGGTGTGAGCCGCCGATCGGCTGACAGGAAATTCATGGCAAGGCCGATAAGCAGCGCCAATAGGGTCAGCGGCGCGCCATAACGATCAGAGAGCGACGCCGCCGCCAGTGTCGCCAGCACGGCCACGAGCAGGCCCGGCACATAATCGCGCCAGCTGACCGACGGCGTGCGTTCGATATCGCCATAGAGATCGGCGGCCTGGGGCAGGGAGTCGGGCAGGGCGGTCATGGCCCAGCGATAGGGCGCGATTGCTGGATCGCCAAGAGTTCAGGCGATGCGTGGGACCAATCGGCTGTGGGGAACGGCCCTTGCCAGCGCACAGCATTCTGATAGTCATGAGCGGTGAATTCGCTGCACGACGTCGAAAAATGGTTGAAACGGCTGATTGCGGCCGCCTTCGCGGGCAGTGTCGCCTGGGTCAGCGGAATGGGTTGCCTGTTGCAATTGGGGCTGGCAATCACGATCATCGGCATTCCGCTGGCGATTTTCTTCACCGCGTCGCCAACAATATTTCGTTACATGCTGGCGGGCCTGCCGATCTGGCTGCTGTTGCGGCCTTTGTCTGGCTGGGTGGCGGCGGCGGCATCGCTGTTGGTCATGCTGGGGGCCGGCATTGGCGTGGCCGAAATCAGCAATCGCCGCCTCGATCGCATGCTGGTCGCGCTGGCCGGCCAGGATCATGGCCAACCGCTGCTGCTGCCGCGCGGCAGCCGGGTCGCCTTGCTTGGCACCTGGGATGCGCGGCCCGCGCCGGCCTGTCGCGACCTCTGCCAGCGCCTGCTGTTGAGCGGCGTTGCGCGCATGGTGCTGGTGGGCAGGCCGACCGCACTTGCGAACGGAGCGCCGATCACCGCCTGGTTCATCGCGCCGGCACTTGGCGGCTGCCGGCCAGCGGCGCTGCCCGACGTGCGCGCCGAGGTGAGCGCTCTGGGCGTGGACGTGCCCTATGCCGATCGCCCAGTGCTCAGCAGCCGGCTGTCTGCCGTCTATGGCGCCGGCTATTGCCTGACCACGGGGCGACGCACGATCGCCGATGCCGACGTGGTTCTGGTTGACGAGGATCGGCCTGATTGGGGAACGCCGAAGCCCATCATGGGTGTCGACTGGCGGTTGGCGCAGCTGATGATCTTTTCCCGCAGCCGCATCCTGCAGCGCCAGCAGGGCCGTCTGGTGGAGATCGTGCGCAACACGTGGGGCATGGCGCATGTGCTGGCCAGGCCCTTGTATCTGTTGCCGCCGAACTTTGACGATGCAGGCGAGCATGTCGGCCATTGGGGCTGGAGCGACGTGCGGGACATTGGTGACCACACATATCCGGCAGCGAGGTTCTATCTCCTGAATGATCTGTCGGTGGGCGGCCTGGTGGGCTGGGACAGGGTTGTGTACCGGCGCGGCGCGATGGCGAAGCTGATTCCAGAAGATTGAGGCTTGCCGCTAGCGCCTTTGATATTAAACATAATATATATTATCAGTCTCATGGTCTGTAGGCGCAACTTAGAGATGTCACTCCCCGCAACTTAGAG
>NZ_NOXT01000089.1 GCF_002251755.1 Sandarakinorhabdus cyanobacteriorum
TCAGGCCGCTATTGGCGAGGGGTTTTTGGAGGTGCCCATCTAATCTTGCATGTCGTTGTGTTTGCGCCAAATACTGGCCATTCCAATGATCAGGGGAGCAGCAATGAGTGTTTGTCGTGATCCAGCCAGTGCTCGCGAGAAGCTGGCCGTACACTCCTCTGCCGGCCAATTTGCGTTCTGAACTCGCCAGCAGAGACGAGTACACTTGATTTCCGATCCCTCTTTGTTCCTTTCGCGTT
Organism: Sandarakinorhabdus cyanobacteriorum; assembly: GCF_002251755.1. Taxonomy (GTDB): domain Bacteria; phylum Pseudomonadota; class Alphaproteobacteria; order Sphingomonadales; family Sphingomonadaceae; genus Sandarakinorhabdus; species Sandarakinorhabdus cyanobacteriorum. Next base: position 240 of record NZ_NOXT01000089.1, read on the forward strand.
GCGTCTCTCTGGATCTCGAAATTGATCCGAAGACGGCGCGTCTCTTCGATTTTGCTGCGGTCACTAATGATGCAGCCATCAGGCACGATGGCGGCAGCCTCGATCGATCGCTCGACCGACTTGAAGCCTTCTGCAAAAGGGCTGATTTTATCGTCGGCCACAACATCCTTGGCCACGACATCCCCCACCTTGTTGCCAACAGAGCGCAGCTAGCCAATCTGCATGCAGCGCCGATCGACACTCTGTGGCTGAACCCCCTCGCCTTCCCGCGCAATCCCTACCATCAGCTCGTGAAACACTATCATGATGGCCGCCTGCAGGCCGGCCATGTGAATGATCCTGAGCAGGATGCGAGGCTAGCACTGCAGCTGCTGGAGGATCAGATCGCTGCCTTTGCAAAGCTAGGGAAAGAGTCACCAGACATCTTGCTGGTCTACCACTTTCTAACATCGCGAGACGAGCAATCTGGCGGTTTTGATGCGCTTTTCCAGCACTTGCGCGGTCCGGCGCCCGATCAAGCAACAGCTCATTCCGCTCTGATCCGTCTGCTGGCAGACATCGTGTGCAAACGCAGTCTGGAACAGACGCTTGGCCGCCTTTCTGATCGAAAGGTCGTTTGGCCCATGGCTTATGCGCTGTCCTGGATATCCGTTGCAGGCGGCGACTCGGTGATGCCGCCTTGGGTGCGCAAGCAATTCCCACAGGCGGCACTGATTGTTCGCTACCTGCGCGACACCCACTGCTCGGACCCATCATGTCGCTGGTGCACCGAGAAAAGTGACCCGAAGAAAGCACTGGAACGCTGGTTCGGTTTCAGCGAGTTCAGGCCGCAGCCGGCAGATGAGACGGGTCGCCCCATGCAGGAGCGGATCGTTGCAGAAGCGATGGCGGGTCGTAGCGTTCTTGGTATCTTGCCAACCGGGACGGGTAAGTCCGTCTGCTATCAGATCCCGGCGCTCTCGCGTTACGACAAGACGGGCGCATTGACTATCGTCATCTCGCCCTTGGTGGCGCTCATGGCTGACCAGGTCGAAGGGCTGGCGCGCGCCGGCATATCTTCTGCTGTGACCGTCAATGGCATGCTCTCGCTGCCCGAGCGTCATGATGCGCTTGAAAGAGTTCGCATGGGCGACGCATCCATCCTGTTGATCTCGCCTGAGCAGCTACGCTCCACCTCGATCCGCTCAGTGCTGCAACAGCGTGAGGTTGGACTTTGGGTGCTGGATGAGGCGCATTGTGTTTCGAAATGGGGGCACGATTTCAGACCAGACTACCGATACGTCAGCCGCTTCATCAAGGAGTTCGCAGGCGAGAAGGTGCCCCCGGTGATGTGTCTGACCGCGACTGCCAAGCCGGAGGTGGTGCGGGACATTCAAGATCATTTCCTGAAGCGCGTTGGGGTAGAGTTGCTCCTGCTTGATGGTGGCGCCGTTCGTACCAATCTGTGTTTTGCCGTGCTGCCTAGCCAACGGGCCACGAAGCTGAACGACATCCTGTCCGCAATCGAAGCGAACCTGCCGCCCGAGGGTGCGTCGGGCGCTGTTGTCTATTGCGCGACCCGCAGCGCCACCGAGAAGGTGGCCGAGTTTCTGAAAAATCAGGGTCTTGCTGCAGACCATTTTCATGCCGGCCTGACAGCCGAGAAGAAGCGCGAGGTTCAGGAAGCGTTTCGGACTGGGCAGTTGCGCGTGATTGCGGCCACCAATGCATTCGGGATGGGCATCGACAAGCCAGATATCCGGCTCGTCGTTCACGGCGACATTCCAGGCTCGCTGGAGAACTATCTGCAGGAGGCTGGCCGTGCCGGCCGCGATCGTGCGCCCGCCAACTGCGTGCTGCTGTTTGTGCCTGAAGACGTCGAGAAGCAGTTCAGTCTTTCCGCTCGATCGCGCCTGGCACGGCACGAGATCGGCGCAATCCTCAAGGCGCTACGCCGACTGGATGCACGCATGAAGACAGGCAAGGTCGTGGCAACTTCGGGCGAAATTGTCCGCGAGGAAAAGGACCTGGAATTCGAGCGCGACAAGTCCACCGACGATACCAGGGTCAAGACCGCCGTGGCGTGGCTAGAGGAATCAGCCCTGCTGGCTCGGGAAGAAAATAGAGTCCAAGTTTTCCCGTCATCCCTTCTGGTCCGCTCGGTCGCAGAGGCAGCCGCGCGCTTGGACAATGCCAAGATAACCGGTGCGCGCAAAAAGCAGTTGTTGAGCGTAGTCCAACACGTGATCAACGCGGCACCGGACGAGGGCATATCGACCGACGCCCTGACAGGTGCCTGTGGACTGTCCGGGGGCGACTTACACCGCGCTCTTGCGGATCTGGAAACACTGGGCATCGCAAGCAATGACACTGCGGTCACCGTTATGGTGCACGTCAGCGTGGAGGACTCCTCGCTTCGACGGCTTGAACAGGCAGCAAGCATGGAGTCCGACCTTATCGCGCTTATGCAAGAAGCGGCCCCAGACGCCGAAACGGAACAACCTTATCCCCTCCACTTGCTTTCGGCTTGCAGCGCCTTGCGGGACAAGGGCCATGCGCAGGTGCGACCTGATGTGGTTGAGTCTCTTCTCCGCGGAATGGCACAGGACGGGCGGGATCAGGATGGCGGCCGAGGCAACCTGGGGCTCCGCAAGATCAGTCGAGATACGATCTCGGTGCGGCTACAGCGATCTTGGAAGACCGTTGAGCGCACAGCCCGCATTCGAAGGCAGGGCGCTCAACGGCTGTTAGCCCATCTCGTGGCCAAGGTGCCCAAGGGCACACGCGGGAAGGACATCCAGGTGCAAACCACGATGGGTGAATTGCTCGCCACCTTGAACGGTGACGTGCTGCTTCGCGCTGACGTGAAGGATATGACCCGCCTGATGGACCGCGCGCTGTTGTGGCTTCACGATGGGCAGGTGATCATTTTGGGCAAGGGGCTGACGCTGTTCCGCTCAGCCATGACCGTGCACCTGAACCCCAAGGGAGGGCGTTTCACCGAGCAACACTTCATTCCGCTTGAAGAGCATTATACCGAGCAGACGATCCAGACCCATGTGATGGCAGCCTACGCGGAACGCGGTCTTTCCGCGATGGAGCAGGCTCAGCGCCTGTCAGAGGATTACTTCGTTCTCGATCGCGACGAGTTCTTGAGGCGATGGCTGCCTGGACAAGGGGCGGAGCTCCGTAGGCAAACCACAAACGCTTCGTGGAAGCTTATCGTTGAGGCTCTGGAAAATCCGGTGCAGCAGGAGATCGTCAAAGACGACCGAGATCAAACAAATGTGCTTGTGTTGGCTGGACCCGGCTCGGGGAAAACGCGGGTTCTGGTCCACCGCATCGCATATCTCATACGCGTGCGGCGTGAGGATCCGCGCGGCATTCTGGTCCTGACCTACAACCGACACGCTGCTGTGGAAGTCCGTGAACGCTTGCAGCAGCTTATCGGCGACGATGCCGCACTTGTCACGATTTCAACCTGTCATGCGATGGCTATGCGGCTCATTGGCGCGACTTTCGCCGGTGAGCGCGGCACCAAGTTCGACTTTGACGGCGTCATTATGCAGGCTGTGGCGCTATTGCGCGGGGACGGTTTATCAAAGCCGGAGGCCGAAGCGCTACGAGAAACATTGATCCCCGGCTTCCGCTGGCTTTTTGTCGACGAGTACCAGGACATCGGCCCCGAGGAGTATGCGCTGATAGGAGCCGTGGCTGGCCGTTCTCTAGAGGATCCAGACCTGCGGATCAGCCTGTTTGCCGTGGGCGATGACGACCAGAACATCTATTCCTTTGGGGGGGCCTCGGTTGAGTATATTCGCCGCTTTGAGGCGGACTACAACGCGAAGCCCGTGTGGTTGACAGAGAACTATCGGTCCTCAGCTCATATCATTGCAGCAGCGAATGCCGTCATCGCGCCCTCGGCGGCGCGGATGAAGCACGGTCACGATATTTCCGTGAACCGGAAACGGGCCAAGGCACCGGCGGGCGGTGCAATGGCAGCGCTCGATCCAGTTGCCGGGGGACGGGTTACACTTTTGAACTGTGGACTTGGCGATGCTGGCCAGGCCGTCGCGGCAATCGACGAACTGGTAAGGTTGTCACGTCTCGATCCCCAATGGTCGTGGCGGCGGTGCGCCGTCATCTCACGGAACTGGCGCCAACTCGAACCGGTCCGCGCTTATGCTGAAGCGCTCAATCTCGATGTCGAGATGGCCAACGAGAGCCTTCCTAGCATTTGGCGCATGCGTGAAATGCGGTCGTTTATCAGCGCCTTGATGCTCGACCGCAATAGGATGCTATCGGTCACCGATCTGCGCTCGCTGCTGAGCGCTCAGCCGCAAAACAATTGGACAGACTTGATCAGCGACGGGATTGCAACGCTGGCGCGCGAGCTTGGTGATAAGCCAGGGCCGGTGCCCGACCTGGTTCAATGGTTCGGTGAATGGGCGCGCGATGCGCGAGGCCAACAGCGGGGGCTGCTCTTACTCACCGCGCATCGGGCCAAAGGCCTGGAGTTTGATCACGTTGTGATCCTGGATGGAGGATGGGAACGCACCTCATCCCAAGAGGACCGCGATGCGCCACGCAGGCTGTTTTACGTGGCAATGACTAGGGCCAAGCTCAGTCTGACCGTCATGACGAACGGTGCTCATCCGTTCTTACGCGCCGATAAGGAAGCCGTTCTGGCCCGCACCATCAGGCCCGACACGAGTGTCATTCCTCGTGCTCAACTCCACCATGTTTCGGCCAACCCTGGTTTGGTGGACTTGTCTTATGCGGGTCGCTTGAAGGAGGGGGATGCCTCCCTCGCTGCTATAGAAGCGGCACGAACTGGCGATCCGGTCCATTTGCGCCGTGTTGCCGACCGCTGGCTTATGGAGGATCGCCAAGGTCGCACCCTGGGACGCCTCGCAAATGCCTTCACCCCTCCGAAACGCACACAGTTCCGGAGCGGCCGTGTGGCCGCGATACTCCTTCGCCGCAAAGAGGATGGAAAAGAGGAGTTTGCGCACCTCCTGCGCCGCGACTCATGGGAGCTGGTTTTGCCAGAGCTAACATTCGAACCTGAGAGTTGACCCAACAAGCTGGTGGACCCAGTTCATGCTTTGAAGCAATTCTCCCGGTGCCACTGCAGGAACAGCGGATGAGGATGCTGGTGTGCCTTGGCCGGCAGGCGAGCCCGGCCTGTGGTATTGATGAGAGCGCGGATACTTGAAACATCGTTGGCTTGTCGTGAGATCATGATCTCCAAATCGTCCTGCAGGCTGATAAGACCTCGGTCGAACATCCAATGCACAGTGCCAGACAGTGCGATTCCGTTGCGAACATCATCAGGGCCATTGAACTCGACCGGACGAATGTGTGCGGCCTCGACCTCGGCTCTACCCCCACCGTTGATCAGCTTTAGCCCGGTGACAGCACAGCGCTCATCATAGGCACGCAATACCAACTTGCGAAACACGCGATCCCGAACGATACGAGAGCTCAGCCGCGCTATCCGGGACCTTGGCTCATCCAAAACTGTTGCAACTGGCTCAGAACCAATCCGCGGAAGCAGAGGGGTGTCGTCGTCGAGGCCCAAGCTGAGGATTGCATTGAAATCCTGCGGTGAGATTGGCCTGACGGCTGATTGTGCCCGCCCGGAGTTACGTCCCTGGGCATTCAGGACACCCTTTTCGATGACGCCCGCCGGTCCTGAAAATGGAACAGGATTCGGAAATTCGAGGTAAGAGCCAGGTTCGATCAACGCTAGGTATCGGCTTGGCACTGCTGGATCGGGGACGATTGCCTCAACCTTGGCGACCGCAAAATAGCCTCGGGAACGGGGTACCTTCGTCGGCTCAAGGTAAATGATCCAGTCTCCCACAAACTGGGATGCACGGCTCAGATACTGTCGCGGAAATTGATAACGTTCTGCCGGCTTGTCATCATAGACAGAGTCGGCGCGGTGCATGAATATGCCGAATGCCATACGTGAAGAGCGTAATACGCGAGGCTTTGCTACCGCTACTACCTTTTTGGTTGGGTCTGTGGAGATCAGACCCTGTTAGCTTCAATCTCGTGAATATTCAAATTGTCCACAGATATGTCGGCGGACCCATTCAATCGATCCCCGGCCAAATCACCCTGACCCGGAAAATGTATCGTTTTGGAACGAGGGGGATCTGGCATCATTTCAAGTGGAGAGGACTCGTGGAGGCCGCGGATACCGAATGGGTAGCCCGGGCACACCCCAATGAACGGCCTTTGACATCGCCCAAGTTCTCACTGCAATCGGACGCTGTCTGGGCGAAAAGAAAATCGAAGAGAGTGCAATGAACGATCTGTAGGCGGATCATTGGCTTGAATATGATCTGTAAACGGATCATCGCTATTGACAAGGGGAACCGAGTTGGCAAGGCTTGCCGGCAATGAATCCCGAACTATCCCTTCGGCGCAATGCCGTCGATCATGACCCGGCGCTGCAGGACATCGGTGCACAGATCGCCCAAGCACGGCGGTCAGCCGGCCTTACACAGGAGCAGGTCGCCAATCTGGCCGGAATCACTCGGCCTCGCTTTCGCGATATCGAAAAGGGCATTGCAGCAGCTAGGACGTCCACCTTGCTCAACATTGCGCGGGCTGTGGGCCTTGAAGTGATGCTGATTCCGCAGTCGCTGATGCCAGCCGTGCGGGCACTCTTGCAGCAGAGCGACGACGATGATCAGCCAGCCTTCGTAGCCGAACCGGATGAAGGACCGGACGCTGGCATGGGCTGACGCCCGTCGGATCGATATCCGGTCATTGGATGTGTTCCTTGGCGATCAAAAGGTCGGCACGCTAATCCGCACGCTGGGCGATTATCATGCGTTCAGTCTTGAGCAGGCCTACCGAGCCAATGGCGGCAACCCAGTGCTCAGTCTGTCATTGCGGTCTGCCACCGGCGGCCTGCGCAACGACCTGAAACCTGTTCACCAGGCACTGCCAGCGTTCTTCGCCAACCTGCTGCCTGAGGACAAGCTGCGGGAGGCCATGGAACGCCATCACGCCGACCAGGTGCGACCCGGCAATGATTTCGATCTGCTGGTTGCGCTAGGAGCTGACCTGCCTGGCGCCGTGCGGTGCTTGCCAAGCGGTGGCGATGGAGCTGCCCTCGCCCAACCGGCCGGGCCGGGCCGCAAGGCCCGTTTCTCGCTCGCTGGCGTCCAGATGAAGCTCTCGGTGATGAAGAACAACGGCAAAGGCGGCGGCCTGACCCTGCCGCTGGCGGACGGCCAAGGCCAGTATATAGCGAAGTTTCCGTCGACGGTGTTTCCAGGCGTGTCCGAGAACGAGTTTGCCAATCTGGCCTTAGCAGCGGCCATTGGCATGGACGTGCCGGAGCGCGAACTGGTCGACAGGGCCGATTTTGACGGGATCCCGGAGGATTTCCAGACGCTGGCCGACGGCAAGGTGTTGCTGATCAAACGGTTCGACCGCGACGAGAACGGAGGGCGCATCCACATTGAGGACTTCGCCCAAGTGTTTGGTGTCTACCCGTCGCAAAAATATGAAGGGGCTGCCTATCATGACATAGCCGCCGCGCTGACCACGGCGGTCTCGCTGCCGGCTGCACTTGAATTTGTCCGTCGCCTGGCACTGGCCGCCATCACCGGAAACGGCGACATGCACCTCAAGAACTGGTCTCTCATCTATCGCGGCGATGGCACCACACCAGCCCTCGCGCCGATCTACGATGTGCTATCGACCGTGCCCTATATCCCTGGCGACAGCATGGCGCTATCGCTCGGCGGCGAACGCGCCTTCAAGGGCCTGACGCTGGATCGCTGGCGTCATTTTGCCCACCGGGCCCGTCTGCCCCAGCCGGCTGTTCTGCAGACCGTCGCCGAAATCCTCGAGCAAGTGCAGACCACCTGGTGGACCTTGCCCGAACGCTCACTGGTGCCTGACCTGGTGCTGGGGCGCATTGATGCACATGTGAATCAGATGGCACAGGTGCTGACGGCAAGAGTCTGACACCGGGTTCCAGGCGCATTCACCGGAATTCCACCGGAGCGTGCCGGCACAGCGGCCAACAGGCTACTCAGAACATCTTGATTTTATAGGGGAAAATGGTGGACGCGGCAGGGATTGAACCTGCGACCCCTGCGATGTCAACACACTACGCGTCCACGCGAGAGCGCCTGTTAGTGGCAGTTGCCGGGCTTGGCAAGCCTGATTCCAGCCGCCGCCTGCGGCAAAGACAAAGCTTTGCGTGGCCATGCCGGCTGGCGTAGCAGTGGTGGGGATGGCCATGCGCTCCTCCACCCCGCCGCCCTGGCGCCTCACTGGCGATGGCGATGGCCGCTGGCCGGTGCTGGTCACCTCCCCGCACAGCGGGCGCCATTATCCGGCGGCGTTCCTGGCAGCCTCCAGGCTCAGTCTGGCCGAGCTCAGGCGGGCTGAGGATGCGCTGGTCGATGCGCTGCTGGATGGCATTGCCGGCGTGCCGGTGCTGGCCGCCACCCATGCCCGCAGCTGGCTTGACCTGAACCGCGCCGCCGACGAGCTTGATCCCGGCTTGTTCGACGGGCCGCTGCCGCTGCCGGTCACACCCGGCCCGCGCGTGGCGGCCGGGCTGGGCGTGATCCCGCGGCTGGCGGCGATGGGGCAGGAGATTTATGCCCGCCGGCTCGACCCGGCCGAGGCACAGCGGCGGCTTGATGGCCATCACCGGCCCTGGCACGCCTTGATCGCAGCCCAACTGGCCGCCGCGCGGGCGGCGCACGGTGCGGCGCTGCTGCTGGATGTGCACAGCATGCCGCAGCCGCAGGGCCCACGGCCGCCGCAGATCGTGCTGGGCGATTGCCACGGCCTGGCGGCCCACCCGGCCATCATGGCGGCGATCGAGGATCATTTCCGCCGCGCCGGCTGGCGGGTGGCGCGCAACCATCCCTATGCAGGCGGTTATACCACCCATCATCATGGCCGGCCGGCAGCGGGCATCCACGCCGTGCAGATCGAAATCTGCCGCAGCCTTTATCTCGATCCACACCGGCTGATCCTCACCGGCGGTGCGGTGCGCGTGCGCGCCAGCCTGACAGCGCTGGTGCAGCAACTGGTGGCCAGCTGGCCCCAGCTTTCCGGGCAGCCGGGCTGGGCCACGGCGGCCGAATGACACGAAAAGGCCGCGCCGGTGGGGGAAACCGGCGCGGCCAGGGTCTGGGCGAAAAGCCCATCGGGGACAGTGGCAGGCATTGCCACGGGCAGCAGGGGCTTGAGGGGGGAAGACCGTGCCGCCGTTCCCATGATTTGGGGGCGGCCCGCCGCTTTTCAAGAGCAGCGGGCCGGTTTTTCCCCGATCAGAAGGCGGTGCGGATCGACAGCCGGAAATCGCGGCCGAACAGCGGCGCCACATCCTTCAGGAAGCTGCTGTGGCGGCGGGCTTCCACATCGAAGATGTTGTTGGCCTGCACGATCACGCTGGTGGCGCTGTCGGGCCCGAACGGCTTCCAGCTCAGGCTGGCATTGACCAGGGTGAAGGCCGGGCTTTCGGTTTCAAAACCGGCAATCCGGTCCTGGCGGGTGACATGTTCCAGCTCCAGCCGGCCACCGATGTCGCCACCGCTGGCTTCCACCCCGCCGATCATGCGCAGCGGCGGGATGCGCGGCACGGCGCCGCCGCCGCGCAGGATATCGGCGCGGGTGTAATCGAGCATGCCGGTGAGATCGATGCGGGTCTGGCCAAGCTGCGCCAGCTTCACGGCCCCTTCGATTTCAAAGCCATAGAAACGCGCATCGGCCTGCGCATATTGGAACACCGGCAGTTCGTCCTCCTCGGCGCCGGTGGGCGACAGGAAGATATAATTGTCAAAGCGGTTGAGGAAGGCCGACAGTTCGATGCGCCAGCCGCTGCCACGGCCGCGCAGCACGGCCTCCGCGCCCAACTGGCGTTCGGTGCGGAAATTGAGGTTGCCGATCTCGAACGCCCGCGTGGCGGCATGGGCGCCATTGGCAAACAATTCCTCGGCCGACGGCGCCCGTTCGGTGCGGGCCAGGCTGGCGGCGAGACGGAAGCCGCCGCCCAGATCGACCGAGCCGCCTGCCGACAGCGAGAAGGAGTCAAAGCGGCGCTCACGACCGACAATGGCCGATTTCACATTGGCACGCTCATAGCGCGCGCCGCCTTCCAGCCGCACCTGGCCCAGATCCAGTTCCTGCAGGGTGAACAGGCCGATCTGGCGGGTTTCGTTGGCCGGGATATAGGCTTCCTCGCCCACGGCGCGGAAATTGCGGCTGAAATACTGCACGCCGCTGGCGCCCTGCCAGCCGCCGCGCGCTTCCTGCACCAGCTCGATGCGGCCTTCCCAGCTCTTGTTGAAGAAGCTGGTGCCGATCTCGCCATTGTCCTCGATCTCGTCATGCTGATAATCGGCCCAGCCGCCGCGCACATTCAGCTGCTTGAAGGGGCCGCCCAGCGGCAGGCTGGCGCGCACATCAACGCGGGTCTGCCGCATGTCGAGCGTGATGTCTTCGTGGGCATGTTCGTCATGATCATCGTCGTGGCCGGCATGGTCATCGTGATGCTCGATCTCCAGCGTGTTGGGGATGCCGTAACGGTTGGCCAGGTGGCTCACGGCCAGGCCAAAGCTGGCCCCGCCCTCGCCGATCCAGGCGATGCCGCCGCCCACATCCCAGGTGCGCGCCGACGTGTTGTCCACGCGGCCGCGGGCCTGGGCCTCCTCGGCCACCTCGCCGCCTTCCTCCGCCGCCTCCTTGCGCAGCTCGCGGCCAAAGATGAAGCCGCCGGTGCGATAATCGCCCGAGCCGAAGATGCTGGCATCCACATGGGCGACAAAGCCGCCGCCCAGCGAGGCATTCAGGCTGGCAGCGACATTGCGCTCCTCGGCGGCGCTGGCGAGGCCGGCCACCGCATCGACATGCACCGTGCCGTCGGGCAGTTCGCGCGGTATGCGCAGATCGCGCATGTTGACCACTCCGCCAATGGCACCCGAGCCATAGAGCAGCGCCGCCGGGCCGCGCACGATTTCCACCCGGTCCGCCAGCAGCGGATTGGCCGCCACGGCATGATCGACCGAGGTGTTGGACACGTCAAAGCTGCCGATGCCATCGGTCAGCACCCGCACCCGCTCGTTGTCGAGACCGCGCAGGATGGGGCGCGAGGCGTTGGGGCCAAAGAAGCTGCTGGTCACACCCGGCTGGCGCGCCAGGGTTTCACCGATGGTGGAACGGGTCTGGCGCTGCAGATCCTCACCCGACAGCACCGAAATCGCCGTGGCCACCAGCTTGCGGTCACGGGCATAGGGGGCAGTGACGATGATTTCCGGATCCTGTTCACCATGCTGACGGTCGGCAGGCGCCTCTTCGGCGGCCACCGGCATGGCCGACAGCAACAGCAGGGCGACGAACGAAATCGGCTTGGTCATGGCGGACGGTCCTTCGGAAACTGGGGGGATGCCGCCCCATAAGATGTTACTTTATATCACGTCAAGTCAGGCGATAACGTCTCATTGCTCGCTGTTCACTGGCCCCGCCCTCCCAAAAAGCAGAATATGTGAACAATCGGTGGCCACCCGCCGCCGCGACAAGGGAGCCACTGCATGGCCTGCCACACCCACCCTGATCACGCCCACCAGCACGGCCCGGGCTGCGGGCACACCGCCGTCGCCCATGATGGCCATGTCGATTATCTGCACGATGGCCATCTGCACCATGTGCATGGCGACCATGTTGATGAACATGTGATCGGCATCAGCGCCAGCAACCCCGACGGCTGCACCAGCCCGCACAATTGCGGCCATGTCCACGGCCCCGGCTGCGGGCACGAGGCGGTGCCGCATGGCAATCATATCGATTATCTGGTCGATGGCCGCCTGCACCATGTGCATGCGGGCCATTGCGATGATCATGGCGCGCTTGCCATCGCCTGATCAGCCACAATCGCCGCACAAACGAAACGGGCGGGTGCCATTGGCCCCCGCCCGTTTCTTGTTGGGTGGGCGCTGCCGCGGGACAGCGCCCCTCCAGCCTCAGGCCGCCTTGGCGCTGGCGGCGGCGAACTGGCGTTCGAACAGCGGGCTGATCAGCGACAGGCTGAACAGATGGGCGTAAACCAGGCCCATCATGCCGGATTGCACCATCTTGCGGGCCTGATCGCCGCGCAGGTTCTGCAGCTTCTGCTCGTCAACCATGCGGAAGCCGCGATAGACGGCCGGCTGGGCCAGGCCATCACGCTGGATGGAGACTTCGCCGTCCATCAGCAGGTCCAGCTTGGTCAGTTCTTCCATTAAGCCACGGGTGCGCATCACGGCCTGTTCGAACTGTTCGCAGAACTGCAGGATGGCCTTGGTGGTTTCGCTCGGCTCGGTGCCTTCGAACAGCGGGGTGCCATCATTTTCCACCACGATGCCCGACGAATCATCAAAGCACAGCGACAGTTCCTGCGATTCCGGGGTCAGCCGGGCCAGCATGAACGGGAAACGGCGCACGAAGGCCGGCACATAGGCCGTGGCTTCCCACTGGTCATCAGCGCCCAGGAACAGGTTTTCGCCTTCCTGCAGACCCACCAGCGCCAGCGGGGCGGGATTGTCGCCCACGCCGAACACGATCGGATAGTGGCGCTGCACCAGCGGGAATTCGTCCACCGTCACCGGGATGGCGTGGGTGCCACGGGTGAAGCCCAGATCCGAACGCGGCTTCAGGCCATGCGTCGGGTGCAGTTGCGACGAAAGCGGCGCCAGGCTGTTGTAGAAGAGCGGCAGCTGGTTGGCGGGGGGCTGAGTGGCCATGATACCCAAGGTTCTTTCTGACTGGAGTTGCAGGTTTGTTGATGGAAATTGCGAGAATGCACGCCTTCCTAATGGGCGGACCGGCAGGGCGCAAGGCAGTGATCAATAGAGCTTGCCCGGATTCATGATGTCTTGCGGATCAAGCGCATGCTTGATGGCCTTCAGGGCCGCCAGCCGGGCCGGATCACCCAGCCGCGCCAGATCGGCCCGCTTCAGCACCCCGATGCCATGTTCGGCCGAAATCGATCCGCCCGCTGCCGCCACCAGATCATGCACCAGCCGGGTGACGCCGGCGCCCCGTGCCGCCACCCAGGCGGCTCCGGCATCCGGCCCCTCCCCGCGCGGCGCCCGCACGTTGAAATGCAGATTGCCATCGCCCAGATGGCCAAAGGCGATCACCCGGCCGCCGGGAAAGGCCGCCTCCACCGCCGCTGTCGCCGACAGGGCGAAATCCGGCAGGCGCGACACCGGCACGGCGATGTCATGATGCACCGCCGGCCCTTCGCGGCGTTCGGCCAGCGGCAATTCCTCGCGCAGCCGCCACAGCGCCCGCGCCTGGCCTTCGGATTGGGCGATCACGGCATCATCGGCCGCCGCCAGCCCTTCGGCCAGCAGCTCCGCCAACGGCTGCGGCCCGGCCAGTTCAACCAGGATCTGCCAGGCATGCGCCCCGGCCAGCGGCGGCGCCTGGCCCAGAAACGCGGCCGACAGCGCCACCCCATCGGCCGGCATCAGCTCGAAACTCTCCACCTGCCCGCCGCTCAACGTCTGCAGGCCCTGCAACAGCGCCAGGGCCGCGTGTGGGCTGGCCACCCCGGCCCAGCCCACCGCACGGTGGCGCGGCTGCGGCACCAGCTTCAGGGTGAGGGCGGTGATGATGCCCAGCGTGCCCTCCGCACCCACCAGCAACTGGGCCAGATTGGGTCCGGTGTTGTCCTTCACCAGGCCCGAAAGGCCGTTGACGATGCTGCCATCGGGCAGCACCGCCTCGATCCCGGCGACCAGCGCCCGCATGGTGCCATGGCGCAGCACCTGCACGCCGCCGGCATTGGTGGCCGCCAGCCCGCCCAGCGTGGCCGATCCCTTGGCCCCCAGCGACAGCGGGAACATCAGCCCCACCGCCTCGGCCGCAGCGTGCAGATCGGCCAGAATCACCGCGGCTTCGGCCGTCACCAACTGCCCGGCAGCATCCAGGCTGCGGATGCGGTTCAGGCGTGACAGGTTGACCAGCACCGCCGAACCATCGGCCGGCGGGATGCCGCCGCCCACCAGGCCGGTGTTGCCGCCTTGCGGCACCAGCGGGATGCGATGCGCCGCCGCCACCGTCACCATGCCGGCCAATGCCGCCGTATCGCGCGGCATCAGCATCAGGGGCGTCGCGCCGCGAAGCTTGCCGCGCCAATCCACCAGCCGCGGCGCCATCAGATCGGCATCGTCGGTCCAGTCCGCGCCGGCGGCGGCCTTCAGGGCGGTGAGCGCGGCAGGATCAATGGCAGGGCTGGCAGGCATGGCGGCATGCTTACAGGCTTTGGCGTGCCGGCAACAGGCTTGCCATCATTCAGCCGATGTTCAACTGGCCGGCAACAGGGAGGACAAGGGCCAATCCGGGCCAGGGTGGGGGCACCCTGGCACAGCGTCGGGCAGGCCCATGCTGTTGGGGGCAAGGAGCAGGCGTTGCGGATCGGGCGAACGGGCTGGCAACCGGGATTGATGGCGGTGCTGCTGGGCATCGCAGCCAGTGCGGCTGCTGCCGATCGGCGCGCGCCGCCGCCGCCCCCGTTGCAGAGTTTCGATGGCGAGACCTGGCGGCGGGTGCCGGTGCGGCCAGGCGGCGCCGTGCCCCCCGCACTGCCGCGCGGAAAGGTGCCCCGCGCCGGCCGCAAGCGCTGTATCGCCATCGACACCATCGCCGCCGCGCAGCTGTTTGGCGATCGCGCCCTTGAACTCACGCTCAAGGGCGGCCGGCGCTGGCGCCTCTATCTGGCGCAGGAATGCCCGGCGCTGTCCTTCTATCAGGGCTTTTATTACCAGCAGAAACAGGCCGGCGAGCTGTGCGCCGGCCGTGACGTGATCGGGGCGCGTTCGGGCGGGGAATGCGCCATCGCCTCCATCATGCCGGCCGGCAAGGCCAAGGCCGGGCGCCGCTGACCGCCGCCAATGTTGCAGCAGCGCCACAGCCGCCGGGCACATCATGGCTGCGGCATCGGCAAACCCCCGCCATCGCTGGACAAACTCGTCCCCTCCTGTCCAAACTGATGATTGCAGCAAAAGCCGTTCACACGGCGTGATGCACGAGCACAGGACCGGGCCAGCAGAGCCCAGCGCAAAGGTCCGGCCGTCTTGGGTTTTTGGGGAGGAAGAACATGCGAATTGTGTCTGGATTCCGTGCCGGCCTGGTGGCCAGTGCGTCCATCATCGGTATGCTGGCCGTGCCGGCGCTTGCCCAGCAGGCGGCCCAGGCAGAGGATACCGGGATCGAGGAAATCGTTGTCACCGCGCAGCGCACGGCGCAGAGCCTGCAGGACGTGCCGATCGCGGTGACCGCCTTTGACGCCACCGCCCTTGCCCGTCTGCAGATCAACAACCCGCTCGACATCCAGCTCACCCTGCCCAACATCACCTTCACCAAGGGCAACTTCACCGGGTCGAGCTTCACCATCCGCGGCATCGGCGATCTGTGCGTCGGCGTGACCTGCGACAGCGCCACGGCCATCCACTCCGAAGGCATGCCGCTGTTCGCCACCCGCCTGTTCGAAGCCGAATTCTTCGATCTGGAGCGCGTCGAAGTGCTGCGCGGCCCGCAGGGCACGCTGTTCGGCCGCAACGCCACCGGCGGCGTGGTCAACTTCGTCAATGCCAAGCCCAAGATGGATGCCATCCATGCCGCCGGCGAAATCGAATATGGCAATTTCGATTCGCTGCGCCTGAAGGGCATGTTCAACCTGCCGATCAGCGACACGCTGGCCGTGCGCGTCGCCGGCACCTATCTGCGCCGCGATGGTTTCACCACCAACGTGTTCAACAACACCCGCATCGACGGCCGCGATCTCTATGCCATCCGCGGCAGCATCCGCTGGCAGCCGACCGAGAACACCACGGTCGATGCCATGGCCTATTATTTCCGCGAGAGTGATGATCGCAACCGCAACCAGAAGCAGCTGTGCCAGACCGATCCCACCGGCGTTCTGGGCTGTCTGCCGGGCCGGCGTGACAATGGCTTCATCAACGCCAACTCCACCTTTGTCGGCACGCTCGCCAGCCGCGAGTTCCTGACCACCCAGGGCGGCGCCGCCTTCGGTGCGCTGGGTCTGGGCAGCCTTTATGCGCCTGACCCGTACAATTATGCCGGCCACACCAACCCGGCCGACGTGCGCCAGATCCGCACCGACTACACGCCGAAATATTTCGCCGAAGAAGAACAATATATGCTGCGCATCCAGCATGACTTCGGCGGCATCAAGGCGCAGCTGACCGGCATGTACCAACGCAACGCGGTCGACAGCTCGATCGACTATAACCAGAGCGTGTTCAACCCGGCCGTGGCCAACAGCGCGCTGGCCACCGCCCGCGCCTTCTCGGCGGCGATCCCGGGCCTGACCAATGTCGTGAACGCGGTCAGCAGCGGCGCCAACTTCTGCACCTCGCAGCCGGTGGAAAATGGCCTGGGCGCCTATGGCGGCTTCCGCGACTGCTTCTCCACCCCGCAGGATTTTGACCGTTCCAACCAGATCGTGCGCGGCAAGACCCTGGAAGGCATCATCTCCTCGCAGTGGGATGGCAAGTTCAACTTCCTGATCGGCGGTATCTATGTCGATACCGTGCTTCCGGAAAACAGCTATTATGTGAACAGCTGGGGCATCGACTATCTGGTCGGTGTGCTGGGCGCGGCCAACGGCGGCTATCTGGGCACGCCGTTCTTCCGCAACAACACGGCGCGCTACACGCTGAAAAGCTATGGCCTGTTCGGTGAAGCCTATTACAACCTCACCGACAATCTGAAGATCACCGCCGGCCTGCGCTACAACAACGACAAGAAGTTTGTTTCGGCCCGGTCCACCCTGGCCAGCTTCTTCGTGCCGTTCGGCACCACCGGCAGCGTGTTCAATTCGCCGGCTGCCGCAGGCTTTGACGGCGATCCCAACCGCGCCGGCATCCAGCCCTTCTCCAACCGGAACGTCAGCTTCTCGGAAGTCACCGGCCGCTTCGTGATGGATTGGCAGATCACCGACGACAATCTGCTCTATTTCTCCTACTCGCGCGGTTACAAGTCGGGCGGCATCAACCCGCCGCTGCAGCCGATCTTCGCGGTGCCGGATACCTTCACGCCGGAATTCATCGACGCGTTTGAAATCGGGTCGAAGAACAGCTTCCTCGATGGTGCCCTGCGCGCCAACGTCACGGCCTTCTACTACAAGTACAAGGGCCTGCAGCTGTCGCGCATCACCGCCCGCACCTCGGTCAACGACAACGTCGATGCCGAAGTCTATGGTCTGGAAGGCGAATTCATCATCCAGCCGACGCGTCGCCTGGCGGTGAACCTCAACGCCTCCTACCTGCACACCCGGGTTTCGACCGACAAGTTCCTGGCCAACCCTCGCAATCCGGCCGGCAACCGCAGCGATGCGGTGATCGTCAAGGATATCTCGAACGGCTCGAACTGCGCCGTGGTCAACAATGGTGCCGGCGGCCAGGCGGCCACCCGCGCCTTCGTTGCCCAGGCCAATGGTGCCATCAACGCCGGCCTGATCCCCGGCCTGCGGGCCGGCGCCGGCCTGCGCGCACCGACCGACTTCCCGGCCGACAGCGGTCTGCCGGCTGGTGTGGGCGGCGCCTTCAGCTTCTGCGGCGTGCTGCAGGCGCTGGGCACGGGCACCCAGTTCCAGATGCTGCCGGAAGGCGTGCTGCAGAATCTGCGCGGCAACCAGCTGCCGCAGGCGCCGCAGTACAAGTTCTCGGCCGGCATGCAGTACACCTTCCCGGTGGGCGATGACATGAGCTTCATCCCGCGCGTCGATATTGCCCACACCGGCGAAAGCTTTGGCAACATCTTCAACGGTGCGATCAACCGGGTGCCGAGCTTCACGGTGGTCAACGCCCAGGCACAGTTCAACGGCAAGGACGACAAATGGTATGTCCGCGCCTTTGTGCAGAACCTGACCAACAACAACGCCGTCACCGGCCTTTATGTCACCGACCAGTCGTCGGGCCTGTTCACCAACATCTTCACGCTGGAACCGCGGCGTTATGGTGTGGCGGCCGGCTTCCGCTTCTGATCAGCGGCAATTGTGAACCAGGGGGGCGGCCAGCGATGGCCGCCCCTTCCATTTGGGGCCGTGCCGGTGCGCCCCTTCCCCAAGCGCACCCCCAACCGCACCCATTGACTTTTTGATGCTCCGCCCGCATGGCCGCATGCAAGCCGGATAGCGGCTGCTTTCACAGGAACAAGATGAGCTTTTCCGATCTGGGCCTTTCTGATGCCCTGCTGCGCGCCGTTGCAGACAGCGGTTACGACACGCCCACGCCCATCCAGCGCCAGGCCATCCCGTCCGTGATGATGGGCAAGGATATCATCGCCATTGCCCAGACCGGCACCGGCAAGACCGCCAGCTTCGTGCTGCCGATGATCGACATCCTGGCCGAAGGCCGCAGTCGCGCCCTGATGCCGCGCAGCCTGATCCTCGAACCCACCCGCGAACTGGCGCAGCAGGTGGCAGAGAATTTCGAGAAATATGGCAAGAACCACAAGCTTTCGATGGCGCTGCTGATCGGCGGCGTTTCGATGGGCGGTCAGCTGGCCGCGCTGGAAAAGGGTGTCGATGTGCTCATCGCCACGCCGGGCCGGCTGATGGACCTGTTTGCCCGTGGCAAGATCCTGCTCTCCGGCTGTGCCATGCTGGTCATCGATGAAGCCGACCGCATGCTCGACATGGGCTTCATCCCCGATATCGAGACCATCTGTTCCAAGTTGCCCAAGGCCCGGCAGACCCTGCTGTTCTCGGCAACCATGCCGCCGCCGATCAAGAAGCTGGCGGACCAGTTCATGGATGCCCCAAAGAGCATCGAGGTCGCCCGCGCCGCCAGCACCAACACCAACATCACCCAATGGATCGTGGAAACGCCCAGCCGCGACAAGCGCGAGCTGCTGCGCTCGATCCTGCGCCAGGAGGATGTGACCACCGCCATCATCTTCTGCAACAAGAAGACCACGGTGCGCGAGCTGACCGACAGCCTGAAGCGCGCCCGCCTGCCGGTTGGCCAGATCCACGGCGACATGGAACAGGCGGACCGTATCCGCGAGCTTGATCGCTTCAAGTCGGGCGCCATCACCATCCTGGTGGCCAGCGACGTCGCGGCGCGCGGGCTCGACATTCCCGGCGTCTCCCACGTCGTCAACTATGACATGCCGTGGCACCCGGATGATTATGTCCACCGCATCGGCAGAACCGGCCGCGCCGGCCGCACCGGCACCGCCTACAGCTTTGCCACGCCCGACGACGCGGAGAATCTGGCCAACATCGAAAAGCTGACCCGCCAGAAGATCGCCCGCTGGACGGGCGGCGACTCAGCCCCAGCAGCGCAAGCCACCTCGGCGCCGGCTGCCCCTGCTCCGGCCGCCCCGGCTCCGGCAGAGGCCGCTGCCGACAGCGCCCCGCGCGAGAAGCGCAAGCGTGATCGCAAGCGCCGTGGCGGTGACCGTGGCGAGCGGCCCGAACGCCCGACGCAAGCCGATGCCGCGCCTGTTGCCGTGGCCAGCAGCGAACCGGCCAAGGCCGCCAGACCGCGTTCAGAGCCGCGCGCCGAGCGTGCCCCGCGCAGCGAGCCGGCACCGCGCAGCGAGGCCGCACCGCGCCGCGCCCCCGCCGGCCGCGATCCGCTCGCCAGCTATCGCGCGCTCGCCCCGCAGGCCCCCAACCGGCACCGCAACGATGATGATGGCGAAGCCTTCATCGGCTTCGGCCCGGAAGGCGTGCCCGAATTCCTCGCCCGGCCGATCCGCCAGGCCGCCAAATAGGCCAGCAGGCATTCGCATCTGGCGCCCGGCGGCCGCGGGCGCTCAGGCCGCGCGGTTCAAAACGCGCCGCCGGCGGCGCGCCATTGTTCCACTTCCCATTCCAGCCGGGCCGGCGAGCCGATCACCTCGCTCACCGGGCGGCGCAGCGCGGACGGAGCAGGGCCATCGGCGAGGCCGAGGCGAAAGGCGAAGGATGGCCGCCAGGCAGGATCATCGAGCAGGGCATCGGTCTGGCCGGCAAAGCGGGCGGGCTGGCCAAGCTGGCGCTCGCGGTCGACCATTTCCGGCAGCTGGTTCAGCGGCTGCGCCACCAGCTCGGCGGCGGTGGCGTTCAGGTGCAGGCGCTGCCAGGCGCTGCCGACCAGCAGGGCGCTGCGCCGGTCGTGCGGGTTGGGAGTGAGGATCAGGCCGAACAGCGAGGCGGTGGGGAGCTGATTGTCCCTGGTGTTGGCCAGCCAATATTCACCCTCGCTGGCGGCTGACTGTTCCGGCAGCAGCGCGGCGATATTGGCCAGCACGGGTGACACGCCCGACGTGGCGATGGTCAGGCCATCCTTCAGGCGCATCGCATCACGGCGCTCGTGGCGCATCCAGCGGTGGCTGTCAGCCATCATCGCCGTGTCGGCCACAATGGCGGCGGTGGCATCGCTGGTGAGGGCGGCAAAGCGTTGCCCGCGGGCGCTGGCCGGCGTGAACAGGGCAACGCGCACATCGGTAAAGGCCGGAAAATCCAGCAGCGCCGCCAGCTTGGCCTCAGCGATGCCGCCGCCGCGCCAGGCGCCCCGGTGGGTATGACGGCGGCCGATGAAGGGCAACAGCCGGTGCGGCGGCGGGCCGCTGCCTTCTGGGCCCAGCACGATGCGGGCGACATGGGCGGGATTGCCGGGATCGGGCAGCAGCCGCACCCGCGCCGCCCGGCCAGCCGCGGTGGAGGCCAGCGCCATGTTGTGGATGGCGGCGCCCAGCCCGGCCAGCCGTTCGCGGCCGAACGGGTCCATGGCGCCAAGATGGCGGCCGGGCACTTCGAAAATATCCACCCCCAGCCGGCCGACCGCGAACGACCAGGGCTGGGTGTTGTGCGGGCTGGCCGCCAGCACCCCGGCGCCGACCAGCTTCAACGGGCCGATCAGCCGCCCGCTGGACCAATCATCCCAGGCGGCCAGCGCCGGATTGTCGCCCCCGAACAGGCCCTGTTGCCAGGCGCGCCCGCCAAGCCCGGCCAGCGCCAGGCCGCCGGCGCCGAACAGCAGCTGGCGGCGGCTGGGTGTGTTCATTCGGCGGGATGCGCCACGGCGCGGGCGGCTTGCGCTTCCCAGCGCGCGCGGATCACATCGGCCGTATCGCCGCTCAAGGCCCCCGGCGGGCCAAAGGCCGCCAGCAACGCCTGGCGCAGGCTGCGCGCCTTCAGCAGATCACGGCCGATGCCCACCCATTCGTGGATCGCCACCCAGAAGGGGTTGAAGGTGGCGAGATTCTTGATGATGCCATAGCGCACCGGCTCGTCATCCCGCTCCGCCTCGAACGTGCCGAACAGCTTGTCCCAGATGATGAACACACCGGCATAGTTGCGATCGAGATAGCGCGGGTTGGTGCCGTGGTGGACCCGGTGGTGCGACGGCGTGTTCATCACCGCTTCGAACCAGCGCGGCAGCCGGCCGATCGCCTCGGTGTGGATCCAGAATTGATAGATGAGGTTGAGGCCGCCGCAAAAGGCAACCAGCGCCGGCGGGAAGCCGATCATGAACAGGGGCAGCTTGATGATGAAGGTGAGGCCGAACAGCCCGCTCCACGTCTGCCGCAGCGCGGTGGACAGGTTGTAGTGCTGGGACGAGTGGTGGATGACATGCGCCGCCCAGGCCCAGCGGATGCGGTGGCCGGCGCGGTGGATCCAGTAATAGGCCAGATCATCCAGCACAAAACACAGCGCAAAACTGGCCCAGCCCATCGGCACATCGAACAGCCGATATTGCCAGGCCCACAGCGCGATGCCAGCCGATGTGCCAGCCAGCAGGGCGCCGACAATGGTGTTGCCCAGACCCATGGCGAGGCTGGTGCCGGTGTCGCGCCAATCATAATCGCCGCGCCAGCCCAGCCGCACCGCCACCACTTCGATGATGATGCTCAGCACGAACACCGGGATGGCGAAGGCCACCGGATCGGGCAGGTTGGTCCAGTTCACAGCCGTGCCGCCCAGGTGCCGGCCGCCGGGCCGAGATCGAGCGCGGTTTCGGGGAACATCGGCTCATCGGGCCGGATGCGCAAAACCGTGCCGGCGCGGCTGACCAGCGGGTGATCGAGCAGGCGGACAACAAAGCGGTCACCAAAGGGGCGGACCAGCGCCACCCGGCCATCGGTGGCGGCCACCAGCGCCGCCGAAGCGTCCACCGAAAGCGCGGTTTCGGCCACGATCAGGCCCGGAATCGCCGCCTGTGCCAGATCGGCCGCAGCTTGCCGATTGGCCAGGCGGGGCGCGCGGGCAAAGCCCAACAGCCGCGTGAGCAGCACCAGCACGGCCACACCCAGCACCGAAAAGCCGAGGAGGCCGATGCGGTCCATCAGGCGCCAGCGAGCTGCCGGAGCAACGGCATCAGGCCGGCGACATTGTAGCCGCCCTGCCCTGCGGCCTCGACAATCTCTGCGGGCGCGATGCCGCCCTTGGCTGCTGCCAGCGCCCACAAATTGCAGCTGCGGGTGCCCGAACGGCAGAAGGCCAGCACCGGCCCGTTGGCCAAGGCTGCGGCCATGGCCTCGACCTGTTCCAGGCTGAAGCCGGTATGGTCGATAGGAATGGCCACATAATCAAGGCCTTGCGCAGCGCAGGCCGCGGCGATTTCGGCACCGGCAGGCTGATCGAAACTCTCGCCATCCGGCCGGTTGTTGACGATGGTGCGAAAGCCTTGAGCTGCGGCGGCGGCCACATCGTCGGCGCTGATCTGCGGCGCAACCGAAACCGTGGAGGTGATGGGAATGAACATGGTCAAAACTTAGGCCGGTCGCCGCCGCCACTCAATAGGGGATGAACTCGGTTTCGCCCGGCACCGGCGGGAAGCGGCCGTCGCGCCAATCCTGCACCGCCTGGGCGATGCGCGCCGGATCGTGGGAGACGAAATTCCATTCGATGTGCCGCCCTTCCGGCAGCGGCGCACCGCCCAGCAGCATCAGCCGGCTGACAGCCGTGGCGACCAGTTCGGCATCACCATCGGTGGTGACGGCAAGACTGCCCGCCGCCAGCGGATCGCCATCGATTTCGGCAGCGCCTTCAACCAGATAGGCGCCGCGTTCGCCCCATTCAGCCGGCAGTGCCAGCCGAGCCCCGGCCGCCATCTGCACCTCCGCATAGACAATCGGATGCGGGAAGCGCACCGGGGAGGTGAGGCCCCACATCGTGCCGGCAATCACCACCGCCGACACCCCGTCGGCCACATGGCGCGGCATTGTTTCGGCCGGATGATGATCGAACGCCGGCTCACATTCGGCGTCGGCAACCGGCAGGGCGACCCAGGCCTGGATGCCGTGCATGTGGTGGCCGGCCGCCCGTTCCGCCGGCGGCGTGCGCTCGGAATGGACAATGCCGCGCCCCGCCGTCATCCAGTTCACCGCGCCGGGGTGGATATCGATGATGGTGCCCAGGCTGTCGCGATGGCCCAGCGCGCCGGCAAACAGCCAGGTGATGGTGGCCAGCCCGATATGCGGGTGCGGCCGCACATCGATGCCGGCACCGGGCGGGAAATCAGCCGGGCCCATTTCATCGAAGAACACGAACGGCCCCAGCGCCCGGCGCCCGGGATACGGCAGCACCCGCGCCACCGAAAACCCGCCCAGATCACGGGTGCGGCCGGGGATGGTGGCAGCGATCGGCATGGCGGGCTCCTGATAGCAAGGCCATGGCTTGTGAGAGTTGGCTCATGGCCGGCACGGTTTAAGCTCTGGATAGAAAGGGAGCAACGCAGATGCAGTCAATTGCCGGCAAGGTGGCCTTTGTGACCGGGGCGGCATCCGGCATCGGGCTGGGCATTGCCGAGGCGCTGGCGCAATCCGGCGTGAAGGTGATGATGGCCGATATCGACGGCGCCGCGGTGGAGCGGGAGGCGGCGCGGCTGGCGGCGACCAATGCCGATGTCAGCTGGATCCGCGCCGATGTCAGCCTGAAGGCTGATCTGCAGGCCGCGGCCGAAGCCACGATCGAACGCTTTGGCAAGGTGCATATCCTCGTCAACAACGCCGGCGTGGGTGGCGGCGGCGGCTATGGCGAATGGACCGACGCGCAGTGGGAATGGGTGCTGGGCGTCAATCTGATGAGCGTGGTGTGGGGGTTCGAGATTTTCGGCCCGCTGATCGAAGCGCACGGCGACGGCGGCCAGATCGTTTCCACCGCATCGATGGCTGGCCTGGTGGCGGCAGTGGCCCCCGGATACAACGCCACCAAATATGGCGTGGTGGCGATTTCGGAAGGGCTGCGCCCGGTGCTGGCGGCGCGCGGCATTGGCGTTTCGGTGCTTTGCCCCGGCTTCATCCGCACCCGCATCATGGAATCGGCCCGCGCCGTGCCGGAACGGCTGGCCGGCGCCATCCCGCCGCCCAGCGACGAGCCCTTGAGCGATTTTGCTGCCATGGCCGCCCAGGCCATCGCCCATGGCATCGATCCGCTCTATGTCGGCGAACTGGTGGTGGAGGCGATCCAGGGCGACTGGCCCTATATCTTCACCGACACCCAGTTCGAAATGGGCGTGGACGCGCGTTTTTCGGCGATCAAGCAGGGGTTTGACCGGGTGCGGGGGCGGGTGCCGCGCCGGTGAATGGACCATCACAGCTGAGAAAGAGCAGAAGACACCGAGCCATTTGACACTTTTGTCGTTTTCGCCGGGATTCCAGAAAAATAGCGAGCAATTTC
The DNA here is from genome assembly GCF_002251755.1 of Sandarakinorhabdus cyanobacteriorum. Lineage (GTDB taxonomy): Bacteria > Pseudomonadota > Alphaproteobacteria > Sphingomonadales > Sphingomonadaceae > Sandarakinorhabdus > Sandarakinorhabdus cyanobacteriorum. The sequence goes on from NZ_NOXT01000089.1 coordinate 24,892, forward strand.
AGATGCCGGCGCAGGCAATCTGATCGCTGATGATGGCAGATTCGCCCCGTGTAGGACAGGCCGTCAGGCCCGATTGCGGCAAGATTGAAACCCAACCCCGCTCATGCCGAGCTTGTCGAGGCACGTACCGCATCGGGAGCGTGCCTCGACAAGCTCGGCATGAGCGGTTCTATCAAATTGCAATCGAGTCTAGGCCGCGGCGATGGTGGTGCGGTGCAGGCGGCGCGCAAAGCCCTGGTAACCGCCGGTGGCGGCGTGCAGCACCGATCGATTGTCCCACATCACCAGCATGCCCGGCCGCCATGTGTGGCGATACTGGAACCGCTCCTGCCCCTGCCAGTGATAAAGCTCCATCAGCAGCGGCATCGCCTCGGCCTCGGCCATGCCCTCAAAGCCGATGATATAGCCCAGGCAGCCGAACAGGCCGGGGCGGCCGGTTTCGGGGTGCAGGCGGACGAACGGATGGGTCTGGGTGGCGCGGGCGGCGTCCGACGGGCGGATGTCCATCGATCGGCCCTTGTCCTGCTCGCCATAGAAGCCGTCGGGGGCATAGGCACGCTGCGCCGAATGGATGGCCACCAGCCCCTCGACGCGGCCGCGCAGGCTGGCTGGCATCGCGTCCCACGCCATGTGCTGGTTGGCGAACAGCGTGTCGCCGCCCATTGGCGGGATTTCAATGCCATAAAGGCAGGTGCCGGCCGGCGGCCGGGCCTGGAAGCTCCAATCCGTGTGCCAGGATTCGGCAAAGATCGGCGCGGTCTCATCCGCCGCGCGCGCCACGGCGATGATATGGCGGCGGCCGGGGATCGGCGCGATGAACGGGTCTTCGCCAAAGCCGCCCATGGCCAGGGTGAAGCGTTCCAGATCATCGTCAGACAGGGCCTGATCCGGAAACACCAGCACATGATGCTGCAGCCAGGCGGCACGGATGGCGGCGATCTGTTCGGGCGCCAGCGCGGCGGAAAGATCAAGCCCGGTCACCACCGCACCGCAGGCCTGCCCGGTTGGTTCGATGTTCATCGCCTGTCCTCCCCGCTGGCGATGGTGGCAGGGCGCCGCGGGAAGGACAAGATGCCGGGCTTATTCCGCCGCCTCGCTGAGCGGCGGCAGGTTGTGGCCCAGCAGGCGGAGCAGTTCGGCGGCGCTTTCGACGATGTTGGTGCCGGGGCCGAAGATGGCGAGCGTGCCGGCCTTGGTCAGGAACTCATAATCCTGGGCTGGGATCACGCCGCCGGCGATGACCTTGATGTCGGGGCGGCCGGCGGCCTTCAGCTCGTTGATCAGCGCCGGCACCAGCGTCTTGTGGCCGGCGGCCAGGCTGGAGGCGGCGACGATGTCGACCTCCAATTGGATGGCCAGCGCCCGGGCTTCCTCCGGCGTCTGGAACAGCGGGCCAACGGTGGCATCAAAGCCCAGATCGGCCAGCGCCGTGCCGACCACCTTGGCACCGCGGTCGTGCCCGTCCTGCCCCATCTTCACGATCAGCACGCGGGGTTTGCGGCCCGTGCGGCGTTCGAACGCCTCCACGCCTTCGGCCACGCGCACATAGGCCGGATCGGCCTTGTAGGCATCGGCATAAACGCCCTTCACCATCTTCACGACGGCGGCATGGCGGCCGAACACATCTTCCATGGCGGCCGAAATCTCGCCCAGGGTGCAGCGGGCGCGGGCACATTCGATGGCCAGCGCCAGCAGATTTTCGCTGCCGCGCGCACCCTGGCGCAGCGCCTCCAGAGTCGCCTCCACGCGGGCCGGATCGCGCGCGGCCTTCACCGCCTCGATGCGGGCGATCTGGCTGGCGCGGACGGCGACGTTGTCGACATCCAGCACCGGCACCTCGTCGGTGCTCGACGGCTTGTACTTGTTGACGCCAACAATCACCGTCTCGCCCATGTCGATGCCGGCCTGCTTGGCGGCGGCGGCGGCTTCGATGTTGAGCTTTGGCATGCCGCTTTCCACAGCCTTGGTCATGCCGCCCAGCGCCTCGACCTCGTCGATGATGGCCTGGGCGCCGTCCACCAGCTGCTTGGTCAGCGCCTCGACATAGTAACTGCCGCCCAAGGGGTCGACGACCTTGGTGATGCCGGCTTCTTCCTGCAGCACCAATTGCGTGTTGCGGGCGATGCGGGCGGAAAAATCGGTGGGCAGCGCGATGGCCTCATCCAGCGCATTGGTGTGCAGGCTCTGCGTGCCGCCCATCGCGGCGGCCAGCGCCTCGATCGTGGTGCGGATGACGTTGTTGTAGGGGTCCTGCTCCTGCAGCGAAACACCGGACGTCTGGCAGTGGGTGCGCAGCATCAGGCTGCGCGGATCCTTGGCGCCGAAATTGGTCATGATCCGCGCCCACAGGGTGCGAGCAGCGCGCAGTTTCGCCACTTCCATGAAGAAGTTCATGCCGATTGCGAAGAAGAAGGACAGACGGCCGGCAAATTCATCGACATCCAGGCCCTGCTTCTGCGCGGCGCGGACATATTCCATGCCATCGGCCAGCGTGTAGGCCAATTCCTGCAGCGCCGTCGCCCCGGCTTCGTGCATATGATAGCCGGAGATGGAAATGCTGTTGAATTTCGGCATGTTGCGCGCCGTGTGGGCGATGATGTCGGCCACGATGCGCATCGAGGGTTCGGGCGGATAGATATAGGTGTTGCGGACCATGAACTCCTTCAGAATGTCGTTCTGAATGGTCCCATCCAGCTTGGCCTGCGGCACGCCGGCTTCCTCGGCCGCGACGATGAAGAAGGCGAGGCAGGGGATGACGGCGCCGTTCATCGTCATCGAGACGGACATCTGGTCGAGCGGGATGCCGTCAAACAGGATCTTCATGTCCTCCACTGTGTCGATGGCGACACCGGCCTTGCCGACATCACCCGACACGCGCGGATGGTCCGAGTCATAACCGCGGTGGGTGGCGAGATCAAAGGCGACGGAAAGCCCCTTCTGCCCGGCGGCCAGGTTGCGGCGGTAGAAGGCGTTGGATTCTTCCGCCGTGGAGAAACCGGCATATTGGCGCACCGTCCACGGGCGGCCCGCATACATGGAGGCGCGCACCCCGCGCGTGAACGGCGCGAAGCCGGGCAGGCCCGGATCCCAGCCGGCCGTGTCCGCCTCGGTATAGAGCGGCTTGACGATGAAGCCTTCCGGGGTGTGCCAGTCCAGCGACTGCCCCTTCACTTCCTTCGCCGCCATCGCGGCCCACTGCTCTACCGTCGGCTTGGTCATGCGTCCCTCCGTGTGGCCTTCCCAAGCCACTTGAGGAGGCCCGCGTCAACCAGCGCGACAAATAGGACGCAGCCTTGCCCTCCGGATGGTGTCGGCTAATCTGATCACGTGGGCGATGAAGCAAACAAGTGGGGCGTGCTGCCGCCAAGTGGATGGATCGACCGGCTGGTCGCCACGGTGCGGCCGCCGGTGCTCTTGCTGAGCGCCAGTTCTGCCTTTGCCAATCCGCTCATCAGGAACGGCTGGCTGCCAGACACGATCGTGACGCCTGCGCTGGTCACATTCTGCGTTATCGGCGCGCTGCTCCTTGCGCTGACAATCTCACCGCGCACCCTCGATCGCTATCACGATCTCAACGAGATTTCAGGGAGTTATGGCGCGCTTCCCCGCCTGACCATTTCGCGCCGGTTCCGGGCAATGAGCCGGATACTGGACGGCGCGGCGCCGGCAGACGGTCCGGCCATGGCCGTCGGCCTCTTGTGCATGCTCTCGATTTTCATTGAGCAATTCCTGGTCGGGTCCGGGGACACCGGCAGCTTGATCGCTTTGGCGGGCTTTTTCCCGGTCGCGATGCTCTACAATCTCTACAATCGCCGGGTGCCGCCTGACGTCTACATCGCGTGGCGACGCAGCCTTGAGTAAGCCCTACTCCGCCGCCTCGGCCAACGTCTCCACCTTCGGGCTGGCCGTCGCCGCAATCGCCAGCAGGCGTTTCTCGATGGTATTCAGGCGGGTGGGATTGTCGATCTTGGCGCCTGTGAGGTCGGTCACGTAAAATGTGTCCGTGGCCTTCTCGCCATAGGTGGCGACATGGGCGCTGTGGATGGTCAGCTTTTGCTGGAACAGGCCGTTGGTCAGCGCATAGAGCAAAGCCGGCCGGTCAGAGGCGTTGACCTCGATCACCGTGTAGCGGTTGCTGGCCTTGTTATCGATCAGCACGCGCGGCTCCACGCGGAACAGCTCGGCCTTGCGGCGCGCAAGCGGGCGGGCGGCGAGCTTGCCGGCCAGGCGCACCCGGCCGGTCAGCACATCCTCGATGTTGCGTTTCAGCCGGGCGAGCTGCGAAGGTTCGGCAAAGGGCTGGCCCAAGGGATCGAGCACGACGAAATTGTCGAGCGCCATGCCATCGCGGGTGGTGTGGATGCGGGCATCGAAGATGTTGCCGCCGGCCAGCGAAATGGCGCCGGCGATGCGATAGAAGAGGCCGGGGTGATCGGTGGCATAAATGGCCACCAGCGTGGTGCCGCTGGCGGCATCAGGCGTGCAGGCGATGGCGAGCGGCGCGTCGGCCGCGCTGGCCACCAGCGCGGCGTTGGCCACCAGCACCTCATGCGCTTCGGCGATCCAGTAGCTGTCGGCAAAGCGGCGGGCATAGGCGGCGAAGCGCGGCTCCGGCCAAGCCAGCGCGGCCTTCAGCGCGGCCTGCTTGGCGGCAATCCGTTCGGCGCGGCCGGTCTGCTTGTGGCCCAGGCGCAGCACCTCCTCGGCGGCTTCATAGAGCTCGCGCAGCAGCTGCGCCTTCCAGCCGTTCCACACGCCGGGGCCAACGGCGCGAATGTCCACCACCGTCAGGATCAGCAGCAGGCGCAGCCGCTCCGGGCTGGCGACGGCGGCGGCGAAATCGAGGATCGTCTTGAAATCCGAAAGGTCGCGCTTGAAGGCGGTGCGGCTCATCAGCAGGTGATATTCCACCAGCCAGGCCACGGTTTCGGTTTCGGCCGGGGACAGGCCAAAGCGCGGGCACAGCCGCCGCGCCACCTCGGCACCCAGCTGGCTGTGATCGCCGCCGCGCCCCTTGGCGATATCGTGCAGCAGCACCGCCACGTGCAGCACGCGGCGATCGATCAGCTGGTGGATGATCGCAGAGGACAGGCTGTGATCGCCCTTCAGCTCGCCGCGTTCGATGCGCGCCACCAGGCCGATGGCGCGGATCGTGTGCTCGTCCACCGTATAGTGGTGGTACATGTCATATTGCATCTGCGCCACGACACGGCCGAAATCGGGCACGAAGCGGCCGAACACGCCAGCCTCGTTCATCCACCTCAGCACGGTTTCGGGATCGCGCGGGGATGTGAGCACCGACAGGAACAGCGCGTTGGCGGTCTTGTCGCGGCGGATGCGGTCATCGATCAGCGCGGCATCGCGGGCGGCGGCGCGCATGGCGAGCGGGTGGATGGTCAGCCCCTCGCTGTCGGCCAGCGCGAACATCTCGATCAGGCGCACCGGGTCTTCGCGGAAAAACTCGTCCGACGGCACGCCGATCTGGCCGCGCCGCAAGGTGAAGCCCTTCAGGCGCGACGGCCGGCGGGTGAGCGTGGGCAGCCAGGCCAGCCGCGCGGTCGATTCATCCAGATGGGCGAGGAACAGCCCGGTCAGATCGCCGACCGATTTCGCCATCAGGAAATAATGGCGCATGAAGCGTTCCACCGCGCTCATGTTCTCGCGGTTGGCATAGCGCAGGCGGATGGCCAGCTCGCGCTGCACATCGAAGGTCAGGCGTTCCTCGGCGCGGCCGGTGATGTGATGCAGCATGATGCGCACCGACCACAGGAAGCTTTCGGCGCGGCGGAACTGGCGCAGCTCGTCGGCGGTGAGCAGCCCTTTGTCGACGAGGTCGGCCACGCTGTCGACCTGGTGCAGATATTTGCCGATCCAGAACAGCGCGTGCAGGTCGCGCAGGCCGCCCTTGCCCTCTTTCAGATTGGGTTCAACGACATAGCGGCTGTCGCCCATGCGCTGGTGCCGGGCTTCACGCTCGGCCAGTTTTTCGGCAACGAATGCGCGGGTGGTGCCCTGCACAACCTCGCGGCGGAAACGGTTCGCGGCTTCGGCATAGAGCGCCTGGTCGCCCCAGACGAAGCGCGCCTCCAGAAAGGCGGTACAGATCGTCATGTCGGCCTTGGACATGCGCACCATGTCATCGAGGCTGCGGGTGGCGTGGCCCAGCTTCAGGCCCAGATCCCACAGCAGATAGAGCAGGGTTTCGATGACCTGCTCGCCCCACGGCGTCTGCTTCCACGGCGTGAGGAACACGATGTCGACATCGGAAAACGGCGCCATCTGGCCGCGGCCGTAACCACCGACGGCCGCCAGCGCCAGCCGTTCGGACTGGGTGGGATTGGCCAGCGGATAGAAACGCTCCACCACGGTGTCGCAGGCGAGGCGCAGGATCTGATCGACCAGGAAGCTTTGTGCGGCGGCATGTTCGAGGCCGCGGCCGGGCTGGCGTTCCAGCCGCTGGGCGATTTCGGCGCGGCCGGCGACCAGCGCGCCGCGCAGCGTGTCGGCCAGATATTGCCGGCGGGCCGGCAGCGCATCCAGCCGCGCCATGCCGGCGGCCAGTTCGTCGGCCAGCTGGCGGCGATCGATGATCGCGCGGCGGTTGCTGATGCTGTCGTGCGGGTTCATGCCATGCGACGATAGAGGGATTTGGCCCGGCTGGCCACCATCAGCCCCACAGCGCCGCTTGCGGGGGATAGACGTCACTGCCGGCAAAGGTCAGGCCATGCGGCCGGTCGCGGATCAAGAGCGGGCCATCCAGATCGGCATAGCTGCCCTGCATCGCCACCAGGAAGGCGGGCGCGATGGCCAGGCTGGTGCACAACATGCACCCGGTCATCAGCCCCAGGCCGCGGGTGGCTGCGGCATGGCGCAGGGCCAGCGCCTCGGTCAGGCCGCCGGCCTTGTCCAGCTTGATGTTGATGAAGCGGTAACGGGCCACCACGGCATCGAGGCTGGAGCGGTCGTGGCAGCTTTCATCGGCACACAGGGGCACGGCGGCGGTGATGCCGTCCAACTCGGCATCGCGGCCGGCGGGCACCGGCTGTTCGACCAGCTCCACCCCCAGCGGCGCCAGCCGGGCCAGCGTGCGCTCCACATCGGTGCCGCCCCAGGCTTCATTGGCATCAACGATCAGCCGGGCATCGGGCGCGGCCCGGCGCACGGCGGCCAGCCGCGCGACATCGCCATCGGGCCCGTCGGCGCTGCCCAGCTTGATCTTCAACAGCTCCCGACCGCGCGCGGCGGTGGCAGCGGCAGCCATGGCATCAATATCGCCGACGCTGATGGTATAGGCGGTGAGCATCGGTTGCGGCACCGGCAGGCCCAGCCGCTGCCACACGCGGGTGCCGGTCTGCTTGGCCTCCAGATCCCACAGCGCGCAATCGGCGGCGTTGCGCGCTGCGCCGGCCGGCAGCAGCACCAGAAGATCGGCGCGGCTGGCCCCGGCGGCGATGGCATCGGCGACGCCGTGCAGCGCGGCCAGCGCGGCCTCGGCACTGTCGCCCTTGTAATAGATCGCGGTGCCCTCCCCCCGGCCCACGGCGGCGCCGTCGCGGATTTCGGCAACCACCACATCCACATGGGTCTTGGCCCCGCGTGAAATGGTGAAGCTGCCTTCCACGGGAAAGCGTTCGATGCGGGCGTCAAGCTGGCGGGCCATGGCCTGCCCTTGGCGCAGACCGGCCCGGCCCGCAACAGGCTTTGCGCTTGGCCGGCCGCTGGGGCATGCTCGCCCGCATGAGCGAGGATCCGGATGTTGAACTGGATGCCGTGGCCACCGTGTCGCGCATCACCGCCCTGGAAATGCTGGTGCGCCAGATCATGATCGTGCAGCTGCGCATCCTCGACAAGATGGGCGAGATCAAGCTGACGCCGGATTATGTGCAGACGGTGGCCAAGGCCTATGCCGAAAAGGTGGATGAAAGCCCGATCATCGAAAGCACCAGCCCGGATGTGAATTACGAATTCAAGCTGAACGTGCTTCACAATCTGGAGCGGTTCTTTGACGATCTGGAACGGCACGTGAAAGACAACCCGGTGTGAGCGAGCGCTACAGCGCCTTCATCAGTTATAGCCATGCCGACACCCCGGTGGCACGCTGGCTGCACAAGGCGCTGGAATCCTATCGCCTGCCCCATGCGCTGGTGGGCACCGATTCGCCCTTTGGGCCAGTACCGGCGCAGCTGCCGCCAGTGTTCCGCGACCGGGACGAACTGCCGGCCAGTGCCGATCTGGGCGGTGAATTGCGCGGCGCCCTCGCTGCCGCCCGCTTCCAGATCGTGCTGTGCAGCCCGGTTTCGGCCAAATCCATGTGGGTGAACGAGGAAATCCTCGCCTTCAAGCGCGCCCATGGCGAGGCCCGCGTGCTGCCGCTGATCATCGGTGGCGAACCTTATGCCGGCGATGAGCGCGAATGCTTTCCGCCGGCGCTGCGCTTCAAGGTGGCCGAGGATGGCAGCCTTTCTGACGTGCCGGCCGAACCCATCGCGGCCGATCTGCGCGAGGGCAAGGATGGCAAACGCCTCGCCCTGTTGAAGCTGATTGCCGGCATCACCGGGCTGAAGCTGGACCAGCTGGCCCAGCGTGACGCCGCCCGCCGCCAGCGCCAGTTGCTGGCCATCACCGCCGGCTCGCTCAGCATCGCGCTAGTCACCATCGGCCTTGCCATCTATGCCAACATCCAGCGCGCCGAGGCCGTGCGCCAGCAACTGGTGGCCACGCGCAGCCTGGATTTCCTGATCAACACCTTCGAAATCGCCAACCCGGCCACGGAAAATCCGCGCTCGATCACCGCGCTCACCATTCTTGAACGCGCCAGCAAGCGTGCGACGGTGGAATTGCCGGAAGAACCAATGGTAAGCGCGCGGCTGCTGGCCACTACTGGCGCCATTTATCTGAATCTTGGCCTGCGCAAGGAAGGTGTGGCCGATCTTGAACGGGCCCTCTCGCGCTTGCCCGCCGGCAGTCCGGAGCACGTCAGGACACTGCTGAAATTGGCGAACACAGCCAACCAGGCAGCCGACACTGATAAAGCCGCGCGGTTGATTGAAGCCGCAGCAGTGTCGCTCGACCAGGGCGGCGGCGAGGACCCGACGCTGGCCGCCATGGTGTCGAAGCAGCGCGGATTGCTTGCTCACCGGTCTGGCAATTATGCCTTGGCCGTGCGTCAATTGGGCGAGGCCGCTGCAGCCTTTCAGGCACTGTCGGGCGACCACCGTGCCGAACGCGCTGATCTCTTTACCGCCATCGCTCGCGCCCGCATGAAATTGGGCGATCCTGCCGGCGCTACCAAGGATTTTTCTGCCGCTGAGGCGCTCAACATCAGTCTTCTGGGCCGCAATCACCAGAAAACTGCCACGGCCACCAAGAATCGCGCCTATGCTGCCTTTGAATCCGGCGATCTTGCCGAAGCACAGCGGCGCATCACGGTGGCGAACAAGGTCTATGCCCGGGTACTGGAAGGGGATCATCCGTTGCTGGCTGATACGCTGATCCTACAGGGCCGCATCCAGACCGCTGACGGCGCTGGCGCAGCGGCGCTTGTCGCCTTGGAAGCAGCAAAGGGTATCTAGTCGCGCTTGTACGGGTCGGACAATGCCGCCGTTGGCGATGCAGAATTCTACATGGCCGAAGCTGAAAGCCAGCGCGGGCGAATGGCGGCAGCGCTGTCCCATATAGCGGCCGCGGGGCGCATCTATGATGCGGAATATGGACCGGATGATCCCGATCAGGCGGAACTACTGCTGCTAACCCGCCTTATTCATGAGCCTTCCTGTCAGGGCGTTG
>NZ_NOXT01000101.1 GCF_002251755.1 Sandarakinorhabdus cyanobacteriorum
GATCGTCGCGTAGTTCTCACCTTGATCGTCGCGCTACACTTTGCCGCCAATCTGGTCACCCACGATGCCGGCGGCCGGGTGGTGAGCGCGGTGGACGGCGCACCGGCGGTGGAGTTGCGGCTGCGCAACGTGGTGTGGCCGCCGCCCAGCCAGAACCGGCCGTCGCTGGTGCTGTATGTCCACACGCCGGATCAACCCAACCGGGCCGTCAGCTACAGCTGGGCCGATCCCGCCGCGAAGCTGATCGGCATCAACCTGCGCTGGGTGCAGGGCAGCTGCACGCGGGGGACAAGATGAAGGCGATCAGCGCCATCATCCGCCAGACCGGCGGGCCGGAGGTGATCACATGGGAGGAGGCCATGCTGCCGCCGCCCGGGCCCGGCGCGGTCATGGTGCAGCACCGCAGCATCGGCATCAATTTCATCGACACTTATTATCGGCGTGGCATCTATCCCATGCCCCTGCCCGGCGGCCTGGGGCTGGAAGCAGCCGGCGTGGTGGTGGCGGTGGGGCCAGGCGTGACCCAGTGGCGCGAAGGCGACCGGGTGGTGAGCTTTTGCCCCGAACGCGGCGCCTATGCCAGCCACCGCAATATTGCGGCCGCCAGCCTGTTTGCCCTGCCCGACGCGATTGACGACGACACTGCGGCGGCCGGTTTTCTGAAGGCGGCCACGGCGGAATTCCTGGTCGAACGCTGCGCCCGGGTGGAGGCCGGCTGGCCGGTGCTGGTGCATGCGGCGGCCGGCGGTGTTGGCCTGATCCTGGTGCAATGGCTGAAATCGGTGGGCGCCCTGGTGATCGGCACGGTTTCGAGCGCAGCCAAGGCCGAAGCGGCGCGCGGCGCGGGCTGTGACCATGTCATCAACTATGCCGAAACCGAGGTGGCGCCGGCAGTGCGGGCGTTGACCAATGGCGCCGGCGTGCGGGTGACCTATGATGGCGTTGGCCGCTCCACCTGGGCGGCCAGCCTGGACGCCACCGGCCGGCGCGGCCTGATCGTCAATTATGGCAATGCCGATGCGGCGGTGGGGCCGGTGGAACTGGCCGTGCTGGCGCAGAAGGCCAGCCTGGTGAACACCCGGCCGACCCTGTTTGATTATTACACCACGCCAGAGGAGCGCGCCGCCGGGGCCGCCCGCGTGTGGGAGATGATCGCGTCGCGGCAGATCGCCATCAGCATCGGCCAGCGCTGGCCCCTGGCCGAGGCGGCGGCGGCCCATGTCGCGCTGGAAGGCCGGGCCACCACCGGTTCCAGCCTGCTCATCCCCTGAACGGAGCGCCTGTTATGAAAGCTGCCCTGATCACCCCAACCCTGCTCGCTGCGGCCCTGATCGCTGCGGCCCCCGTTGTGGCCGCCCCGGCGGAAGACGCGCTGCGGGGCCATGGAGACCGCTGGAACGCCGCCTACAGCGCTGGCGACTGGGCGGCACTCAGGGCGCTTTATGCCGATGATGCCTGGCTGATGACCGACAAGGCCCCGGCCGCCAAGGGCGCGGACGCCATTATCGCCTATCTCAGGCGCTTCAAGGATCGCGGCGCCACCGTGACCTTCCGCTTCGAGCCCGAGGATGTGCAGGCGAAAAAGCCCTTTGGCTTCGTGATCGCCCGCTATTGGATGACGGCGCAGCTGCCCGGGGGCGCCCCGCCGATCCGAACGGCCGGCCGGTCCATCCTCATCTACAAATGGCAGAAGGGTGACTGGAAGCTGTGGCGCGACATGGACAACACGACGCCGGATGTGACGCCGCAATAGCCCATCATTCCGGCGGCTGGTGCAGCCAGGCGGCGTGTTTGGGGGCCTTTTTCGTCTGGCGCCATTCGGCCAGCATCAGCGGGGCGACCGTCTTCAGCTCGGCATATTGTTCCGCCGTGCCGATGTTGCAGGCCAGTTCCAGCCTGTGGCCGTTGGGATCGAAGAAATAGATCGACTTGAAGATGCCGTGCCAAGTCGGGCCCAGCACATCGATGCCCTGCCCTTCCAGATGCGCCTTGGCGGCGAGCAGTTCGGCTTCGTTTTCCACTTCAAAGGCCAGATGCTGCACCCAGGCCGGGGTGTTCGGGTCCTTGCCCATCTCCGGCTGGTTCGGCAGTTCGAAGAACGCCAGCACGTTGCCACCGCCGCAATCGAGGAACACGTGCATATAAGGATCATAGGCGCCGGTGGAGGGCACATGATCCTCGGCAAAGGCGGTGGTGTAGGTCATACCCAGCACCCGTTCATACCAGGCCACGGTTTCGGCGGCGTCGCGGCAGCGATAGGCGACGTGGTGGATGCGCTTGAGGGTCGGAACCGTCATTGCGCCGGCTCCACCGCCAGCACGCCGCGGGCGATCTGGTCGCGCTCGATGCTTTCGAACAGCGCCTTGAAATTGCCCTCGCCAAAGCCTTCGTCGCCCTTGCGCTGGATGAATTCGAAGAACACCGGGCCGATCACGGTTTCGGAGAAGATCTGCAAAAGCAGGCGCTTGGTGCCGTTGGTGGTGCCATCGAGCAGGATGCCGCGCGCCATCAGATCGGCCACCGGCTCACCATGGCCGGGCAGGCGTTCGTCCAGCATCGCGTAATAGGTGGCGGGCGGCGGCGTCATGAAGTTGACGCCAAGCGCACGCAGCCGATCCCACACCGTCACCAGATCATCGCAGGCAAAGGCGATGTGCTGGATGCCCTCACCATTGTAGGCGCGCAGGAATTCGTCGATCTGGCCATTCCCGCCCTTGGCTTCCTCGTTCAAAGGGATGCGGATCTTGCCGTCTGGCGCCGTCATCGCCTTGCTGGTCAGGCCGGTATATTCGCCCTTGATGTCGAAGAAGCGGATCTCGCGGAAATTGGCGATGCGCTCGTAAAAGGCCGCCCAGTGCGCCATACGGCCGCCATAGACATTGTGGGTGAGGTGATCGATGATCTGCAGTCCCGCCCCAACCGGGTTGCGGTCCACGCCTGGTTCATACACGAAATCAATGTCATAGATCGACAGCTCCGGGCCATAGCGATCGATGAGATAGATGATCGAGCCGCCGATGCCGCGAAAACCGGGCAGGCGCAGCTCCATCGGGCCGGTGCGGCTTTCGACCGGCTCGGCCCCACGTTCCAGCGCCTCGGCATAGGCCTTGGCTGCATCCTTCACCCGCCAGGCCATGCCGCAGGCCGATGGCCCATGTTCGGCGGCGAAATACCAGGCCGGGCTGTGTTTTTCATAATTGGCGATGAGGTTGATGCCGCCCTGCCGCCACAGCTGCACATCCTTGGAACGGTGGCGCGCCACCAGCGCAAAGCCCATGGCGGCGAACACCGGTTCCAGCACACCCTTTTCCGGCGCGCAGAATTCGATGAATTCAAAGCCATCCAGGCCCAGCAGATTTTCGAACAGGTCAGCCATGAGCACCCTCCAGCAACGCGTGCCGATGATAGCGCATCATGTGGCCAAAATCCGTGCAATCTGTGGCAATATCGGCTGGAAATGTGCACGCGGCTTGCGCGCTGGTGACCAAATCCACATCAGGCGTGCGCGGTTCAGAAACCGGACGACAGCGTGACCACCGGCCCGCTGCCCGGCGCGGCATTGCCGCCGACCCGCTGGCGCCAATCGGCCTGCAGCCGCACCCCCTTCATGCTGGCGGAAAGCGACGGGCCAAGATCGACCCGCCAGACATCGGGCGTGCCGGTCTGCAGGCTGGCCCAGCTGCCGGCGGCCAGCGCGGCGGGGCCGATTCGCAGCAGCCGCGCGCTGGCCTGCGCGCCGGCATAGAGGCCGCCCTGGGCCAGCACCCCGGCTTCGCCATAAGCGGCAAGCCGCCCGGCAGCGCCGCCTGCCGCCAGCCGCACGGTCCAATCAGCCCTGGTGGCGGCGCCCAGCGGGATCAGCCGTTCGGCTGCGAGCGTGAGGCCGGGCCGCAGTTGCCAGCGCAGGCCAGCCGCCAACTGGGCGCTGGCGGCATCCACAGCGCGCGGGCTGGCGGCGATGTTGGCGCGAAGCAGCAGCGCCAGCGGGCGCTGGGCCAGCGGATCGGGCAGAAAGACGAGGCTGGCGCCCAGTTGGCCACCACCCAGCACCGGGCTGGCCGCCGGCCCGGCCGGTCCGCCATCACGCAGCACGGCAAAACCGCCAATTTGCCAGCGGCGACCCAGCATGGCCCATTCGGCAGCCCAGCCTGGATGGCCCGGTTCCAGGGCCAACGCTGCATCGAACAGCGCCGCCGCCTGCCGACGCTGGCCAGCGGCCTGGCGGGCATAGCCAGCTTCGGCCAGACGAAAGGCCGATGCGGGTTCCGCTGCCTGCAGTGGGTTTCCCGGTGGCGGCAGCGGCTGACCGGGCAGCGGCGGCGCTGGCACAGGCAGGACTGGCAGGAGCGAGACGGGCAGGATCACCGGGGCGGGCGCCGGAACCGGCGTCATTGCCGGCAATGACGGGCCGGCCCGAATGTGGGCTGGGGGCTGCGCCGCCCGGTCCGGCGCCAGTTTGGGCGGTAAGGGCAGCGGCGGCGCGGCGACCCGCATGGTGCAATCGGGCTGGGCATGGCGAGGCGGATGGGAGCCAGGCGCGTAGCCAGCATGGTGGCCAGCACAGCCTGCTCATGGGCGAGGCCGGGCCAGCGCAGCCCAAGCCAGACCAGCAACAGAAGCAGGCTGCTGCCCCAAACGGCCAACGGCCGCCCGCGCCGGGGCACCGCCATCACCCCCGCGCCGGATCGCTGGTGGACGGAAAGCGGTGCACCGTCTTGTCCCACACCGGGGCGGTTCCGGCGCGCAAGGCTGCGATATAGAGCCGAAGTGCCCGGAACGTCGCAAGCGCATTGATGATATTGCCAACCGCGGCGCGCGGCGTGGCGAGCAAGCCTTCCACCGGCCCCTCCTCCCGGCAGGTGAACAATGCCCGCACCAGCAATCGCCAGCACAACAGGGCAAAATTCCACCACAACAACGCCACCAGCCCGTGAGACAGAGGCGGCAGCGCCGCTGCCGGTGGCCACAAGTGGCGCACCAGTCCATCAAGGGCGATCATGCCGGCTACGGCATAGGCCGCCAGCGACACCAGCGCCATTGCCGGGCCCTTGCGGTCACGCCACAGCATCCAGCGGTTGGCCAGCCCGCCGCGCCAGCCGACGCGATCCCAGCCGGCCAGCGAAATGCCATGGGCCCAGCGCGCCTTCTGCCTTATGGCACTGCCGAGGCTGGCCGGGAAATGTTCGGCCGTGGCCACCAACTGGCCGTCGTGATGGTGGCGCACCAGCCGGCCGCGCCCGCCCAGGGCGTGCAGTTTCAGCCCAAGCTCGTAATCCTCGGTCAGGCTGTTGTCGGCAAAGGGGCGGCCGCCTTGCGCGGCGGCCACCTGCCCCAGCAAGACGCGATCGAACGCCACGCCCACCCCGGCCGAAGGCAGCGCCGCCCCCAGCCATTGCCGCACCAGCAGATCCTTGCCGTGCGATTGGGCAAATTCATCGATATAATGGCCGGCGACCAGCGGGCTGCCAGCATCGATCAACGGCCTGACCGGCAGCTGCACCATCGCCGGCGCATCGGGGCCGGCCAGATGCGCCGCCATCACCGCCAATTCCTGTGGGTGCACCACATCTTCGGCATCGTGCAGCACCACGGCGGCAAAGCGCCGGCCCTGGCGGGCTTCTTCCGCACACAGATGCTGCCACAGCTGGTTCAGGCAATCGGCCTTGGTGGTGGGGCCCGGGCGCGGATTGATGGCCAGGCGCAGGCGCGGATCGGCGATGGCCGCCACCGCCGCCAGCCCGGCCGGATCATTGGGATAAAGCCCGACCAGCACGATGAAATCCGGCCAGGCCTGGGTGGCCAGCAACCGGCGCAGCATCGGGCCGATCACCGCGGCTTCATCCCAGGCCGGGATCAGGATGGCGAAATTGCAGCCCTTTGGCGCCGGCGGTGGCGGCGCCGACTGGTGGCGCGGCCGCAGCCACAGCCAGGCCAGATCGACGGCCAGATCGTCCAGGCCATTGATCGCGATGATGATGGCAACCAGCAGCAACGCCTCGTGCAGCAGCACATGCCAGGCGGCGATCAGTTCAACCATGGCGGGTTGGGAAATTCGGGTGGGTGCCCCGAACCTGCCCGATAACTGCAGACGGGGAGGGCCGTTTGCAGAGCGGGATGGCAGGCCGGGGCACCCTCGACACGGGGGAAGCGGGGCGCAGGGTCAGGACGCCGCTTGCTCCCTCCGGTCGATCTCGGGCCGCAGCCAGGCCGTGGGCAACACCCTGGGCGGCATGGCCCAGGCCGCGCGCAGCCGGTGGAGCGTGGCGGCATTGACGAAAATCTGCAGCGCGGCCACCGCATCCACGCCTTCGCCCGCCGGCATGCCCAGCGGTTCGGCATCCCAGCCGATGGAGAGCAGGCTGGGCAGCCAGGGCATGTGGGTGACCATGGTGTAGCGGGTGATGCCGGCTTCCAGCGCATGTTCGAACAGGGCGATGGAGAGCTGCCGCCGCACCTGCAGCGCTTCGGCGCGGGTCAGGCCGGGCGCGGTGACGAGCCGGGTGATCTCGCACACATCGGGGCCGCGGGGCACACCATCAAGGCACAGATGGGCGAAATGGTCGCCCAGAAGATGCGGCGCGGTGCTGGGCAGCAGCCGCACCGAGCCTAGATGACGGCCGGTTTCAGGCTGATGCACGATCAGATAGAGCGTCTCATCCTGATCATATTCATCAATCTCGTGCAGCCCGTCGGGCGATTGCAGATCCCAGCCCAGCCGATCGATCAGCACGATCTTGCGATCACGCAGCATGGCCGATCGCAACGCCGGCACGGCGCCACGATGGTGCAGGCGGATTGCCCGCGCCTGGCCATTAGCATCCTCCCAGGGGCCGGGGATCGCCGTGATGTCGTGGCTGGTGCCAGCCCGTGCCGTGCCGAACATGCAAATATTCCCTTTGCAACATGGGCATGCTGGCGGTGGTTGACGCCGCTGCGCCATATCCCTGAAAAGGGGCAATGACGTTGACCGGCGAAGCCCAGTATCTTGATCTATTGCAGCGCGTGTGGCGCACAGGCGTGGCGCGTGGTGACCGCACCGGCACCGGCACCCGCGCCCTGTTTGGCGAGATGCTGAAGTTCGATCTGTCTGACGGCACGGTGCCACTGCTCACCACCAAGCGGGTATTCTGGAAATCGGCGATCCGCGAGCTGATCTGGTTCCTGAACGGCGAATCGAACATCCGCCCCCTCGTTGAACAGGGCGTGCATATCTGGACGGACTGGCCGCTCGATGCCTATCGCAAGGCCAGCGGCGAGGCGATCAGCCGCGACGAGTTCGAGGCGCGGATCATGGCGGACGCGGATTTTGCCGCGCGCTGGGGCGAACTGGGCCCGGTCTATGGCGTGCAATGGCGGCGCTGGCCGCGCTTTGCCGCCAACGAAGACGGCAGCTATCGCGCCGACACGCCGTTTGACCAGCTGGCCGCGCTGGTCGATGGCCTCAAACGCAACCCCAACAGCCGGCGGCACATCTTCACCGGCTGGAACGTGCCCTATCTGGATCAGATGGCGCTGCCGCCCTGCCACATGACCTATCAATATTTCGTCGCTGATGGTCGCCTCTCCGGCATCCTCTATCAGCGCAGCTGCGATCTGGGCCTGGGCTTTCCGTTCAACATCTTCGAAGCCGCCGTGCTGATCCGCATGCTGGCGCAGCAGTGCGGGCTGGAACCCGGCATGCTCACCTGGATGGGCGCCGATTGCCATGTCTATGAAAACCACGAACATCTGGTGACGGAGCAATTGCGCCGCAGCACCCGCCCCTTGCCGCGGCTGGACTTCGCCCGCCAGCCGGCGGACCTGTTCAGCTATGCCCTCGAGGATTTCGTCATCACCGGTTACGATCCCCATCCCCATATCGCGGCGCCGGTGGCGGTATGAGCCTGGATGTCACCATCGTCGTTGCCCGGGCGAAGAACGGGATCATCGGCAACAAGGGCGCCCTGCCCTGGCATCTGCCGGCTGATCTGAAACGCTTCAAGGCGATCACGGTGGGAAAGCCGGTGGTGATGGGCCGCAAGACCTTCGAATCAATCGGCAAGCCGCTGCCCGGCCGGCAGAATATCGTGATGACGCGCGATCCGGCGTGGACGGCGGACGGCGTGACCGTGGTGCCAAACCTGGCCGAGGCGGTGGCGGCGGCGGGGCTTGATCCGCGGGTGCGCGGCGACCTGATGATCATTGGCGGCGCCGAAATCTATGCCCTTGCCCTGCCGATCGCGACCCGGATCGAATTGACCGAGGTGGACGCCGAGCCCGTGGGTGATACGATCCTGCCGCCGTTTGATGCCAGCCGTTGGCGCGAGGTGGCGCGGGTGGCGCATCCGGCCGAGGGTGAGCGGCCGGGCTTTGTCTTTGTCACGCTGGAACGGCGTTGAGCGGCCAATTGGGGGGATGATGCGCAAGAAGATCCTGGCCAGTGTTGCGGTGGTTGCCAGTGTGGCCGCCATCGGTTTTTTCGGTTTTGCCCCCGGCATCGTCGAACGCGGCATGAACCGCTGGACCGGGGCGATCTGGCCGGTTTCGGCGGAGGCCAGCGCCCTGCACAGCCGGCTGACGGTAATCGATCTTCATGCCGATACGCTGATGTGGCAGCGCGATCTGATCACCGAATCCACCCAGGGCCATGTCGATCTGGAACGGCTGGAGGCCGGCAATGTCGCGCTGCAGATATTTTCCAGCGTGACGAAGACCCCGCGTGGCCAGAATTATCAGGCCAATGGCAGCGATAGCGACAATATCACCCCGCTGGTGATCGCCCAGCGCCAGCCGGTCCGCACCTGGTTCAGCCTGCTGGAACGCTCGCTGTGGCATGCGCAGAAGCTGCGCGACGCCGAGGATCGGGCGCAGGGCCTGCTGCGCATCATCCGCACGCCGGCTGATCTCGAAAAGCTGCTCGCCGACCGGGCCGCCAAAGTGCCGGTGACGGGCGCGCTGCTGTCAACGGAAGGCGCGCAGAATCTGGAAGGCGACATCGCCAATCTGGAAAAGCTGCACGATGCCGGCTTCCGCATGATCGGGCTGGTGCATTTCTCTGACAATGATGTGGGCGGATCGATGCACGGCCTGAAAAAGGGCGGGCTCACCGCGCTGGGCCGGCAGGTGGTGGCCGAGGCGGAATAGCGCGGCATGATCATCGATCTGGCGCACAGCAGCGCCGCCACCTTTGCCGACGTGATGGCCATTGCCACCCGCCCGGTGGTGGTGAGCCATGGCGGCGTCAAGGCCACCTGCAACACGCCGCGCAACCTGACCGACGCACAATTGCAGATGCTGAAGGCCAATGGCGGCATGATCGGCATCGGCTATTGGGATGCCGCGGTGTGCGCACCCACGCCGCAGGCCACGGCCAGGGCCATATTGCATGTGATCAGGCAAGCCGGCATCGATCATGTTGGCCTGGGCAGTGATTATGATGGCGGCACCACCGTGGGCTTCACCACCGAACATCTGGAGGCGGTGACCCAGGCGCTGATGGCGGCCGGCCTGTCTGACAGCGATATTGCCAAGGTGATGGGCGGCAATGCGGCGCGGCTGCTTGCCGCTGGCCTCGCACCCCGCTAAGCCGCCTACCCATGAAGCTGATCATGCACGGGGACGCGCTGCCCGGCGATTTGCGCGGCGCCATCGTGGCGCTGGGCAATTTCGATGGCTTTCACGCCGGCCACCAGGCCGTGGTGGGTGCCGCGCGCGATTGGGCGCGAAAACTGGGCCGGCCGACGCTGGTCGCCAGTTTCGATCCGCACCCGGCCCGGCTGTTCCAGCCCGATGTGGCGCCGTTCGGCCTGTCCACCATTGCCCAGCGGGAACGCTGGCTCGGCAATTTCGGCATGGACGGGCTGGTGATGATCCCGTTCAGCCGCGACCTCGCCGCGCTTTCGGCCGAAGAATTCGTCGATGAATGGCTGGAGATGCGGATGGGCGTTGCCGGCGTTGTCACCGGCGGCGATTTCACCTTTGGCAAGGGCCGCTCCGGCGATGTGACCGAGTTGGCCCGGCTCGGCCTGAAGAAGGGCTTTGCCGCCCGCGTTGTTGATCCCGTTGCCGATGCCGGCGGCACCATCAGCTCCACCCGCATCCGCGCCGCGCTGCGCGCCGGGCAGCCGGGCGTGGCCGGCCAGATGCTCACGCGGCCGTTCACCATTGTTGGCCAGGTCGAACATGGTGCCAAGCTGGGCCGCACCCTGGGCTTTCCCACCGCCAACCTCACGCTGGGGGATTATGTCCGCCCCGCCTATGGCGTTTATGCGGTGCGCGTGTGGCTGAACGATGGGTCGCGCGTTGATGGTGTCGCCAATCTTGGCATCCGCCCGATGATCGAGCCGCCGGTGGAGCTGCTGGAAACCTGGCTGATGGACTGGAGCGGCGATCTTTACGGCCAGACCATCGGGGTGGAGCTGGTGGCGTACCTGCGGCCCGAAATGAAGCTGCCGGGGCTGGAGGCGCTGAAGGCGCAGATTGCGCTCGATGCGGAGAATGCCAGGCGGGTGCTGCGGGGCCAATAGATCCTCCCCCTCGGGGGAGGTGGCGCGCGAAGCGCGACGGAGGGGGCCGGCAAGCCCGGTCCTCGCCGCCCCCTCCGCCCTGCGGGCACCTCCCCCAGAGGGGGAGGATCTTTCGTGACGCGTGACAGCGCCGCCCGCTTCCCCTAAAGCCGGGCCATCATGAGCGCGCCCGATTATCGCCCCACCGTCTTCCTGCCCAAGACCGACTTTCCGATGAAGGCCGGCCTGCCGGAGAAGGAACCGCAGATCCTGGCCAAATGGCAGGCGGCGGACCTTTATGCGCAGCTGCGCGCCGCGCGTAAGGGCCGGGATAAATTCATCTATCACGATGGCCCCCCCTATGCGAACGGGGACATGCATATCGGCCACGCGCTGAACCATATCCTGAAGGATGCGGTGGTGCGCACCCAGTCGCTGCTGGGCAAGGATGTGCCCTATGTGCCCGGCTGGGATTGCCACGGCCTGCCGATCGAATGGAAGGTCGAGGAAGCCTATCGCGCCAAGAAGCAGAACAAGGACGAGGTGCCGGCGAAGGAATTCCGCGCCGAATGCCGCGCCTATGCCCAGCATTGGGTGAATGTGCAGGCCGGGCAGCTGCAGCGGCTGGGCATCAATGGTGATTGGAAAAAACCCTATCTCACCATGGACTTCGCCTCGGAAGCGACCATCGTTTCCGAGCTGCTGAAGTTTGCGGAAAGCGGCCAGCTCTATCGCGGCGCCAAGCCGGTGATGTGGTCCCCGGTGGAAAAGACCGCGCTCGCTGATGCCGAGGTGGAATATCACGACATCACGAGCACGCAGATCGACGTGGCGTTCGAGATTGTCGAAGCCCCCAACGCGCCGGAACTGGTGGGGGCCTACGCCGTCATCTGGACGACGACGCCGTGGACCATCCCGGTGAACCAGGGCATCGCGTATTCCGAAGACGTTGATTACATTTGCGTCGAGCACTTGCATCCAGAATTGATCCAGTCGTCACAGCCTGGCCAAGCTCCGGCAGCGGGCAAGTCGCTAAAAGAAAGAACGAAGCGGGTGATCGTGGCTGCCGCGCTGCTTGAGCAGATTGCGAAGGAACGAATGCCGCTTGGTCTGAAGACTGACCGCGTTTTGTGGCGCGGCAAAGGTGCTGACTTTGCCGGTGCCGTCGCCCGTCACCCGATGCACAAGCTGGGCGGCTTCTTCGCCACGCCGCGCCCCTTCCTGCCCGGCGATTTCGTCACCACCGACCAGGGCACCGGCCTCGTTCACATGGCGCCCGATCATGGCGAGGATGATTTCGCGCTGTGCAAGGCGCATGGCATCAATCCCGTGTTCGCCGTGGAGGCCGATGGCCGTTACCGCGCCGATTGGCTGTGGCTGGGCGGCGAGGCCAAGAATGTCATCAACCCCAATCTCAATGCGCCCGATGGCCCGATCTGCAGCGATCTGAAGGCCGCCGGTGCGCTGCTCTCGGCCGGGCCGTTCGCGCACAGTTATCCGCACTCCTGGCGGTCCAAGAAGAAGGTGATCTTCCGCTGCACGCCGCAATGGTTCGTGCCGATGGACAAGCCGATTGGCCCCTCCGTCGCCCTGCGGGCGCCACCTCCCCATCCAAAGAATGGGGAGGACGTTGCTGTTCCTCCCCAAGCTCCGCTTGGGGAGGGGGACCATGCGCAGCATGGTGGAGGGGCGGACACGCTCCGGGCCCGCGCCCTGGCCGCCATCGCTGCCACCCACTTCACGCCCGACAAGGGCCGCAACCGCATCGGTTCGATGGTCGAAGGCCGCCCCGATTGGGTGCTGAGCCGCCAGCGCGCCTGGGGCGTGCCGATCACCCTGTTTGTTGATCGCAAGACCGGCGACTATCTGGTTGATAAATCAATCAATCAAAAGATCATCGAGCGGTTCAAGGCCGAAGGCGTGGACGCCTGGACGCCGGAGTTCGCACGTGAACTGCTGGGCGACCGGGTCGACCAATATGAGATGATCACCGACATCCTGGACGTGTGGTTCGACAGCGGTTGCACCCACGCCTATGTGCTCGAATCTGGCCGCTGGCCGGAATATTCGTGGCCGGCCGATCTCTATCTGGAAGGCAGTGACCAGCATCGCGGCTGGTTCCAATCCAGCCTGCTGCAAAGCTGCGCCACCCGTGGCCGTGCGCCCTACAAGGCGATCCTGACCCATGGTTTCACCATGGATGCGTCGGGCCGGAAGATGTCGAAGTCGGAAGGCAATGTCATCAATCCGCTGGACGTGATGAAGACGTTCGGCGCCGATATCCTGCGGCTGTGGGCGCTCTCGGTCGATTTCACCGAGGATCACCGCATCGGCGATGAGATCCTGAAGGGCGTGGCGGACCAGTATCGCAAGCTCCGCAACACCTTCCGCTATCTGCTGGGCGCGCTGGATGGCTTCAGCGACGCCGAACGCCTGCCGGTGGCCGAGATGCCGGCGCTGGAACGCTGGGTGCTGCACCGGCTGGCCGTGCTGTCAGGCGAGTTGAAGGCGGCGGTGAACGCCTATGATTTCAACCGCTACACCAGCCTGATCAATGATTTCGTCCAGAACGACCTGTCCGCCTTTGCCATGGATGTGCGCAAGGACAG
The DNA here is from genome assembly GCF_002251755.1 of Sandarakinorhabdus cyanobacteriorum. Taxonomy (GTDB): domain Bacteria; phylum Pseudomonadota; class Alphaproteobacteria; order Sphingomonadales; family Sphingomonadaceae; genus Sandarakinorhabdus; species Sandarakinorhabdus cyanobacteriorum. The sequence continues at coordinate 13,094 of NZ_NOXT01000101.1, forward strand.
CCTTTATTGCGACGCGCCGACCGCCCCCACCCGCCGGGCCTGGCGCACCGTGCTGGATATCGTCTTCCACGCCCTCACCCGCTGGCTTGCCCCGGTGCTGGTGTTCACGGCGGAAGAAGTGTGGGCCACCCGCTATCCCGACGCCCAATCCGTGCACCTGCTGGAATGGCCGGAGATTGATGCGGCCTGGCAGGATGCCGCGCTCGACAAGCAGTTCACACTCGCCCGCAAGTTGCGCGAGGAAGCCTATCTGAAACTTGAGGAATTGCGCCGCGCCAGGAAGGTGGGCAGTTTCCTGGAAGCCCGCGTCGCCATCACCACCGCCCATAGCGATCGCATTGCTGCGCTGGCTGGGCTCGATCTGGCCGAACTGCTGCTGGTGGCCGAGGTGGCGATCACCGCCGGCGACACCGAAAGCCTGATGGTGGAGAAGGCTGATCTGGCCAAATGTGCCCGCTGCTGGCGCCACCTGCCCGATGTGAACGCCGAAACCGAGCTGTGCGGCCGCTGCGATGCGGTGGTGCATGGTTAATTCGGGGCCTAACCGCGGCTTCGCCCTGGCCGCCCTGGTGCTGATCCTTGACCAGATCAGCAAATATTGGGTGCTGGAGGTGATCCACCTCCCCGCCATTGGCGGCATCGATGTGTGGCCCTTCTTCCGGCTGACTTTCGTGGGCAATGTCGGCGTGTCGATGGGCATGCTGCAGGCCGGCTCCGATCTGGGGCGCTGGCTGCTCACCTTTGCCACGGCAGGCATCGCGCTGGCGGTGGCGGCCTGGCTGCGGCGGGAGAAGCATCCCGTTGACATTGCGGCGCTCGGCCTGGTGCTGGGCGGCGCGCTGGGCAATATCATCGACCGGGCCCGTTTTGGCTATGTTGTCGATTTTCTGCACTTCTTCTGGGGTGAATACAGCTTCTGGGTCTTCAACCTGGCCGATGCTGCGATTACACTGGGGGTGATGCTGTTGCTGGGCCGGGCGATCATGGCCCGGCCAACCGAGATGGGACCAAAAGATGCGTAAGATGCTGATCCTGGTGCTGGCCGCCACCGCCCTCGTCTCGTGCAGCAAGCGCGGCGGCCTGAATGCCCGCGGCCCTGACGAACTGTCCATCGCCCGCGGTGCGCCGCTGGTGGTGCCGCCCGATTTCGCCCTGGCCCCGCCCAAGCCGGGCGCGCCGCGCGCCGTGGGCGTGGATGCCCAGGCCGCCGCGATGGAGGCGCTGTTCGGCCCCGGCGTGAAGCCGCCGCCGCGCAGCCAGGCCGAACAGCAATTGCTGGATCGCGCCGGGGCCAACAATGTTGATCCCGCCATCCGCAGCCAGGCCGCCGATCCCAAGACCAGCGTGGTGAACAAGGGCAATTTCATCGCCGAAGTGCTGGCCGCGCCGGTGGGCAGCCGCGATCCGGCGCTGGCCGATGTGAAGGTGCCGGGCTGAAGCCAATTTCCCTCGCGACAAAACCCAAAGCCGCCCATGCCGAGCTTGTCGAGGCACGCGCCGCGTTTGGAGCGTGCCTCGACAAGCTCGGCATGAGCGGTTCATTCCTGGTGTCATCAAGATTGACGGGAAAAATGGGGGAAGGATGGGCGTCCGGGGCCGGCATCACCGCCCCCCGACGGGATGCGTTGGCCCCGGACTGATGCATGGTGGCCAAAGCTGCCCGCTGTCGGCCGGTCCTGCACGCCCTGTCTGATTGGTGCCAGACAGCGGCGCGGCCCGTCACCCCCGTAAAATCCCCTATAAGCAAAGTGTAATGTCACGGCCCGGCTTGCGTTGCGGCTGGGGATGGGGTTTGGCAGGCGGCATGAGCAGACATGAAGCCAGCGGCGGCTGCCATTGCGGCCAGGTGCGGTTCCGGGTGCGGTTCGATGATCCGCCCGAACTGCTCGATTGCAACTGCTCGATCTGCGCCAAGACGGGTTTCCTGCACCTGATTGCCAGCGCCGATGATTTCACCCTGGAACGCGGCGCCGAGGCGCTGAGCGATTATCGCTGGGGCACCGGCACCGCCCGCCACCTCTTCTGCCGCACCTGCGGGATCAAGAGCTTCTATGTCCCCCGCTCCCACCCTGATGGTTTCAGCGTGAACTGGCGCGCGCTCGATGATGTGGAGAGCATCACCCCGCGCATCCGCTTTTACGATGGCCGGCACTGGGAGCAGGCGCGCAGCGATCTGGGCTGAACAATTCCGCCCCAAACAGGTTTGCGGAGAGGGCGGGAGCCGCGCGCGCCAGCGGTCCTACCGCAACCGCACCCAGGCCGGCGCATGGTCGCTGGCCTTCTCTGCGCCGCGCACATGCTTCATCACGCCGGCATCAGCCAGCCGGTCCGCCGCGGCCGGGGACAGCAGCAGATGATCGATGCGGAAGCCATGGTCGCGCGGCCAGGCGCCGGCCTGATAATCCCAGAAGCTCCAGACCCCGCCCAGCGGGTGCAGGCTGCGCACCGCGTCGGTCCAGCCCTGCCACAGCAGCTGGCGGTAAGCCGCGACGGACTCGGGCTGGCGTAGCGCATCGTCGCGCATGGCAGACGCGTCCCAGATGTCATCATCGTTGGGGATGACGTTGTAATCCCCGGCCAGCACCACCGGCAGGCCGGTTGCCAGCAGCCCGGCAGCGTGGCGGCGCAGGCGTTCCATCCAGGCCAGCTTGTAATCAAATTTGGGCCCCGGCACCGGGTTGCCGTTGGGCAGATAGATGGACGCCACGCGCACGCCCATCACATCGGCTTCAAGATAGCGGGACTGTTCGTCGCTGTCGTCACCCGGCAGGCCGCGCTGCACTTCGGTGGCTGGCTCGCGCGACAGGATGGCGACCCCGTTGAAGCCCTTCTGGCCGTGGACGAGGCAGTGGTAACCGGCCCCCCGGAGCACATCGACGGGGAAATTCTCCGTCATGGTCTTGATTTCCTGCAGGCAGGCAATGTCGGGCTTTGCCTCCTCCAGCCATTCCAGCAGGCGCGGCAGGCGGGCGTTGGTGCCATTGATGTTGAAGGTGGCGATAAGCATGGGCCAAGCCTTAGGCCGGTTTCAGAAGACGGAAAAGCCCGGGCCGCAGCGGCCGGGGCTGAGCGTGTAGCGGGCGAAGGCGGTGGCGGGCTTGCCGGTGGGCCTGGCATCGATCTGCCAGCGCCAGCCCTGCCCCTGCGGCGTGAAGCGGTTGATGAAAACGGCGCTGCCATAATCATAGCTGATCAAGAAACCGGCGCCGACCACGCCACCCTTGCCGGCGGCGCTGCCGGGGCCGCCGAAACTGTCCATCCACCAGGCGGTCAGCTGGCCGGGGCCGGCCTCGGCCATGATGATGGCGGCGTCATACGGGTCCTTGGGGTTCAGCCCGTGCAGCTCGAACAGCAGATAGTGGCCGCCAAGCCGACGGCTGCCGCGCGCGATGGCGGTGGTGGGCTTGCCCTCCACCGTGCCGGTGACGCGCCAGCAGCCAGCCAGGCCGTTCAGCGGCGATGGCGGCGGCAACGCCAGGCTGGGGATGCTGGCGGCGGCAAGCAGGACGGCAAGGCTCATGGCCGGAGCATCGGCCGGGGGCGGCGGCCGGTCAACTGGGGCTCATCAGGCACACAGGCGCAACAGGGTGGCGATGCGGTCAGCCTCGGCCGCCGGCTTGTCGGGCCGCAGCCGGGCGATGCGCGGGAAGCGCATGGCAAGGCCGGATTTGTGGCGGGTGGAGGCATGGATCGAATCGAAGGCGACTTCGACGACGAAGCTTTTCTCCACCTCCCGCACCGGGCCGAAGCGGGCGGTGGTGTGGGTGCGCACGAACTTGTCGAGCAGGGCGAGTTCGGCATCGGTGAAGCCGCTATAGGCCTTGCCGACGGGCAACAGCTGGCCATCGTCCGTCCAGCAGCCAAAGGTGAAATCGCTGTAGAGGCTGGAGCGTTTGCCGTGGCCGCGCTGGGCATACATGATCACGCAATCGGCAGTGAGCGCATCGCGCTTCCACTTGAACCACAGGCCGGCGCGGCGGCCGGCAACATAGGGCGCATCGCGGCGTTTCAGCATCAGCCCTTCGATGGCAGCATCGCGGGCGGCGGCACGGATGCCGGCCAGTTCGCCCCAATCGGCGGCCGGGACCAGCGGGGACAGATCAAAGCGGGCGGGATCGAGCTCAGGCATCACCGCCTCCAGCCGGGCGCGGCGCTGGTACCACGGCAGCGGCCGCAGATCCTTTCCAGCATGAGCGAGAAGATCATAGACGCGGATGAAGGCCGGCGCTTCCGCCAGCAATTTGGCCGTTGGCGCCTTGCGGCCCAGCCGTTGTTGCAGCGCGTTGAAGCTTCCGGCGGCGAGCGTGCCATCGCCCTGACCGGCCCCACGCACCAGCAATTCCCCGTCCAGCGCCAGCGGCTGATCCAGCGTCACATCCGGGAAGCTGGCGGAAATATCGTCGCCGGTGCGGCTGAACAGCCTGGTCTGGGCGCCGGCGTGGACGATCTGCACGCGGATGCCATCCCATTTCCATTCGGCCACGTGATCGGCCAGATCGACGGGCTCCTCCAGCGGGCTGGCCAGCATGAACGGGCGGAACACCGGCACATCGCCGGGCGTTGGCCGCGGCCCCTGCCCCTGCGCCCAGGCAAACAGCGGCGCGAACGGCGGCGACAGGCCGTGCCACAGCTCCTCCACATCCTCCACATCAAGGCCGAACCCTTGCGCAAAGCCGGTCTTGGCCAGCCGGGCTGACACGCCGATGCGCAAGGCCCCGGTGGCGAGCTTGATGAGGGCATAGCGGCCGGCGGCATCGAGCGCGTCCATCAGGCCGGCGACCACGGCTGGCGCCTCCTTCCGAGACAGCGATTGCAGGCGCTGCACCACCGCATCCAGCCCCGGTGGCGGCGGGCGGGTGCCGGCCGGCTCGGGCCAGAGCAGCGAGATGGTTTCGGCCATGTCGCCGACGAAATCATGCGACAGGGCAAACAGCGTGGGGTCAACCCGCTCTGCCATCAGCGCCTTGAGCAGGCTGGGCTGCACCGCCTTCAGGTTCAGCGTGCCGGTGAGCGCGGCCAGCGCCCAGCCGGCATCAGGATGCGGTGTGGACCGGAAAAAGCCCGCGATCAGCGCCAGCTTGGCGGTGCGGCTGCGGGTGTAGAGCAGCGCATCGAGGAGGCGGGCAAATTCGTCCATGGCCATCGGGTTAGCATGGCGCGGCGAATTGCGCTAAGGCGAGAGCCATGCGCATGCGTGATCTGGAAAAGGCCAGCGGGGTCGGGCGGGAGACCATCCGCTATTATATCCGCGAAGGCCTGTTGCCCGAGCCGGACAAGGCCAGCCGCAACAGTGCGCGCTATTCCGATGTGCATGTGGCGCGGCTGAAGGCGATCAAGCGCCTGCAGGAAGAGCGCTTCCTGCCACTGGCCGTGATCCGCGAGCTGCTGGAGGCGGAGGATGGCAACCGCTGGCTGTTGCCCGATGCCTTTCCGATGCTGGACGCGCTGCTGGCCCAGCGGCTGGAGGAGGCCGGCCCGGCGCGGGTGGCGCTGGCCGATCTGGGTGTGCCGGACCATCAGCGCGAGCATCTGGATGATCTGATGATCAGCGTGGCTGATGATGGCACGGTGTCGGCACGCGATGCCGCCATCCTGCGCACCGTCGGCCGGCTGGACGAGATTGGCTTCCGGCCGGAACTGGGCTTCAACGATGGCCAGATGCGGCTCTATCATGTGCTGATCGATTGGCTGACCAACCAGGAAATCCGGCATTTCCTGGAACATACCGCCGGCCAGGTGGGCGAGGCCAAGGCGCTGGACATGGCCGAACAGGGCATCGCCCTGATCAACGAGTTGCTGGGCCAGTTGCGCACCCGCGCCCTGTTGAAGAAACTGGCGGAGCGCCGCCGCATCGCCAACGACAATGGTTGACGGCACCGCTTCGCCGGCAACGACGAGCGGGCCGAGCCTGTTTGTCAGCCATGCCAGTGCTGATGCCGATGCGGCGCGGCGGCTGGTGGTGGCGCTGGAGGCGGCCGGCTGCACCGTGTGGTGGGACGGCATGCTGACGGCCGGCGAGGCGTTTCAGACCAGCATCGAGACCGCGCTTGCCCGGGTGGACGCCGTGATCGTGTTGTGGAGTGCGGCGGCCAATGACAGCCATTGGGTGCGCGACGAGGCGGCGGTGGGGCGGGATCGTGGGCGGCTGGTGCCGTTGAGCCTGGATGGCGGCCTGCCGCCGCTGGGGTTCCGGCAGCTGCATGTGATTGATTTCAGCCACTGGAACGGCAAGGCGGATGCCGCCCCGTTCCAGCAGCTGCTGGCTGGTGTGGCGGCGGTGGCAGGGCGGGCGGTTTCGGCGCCGGTGAAGCAGGTGGCGGGCGCAACCGGCCCGCGCACCGGGATTGATCGGCGCTGGCTGCTGGGCGGCGGCGTCGGGCTGGCGGCGGCCGCTGCTGGCGGCTGGGCCATCTGGCGGCAATCGCCGGCACAAGCCCAGGGCAGCATCGCCGTGCTGCCGTTCCGCAACCTGTCGGGGCGCGACGAGGAGGATTATTTCGCCGAAGGCCTGGCCGAAGAGCTGCGCACCACCCTGGCGCTCAATCGGCAACTGCTGGTATCGGGCGCGGCATCGGCGGGCGGGTTCAGGCAGAGCGATGCCGATCCGCGCCAGATCGCGAAGGCACTGGGCGTTTCCAGCCTGTTGATGGGCACGGTGCGGCCGGCGGCCGGGCGGGTGCGGATCGCGGTGCGCCTGGTGGATGGCAGCACCGGGCTGGAGCGCTGGAGCCAGAGTTTCGATCGGGTGGCCGCCGATGTGCTGGCCGTGCAGGCGGAGATCGCCACCACGGTCGCAGATGCGTTGATTTCGAGCCTGGCGCAGGCGGATGGCTGGCAGGCCCGGCGGCCGGGCGCAACCAGGAACAGCGCCGCCTTTGATCATTATCTGAAGGGCCAGGCGCTGTATCAATCGGCGGCCAGCGATGCCAGCGACCGCGCCGCCCTGGCCGAGTATGATGCCGCCATTGCCGCCGATGCCCGTTATGGCGCGGCCCATGCCGCCCGGTCGCGCTGCCTGGTGACGATTGCCAACAACAGCAATGATGCCGATGCGGCTGCCCGGTTGCGGGCGCAGGCGCTGTCGGGCGCGCGCCAGGCCATCGCGCTGGCGCCCGATATGGCGGAAGGCCATGCCGCGCTGGGCTATCTGCTGTCGAGCCAGCTTGATCTGGCGGCGGCGCGCGATCCTTATCGCCGGGCGCTGGAACTGGGGCTGGGCAATGCGCCGATCCTGGCCGGCTGCGCCGAATTTCTGGGCCAGATGGGCGATTTCGCCACCGCCCGCACCGCCGTGGCGCGCGCCGCGCTGCTGGATCCGCTCAACCCGCGCGTGTTCCGCAGCAAGGGCGTGATCGAATATGGCGCCCGCGCCTGGGCCGAGGCCGCTTCGGCCTTTGGCGCCGTGCTGCGGCTGCAGCCGGATATGGACACGGTGCACAGCCTGATGGGCGACATGGCGCTGGCGCAGGGCGATCTGGCCGGCGCACGGCGGCATTACAGCGCCGAACAGGGTCGGGTGAGCCGGCTGCGCAGCCTGGCGATCATCGATGGCCGCACAGCGGGTCGGGCGGCCGGCGAAGTGCATCTGGCGCGGTTGACGGCGGAATTTGGCGACGCAGTGGCCTTTCAGCGGGCCGAGGTGCTGGCGCAGTGGGGCGAGCGCGATGCGGCGCTGGCCAGCCTGGAACTGGCCTTGCAGCAGCGGGATTCGGGCCTGATCCTGGCTGCGCATGATCCGATGCTGGACCCGGTGCGGGACGATCCCCGCTTTGTGGCGGTGCTGCGCGCGATCGGTGCGCCGGAGACGGTTGGACAGGTCTGACGGATTGAGGCATGCTGGCAGCGCCCGTCGGGGGACGGGCTGATTCGAACGCCGGGTCGGTGCCATGTGGCCCGTGCCAGGGCGATCGACCAGACTGGGGAATGAACATGTCGAACAAACTTCTGCTGACCGGCGCTGCGCTGGCTGCTCTCACCCTTGCCGGCTGCAACAAGAAGGAAGAGGCTCCGGCCGAAGCACCGGCCGCCGAAGCACCGGCTGCCGAAGCGGCGCCTGCGGCTGAAGCGGCGCCGGCCGCCGATGCGATGGCACCGGCTGCGGATGCCGCGGCACCGGCCACTGATGCGGCGCCGGCTGCCGAGGGTGCCGACGGCGATGACCGCACCAACCCGGTGAACCGCGGCGGCCGCGAATAAGCCTGAACTGCAAGCAAGGGCGGCGGCTGCATGATGCAGCCGCCGCCTTTTTCATGCACGGGCGTTGCGGTTATCAGCCCCCTGCCCTAGCATCCGTGCATGCTCGATGGTTATGACCTCAAGATCCTGGCCGTGTGGCAACAGCGCGGCGACATCGGCCCGGTGGAGATGAGCGAGGCCATTGCGCTTTCGGCCTCGCAATGTTCGCGCCGCATGGCGGCGTTGAAGCGCGATGGCCATGTGCGCGGCTTTCATGCCCGGCTGAACCCGGCGTCGCTGGGCATCGGCCTGATGGCCTATGTGCTGATCACCATGAAAAGCCATGCGCCCGAGGCCGCCGATGCGTTCCGCAGCCGCATCCTGGCGCTGGACGAGGTGCTGGAATGCCAGAAGCTGACCGGAGAGGCCGACATCATCCTGAAGGTTGCCACCCGCGATCTGGCCAGCTTCAACCAGCTGCTGAGCCACCGCATCCTGGCCGCGCCGGAGGTGGCGACGGCGCGATCGTCCATCATATTGGACGAGGTGAAGAGCACGACGGCGCTGCCGATCGGGTGAGGGTGTTTCGGCATTAGCGGCGGAAGATGCCCGCTGGGCAGAGGGGATAGTCAGGCATGGTCCTGGCCGGCCCCCTCCGCCTCGCGCTGCTCGGCACCTCCCCCAGAGGGGGAGGATTTTACCAGCGGCGGTTTTCGGCTTCTTCCTCTTCGCCTTCGTCTGCATCATCAGCGCCAGTCGCAGGTTTGGCGGCGGTAGCGGCCAGGGGTTTCCTTTCCAGCGGCTTGAGGCCGGCGGCCTTCAGCGCGGCGTTGGCGGCCGGCAGATCGGCGAGCGCGGCATCGAGCGCGGCCAGTTGCGCGGCGAGTTTGGCGGACAGATCGGCGAACACCAGCCGGGCGCCCTCGGTGGGGGCCGCCTCCCCGCCTTCGACGACGTTCAGCAATGCCGCCAGCTTGTTGTTGAGCTTGATCGGATAGTTGAGCGGGTCCTGGCTGCTGCGGTTCTTCACCTGGTAAAGCTCGCCCTCAACGGTGGCGAGTTTGCCGATCATGGCGGTGACGGCGGCCGGCAGCGGCTTGGCCTTGGCTTGGCTCTCCGCTTGGGCGCGCAGCCCACGGATCAGCAGCACCGCCTCGTTGGCGGCGGAGACCTTGGCCGAGACCTGCGAGGCCAGATCGAAGCGGGCCTGAAGATCGGCCTGGGAGACGTTGAGGCGCGGATCGGCCGTGATGGCGAAGCCCTGCTCCTGCGGCTTGCCGTCGATGATCAGGCGGGCGCGATAGCTGCCGGGTACGGCCAAGATGCCGCGATTGGCCCCGGCCCACAGCACCATGCCCTCAAAGCCGGTATAGCCCTTGTGCCGCATGTTCCAGACGAAGCGGTTCATGCCCGGCTTCATCGCGGCGGTGGGCGCGGTGGGTGCGCGGCCGCCGAAATCATCATCGTCGTCGCCGCCGGCCTCGGGCTTCTTGTTCTTGGTCTTGTCCTTCTCCTCGGCCTTGCCGTCGAAGCGCTGGATGAGCGCGCCATCGGGGCCGAGGATTTCCAGCGCCAGCGATTTGGGCGCAGCGGCCAGATGATAATCGATGGCCACCCCGGCATCGACACCGCGGATGGCGGCGGCCGGTTGGAACAGGCGGGTTTCGGCCGCCGTGCCGGGCTGCAGCTGGCGCAGGATGCTGATATTTTCCATCACCCAGAAGCCGCGGCCGTGGGTGGCGATGACCAGATCATTGTCCTTCACCGCCAGATCGGCGACCTGCACAGAGGGCAGATTGGCCTGCAGCGCCGTCCAGCTGGTGCCGCCATCAAGGCTGAGCTTGACGCCGCGTTCGGTGCCCAGGAACAACAGGCCGGGCCGGCTCACGTCCTCGCGGATGGAGCGCACCATCTCGTCCGCCGCCAGGCCCGTCGTGATCGGCGTCCATGTCTTGCCGTAATCGCTGGTCTTGAAGGCGATGGGGGTGAAATCATCGAGCAGGAAGCGGTGCGCGACGACATAGGCGGTGCCGGGGCTGTGGGGTGAGTCCTCGATCGTGGTGATCTTGGCATATTTCGGCATGGCCGGCGGGGTGATGTTGGCCCAGCTGGCGCCACCATCGCGGGTGATGTGCACCAGGCCATCATCGCTGCCAGCCCAGATCACATCCTTTTCCAGCCGTGACGGGGCGAGCGCGAAGATGGTGGCATAGGTTTCAACGCCGGTCTGGTCGCGGGTGATCGGGCCACCCGATGGGCCCAGGGTGGCGGGATCGGCCAGCGTCAGGTCAGGGCTGATCTTCGTCCAGCTCTGGCCTTCGTCGCGGCTTTTCCAGACATGCTGGGAGGTGACATAGAGCGTCTGCGGATCGTGCGGATCAAAGACGATCGGGAAGGTCCACTGGAAGCGTTCGGCAATGTCGCCGGCGCTGTAGCCCATGGGATTGTCGGGCCGCACGTTGATCCCCCGCGATTTGCCGGTGGCATGATCATAGCGGGTGAGCAGGCCGCCATAGCTGCCGGCGTAGAAGATGTCGGGATTTTTGGGATCGGGCGCGACATAGCCGCTTTCGCCGCCGCCAACGGCGATGCCATAGGCGCCGCCCAGCACATTCTTGTGGCCCCAGGCGCGCGACGGCACGCAGATGGTCGAATTGTCCTGCTGGCCGCCGCAGGCATACCAGGGCTGATGCGCGGTCAGCGACAGGCGGTAGATTTGCGCGGTGGAGAAATCCTGCCGGGTCCAGCTGGTGCCGCCGTTCACGCTGACATTGGCGCCGCCATCGTTGGCCTGCACCATGCGGTTGTTGTTATCGGCCGCGATCCACAGATCATGATTGTCGCCGTGGGGAACGCGGATCTTCTTGGGGAAGGTCTTGCCGCCATCATCGGAGCGGTGGAAATTGACGTTGAGGACATAGACGCGGTCCTTGTCCTTCGGATCGGCGACAATGCGGGTGTAGTAAAAGGCGCGCTGGCGCAAGTCGCGGGTCTCGTTGCGCTTTTCCCAGGTCTTGCCGGCATCGTTGCTGGCATAGACGCCGCCTTCGGCCTCATGCTCGATGATGGCATAAACACGGTTTGAATCGACCGGGGAGACGCTGACGCCGATCTTGCCGATCAGGCCATCCTTGGGCAGGCCGGCGGCGCGGGTGATTTCCGCCCAGGTGGCGCCGCCGTCCATGCTCTTGAACAGGCCCGAACCCGGCCCGCCGGACGACATGCCCCAGGGCTTGCGCCACGCCTCCCACAGGGCGGCGTAGACGATATCGGGGTTGGCGGGATCAATGCTGATATCCACCGCGCCGGATTTCTCGTCGCGATAGAGCGTTTTCGTCCAGTTCTTGCCGCCATCGGTGGTGCGATAGACGCCGCGATCGGCATTGGGCGCACCATAGTGGCCAAAGCCGCCAACCAGCACCGTGTCGCAATTTTTCGGATGGATGCGCACGCGGCTGAAATTGTGGACATTGGCGAGGCCGATCTTGGCCCAGGTCTTGCCGCCGTCGCTGGTTTTCCACACGCCGTTGCCGGGCAGGATGTTGCCGCGCAGCTGGGTTTCGCCGGTGATGGCATAGACGATGTCGGGGTTGGCTTCGCACACGGCGACACCGCCGAAGGCGGCGGTATCCACCTTGCCGTCGGTCATCGGTTGCCAGCTGATGCCGCCATCGATGCTTTTCCACAGGCCACCGCCGGTGGCGGCAAACCAATATTCGTTGGGCCGCGCCACGCTGCCCGCCGCCGAAATGGAGCGGCCACCGCGCGCCGGGCCGATGTTGCGCCATTTCAGGCCGGAAAACAGCGATTCGAGGCCGGCGGGGCTGGCCGGCGGCGCGGTGGCCGGCTTGGCGGTTTCAGCCGCGGTGGCGGCGGTTGCCACCAGCGCGATCAGGCTGACGGTCCACAGATAAGCACGCATCGATTCGCTCCCCTTGCTTGCCGACTTGGTAGCAGCCGCAACGATGACGGCAAGGATGCGGCTTGACTATTTTAGATAAATCTTATATAAAGAGTGTCGAAAGGAAGATCCATGTTGCAACCAATCGCTCCTGATGCCGCTGCGCGCCTGCTGGCCGAGGGCCATGCCCTGCTCGTCGATGTGCGTGAATCCGATGAATTTGCCGCCGCCCATGTGGGTGGGGCGCTGTCTCACCCGCTGTCGCTGCCCGATGCCGGGCCGCTGGCCTGCGGGCGCGCGGTGCCGGTGATCTTCACCTGCCAGTCAGGGCAGCGCACCAATGCCAATGCGGCACGGCTGGCGGGCCAAGTGCCGGCCGGCATGGGAATGGTGCTGGAAGGTGGGCTGAATGGCTGGGCCCGGGCCGGGCTGCCGCTGGCCGGGGCCCGCGCGGCGGCGCCCCTGCCCCTGATGCGCCAGGTGCAGATCGTGGCGGGCCTGCTGGTGCTCACCGGCGTGGTGCTGGGCTTTGCGGTCGCGCCGGGCTGGTTCGGCCTTGCCGGCTTTGTTGGGGCCGGGCTCAGCTTTGCCGGCATCAGCGGCTGGTGCGGCATGGCGCGTGTGCTGGCGGTGATGCCATGGAACCGGCAGGCGGCCTGATCATCGCGGCGGCTGGCGGGGCGCTGATCGCGCTGCTGCTGGGCCTGTTCGGCGGCGGCGGTTCCGTGCTGGCGACGCCGCTGCTGCTCTATGGCGTCGGCATCAGCGATCCCCATGTCGCCATCGGCACCGGGGCGGCGGCGGTCGCGCTGAACGCCGCGGCCAATCTGGCGGTGCAGGCGCGGGCCGGCACGGTGAAATGGCCGTGCGCGACGCTGTTTGCCGTGGCGGGGCTGGCCGGTTCGCTCGCCGGGGCGGCGCTGGCGCAACGGGTGGACGGCCAGGCGCTGCTTGGCGGCTTTGCGCTGGCCATGCTGGCAGTCGGGCTGGCGATGCTGCGCCCGGCGGCCAGCGGCGGCGATCCCGGCGTGCGGCTGGATGGACCGATGATGCTGAAACTGGCGCCGGTGGGGCTGGTGGTGGGCTTTGCCGCCGGGTTTTTCGGCATTGGCGGCGGCTTCCTGATCGTGCCGGGCCTGATGGCGGCGACGGGGATGACGATGGCCAATGCCGCCGCATCCTCCCTGCTGTCGGTGCTGTTGTTTGGCGTGGCGACGGCCAGCACCTATGCCATGGCCGGCCGGGTGGATGGCCCGGTGCTGCTGGCGCTGGCCGTGGGCGGTGTGCTGGGCGTGGCGCTGGCCCGGCCGCTGGTGCCGCGCCTGGCCGCCCATGCGGCGCTGGCGCGGCGGCTGTTCGCGGCCATGGTGGTGGTGACGGCGCTTTATGTTGGCTGGCGGGCGCTGGTCTAGGCGACGGCGCGCAGCGGCTTGGCGGTCCCCAAGAAATCGCGGATCAGCGCCATCGTCTCATCGGCCTGGTGGACCAGGAACAGATGGCCGCCGCCCTTGATCACCGCCAGCTCCGCATTGGGGATCAGGGTTTTCAGGATATGGCCGTTGGCCAGCGGCACGATTTGATCATCATCGCCCATGATGATCAGCGTGGGCGTGGCGAGGAACGGCAGGAAGGGTGCGCTGGTCCAGCCGGCCATGGCGAAGAGCTGGTTGAAATAGCCCATCATGCTGGGCGGCTTGATGCGGCTGGCGTGGCCCTTGGCACCGTCGCTGGCGCCGCCTTCGGCCCCGCCATAGAGCGTCTGGAAGTTCTTCAGCATGTAATCGGGATCGATATATCGGCGCGGATCGGCCATTTTCGACAGGGCTGCCAGCTTGCCCGGCACCATCAGCATGCCGGCCGATGTGGCGGCCAGGATCAGCTGGCCGGTGCGGTTGCCATATTGCAGGGCAAATTGCTGGGCCATGCCGCCGCCCCAGCTCACGCCCATCACGTCCACGCGTTCATGGCCATAATCGCTGATGATGCGTTCGGCGATGCGGGCGATCATCCACGGGCGATAGGGCAGCACAGGATCGGGCGAACCGCCCACGCCCGGCATGTCGAAGGTGATGACCTCGCGGTCGTCCAGCCGTTCGGGCAGCGGCGACATGATCTCGATATTGGCACCGATGCCGTTGAAGAACAGCAGCGGGCGGTGCCGCGCTTTCCCCTTCGGCCGCCAGCGCGCCACCCGCAATGTGCGGCCATCCACCTGTTTCAGTTCAAATTCCGGTTGGTGGCTGGCCGTCATGCTTTCACCTTTCAGTCGAACACATAGGTGCCGGGCGCCTTGGCCCCGGGCGGGTGGGCCGGATTGCCCAATTCGGCCGGCGCCGGCTTTTCGGCGCCAGAGCGGTCCTTCAGCCAGCCGGCCCACATCGGCCACCAGCTGCCGGAAAATTCCTCGGCCTGTTTCAGCCATTGTTCCGGCGTGGCCGGCGGTGCCTTGCCGGGGCTGCGGTAATATTTGGCCTTGGGATTGCCCGGCGGGTTGACGATCGCCTGGATATGGCCGGAGTGCGAGAGCACGAAATCGATATTCTTCGAGCCGAACAACTGGGTGGAGCGGTAACAGGCCTTCCACGGCGTGATATGATCGGTCACGCCGGCCAGCATGAACAGGTCGCAATCGACCTTGCTGATATCCAGCTGGTGATCGGCGAGGTTGGACTGGCCGTGGTTGACGAACGGCTGTTCCTCGTAAATCCGCAGATAATCGGAATGCAGCGCCGCGGTGAGGTTGGTGCTGTCGTTGTTCCAGAACAGGATGTCGAACGCCGGCGGGTCTTCGCCGTGCAGATAATTGTTCACGACATAATTCCAGACAAGATCATTGGGCCGGAGCCAGGCGAACATGCGGCTCAATGAGGTGCCTTCCAAAATGCCCTTCTTGGCCGAACGTTCGCGCGCCAGCTTGATGCCATGATCGGAGACAAGCGCGCCCACCTCGCTGTCGTCGCGCTTGGGATGCAGCACGCACACCATCAGCGTGGCCGAATTCACCCGGTCATCGCCCATTGCCTTGAGCTTTGACAACAGGGTGGACATGGTGATGCCGCCCGAACAGCCGCCCGACAGATTGACCTTGTCGCTGCCGGTGATGGCGCACACCACATCGATGGCGGCGATGATCTCGTTCACATAATCATTCAGGCCCCAGGCCTTGTGCTCGATCGTGGGGTTGCGCCAGCTGATCAGGAAGGGCTGCAGGCCCTGCGAGAGCTGGAACCGGATCATGCTCTTGTCCGGCGTCAGGTCGTTCAGATAAGCCTTGTTGATCTGCGGCGGGATCACCAGCAGCGGGATCTCGTGCACCTTTTCGGTGGTCGGCTGATACTGGATCAGCTCCATCATCTCCGTCCGGTGGATCACGGCGCCGGGCTGGATGGCGATATTCTCGCCGATCTTGAACGGCTTCTTGTCCACCTGGCTGACGATGCCATCATTGTGAACGATATCGTCATAAGCGTTTTTCAAGCCCTTGATCAGCGACTGGCCGCCGGTTTCGATCGCCTTCTTGATGGCCGAGGGGTTGCCGGCCAGCGTGTTGGACGGCGCCAGCGAATCCATGATCATGGCCGAGACGAAATTGGCGCGGCTGCGCTCCAGCTCGTCCACCTGCATTTCGGCAACCCAGTTCTTCACATGCTTCTGGCTTGCCAGATAATATTGCATGCTCATGCGGAACAGCGGGTTGGCGTTCCAGGCCGGATCGGCAAAGCGCTTGTCCTTGGGGTCGGGCGCAATGTCGGACTTCAGGGAAACGATGTTGGCCACATCGCCGGCAAAGGCCTTCATATGCTTGAAACTGTTGGCGGGATTGCCGGCGGTTTCGCGCAGCATCATGGTGACCGCGCCCAGGATATCCTCGCGCGCGATGCCCACGATGGGGTTGAGGCCGGCCCCGGCCTTCACGCCCAGATCATCGGCACCGCCCAGATCCACACCCTTCTTGCCCGCCGGCTTTTTCGCCATCTGCCATCCCCCGAAAATCCGGCCCGCTCTCCCAAACGGGCCTCGTGGTGCAAACTCTTGTCCGGTTTTGCGCAGCCGGTCAACGCCAGCCCAAATGGCGCTGGTGACGGGCGATGTGGAGGGTGCCGGCGGCGGCGTCTTCGGGGGTGTAGCTGAGCGCGTCACCATCGGCCGCTTCCCAATCGGCGACGGTCATCGGCGCGCCATCGGGGCGGCGCCATTGGCCGGGTTCGGGGAAACGGTTGGCATAAGCGCGGCGGGCGGCGCGGGCGGCGGCAAGGCTGGCGACATGATCTTCCAGCGCGCGGTCGCCGCCGGCCCAATCGATCCAGGTCAGGTCATTGTCCTGGGCATAGGCGTTGTTGTTGCCGCGCTGGCTGCGGCCGAACTCGTCGCCGGCGGTGAGCATGATGGTCCCGGTGGAGGCGAACAGCGTTGCAAGCAGGGCGCGCAGATCGGCGGCGCGGGCGGCGGTGATGGCGGGATCAGCGCTCGGCCCTTCGACGCCGTGGTTCCATGACCAGTTCTCGTGATGGCCGTCGCGGTTGTCCTCGCCATTGGCGTGGTTGTGGCGGCCGGCATAGGCAACCGTGTCGGCCAGGGTGAAGCCATCATGGGCGGCAAGGAAATTGACGCTGCGGCAGGTGGGGCCAAAGATGTCGGACGATCCGGCGAGCCGCGTCGCCAGTTGCCCCAATGTGGCGTCCCCGCGCCAGAATCGGCGGACATCGTCGCGGAAGCGGTCGTTCCATTCCAGCCAGCCCGGCGGAAATCGGCCGAGTTGATAGCCGCCGGGGCCGATATCCCAGGGTTCGGCAATCAGCACCCGGTCATTGAGCCAAGGATCGGCGGCAATCTCGGCAAAGATCGGCGCATCGGCGGCAAAGCCGGGCCCGCGCGCCAGCACTGGGGCGAGATCGAAGCGGAAGCCATCAACGCCGCAATGGCGCGCGAAGTGGCGCAAGGCATCAAGGGTGAGCGCGCGCACAGCCGGGTTCGCAAAATCCAGCGTATTGCCGCAGCCGCTGTCGTTGATCAGGCGGCCATCGGGGGCGTGGGCATAGGCTTCATTGTCGAGCCCGCGCAAGGAAAGCACGCCGCCGTGCACATCGCTTTCGCCCGTGTGGTTGAACACCAGATCGAGGATGACGCCGATGCCGGCCGCGTGCAGCGCCGCCACCGTGTTGCGCAGTTCGGCCACGCCGCCGGGGCAGAGGCCGGGATCGAGCGCCATCATGGCGACCGGGTTGTAGCCCCAGGCGTTGCGCAGTCCCAGGGGTGGCAGGTGGCGCTCGTCAATCCAGGCGGTGATGGGCATCAGCTCCACGGCGCCAACGCCGATCTTTTGCAAATGCGCAATCACCGCCGGGTGGGCCAGCGCCGCCACTGTGCCGCGTTGGTGCGCCGGCACATCCGGGTGCAGCATGGAAAAGCCGCGCACGTTTATTTCATAGATGAGGTCGCCGGGCGTGAAGCGCGGCGGCGCGTGGGGGACGACCGGCAGCGGGCCGGCCACCAGCGCGCGCGGCACGATGTCGGCGGTGTCGGCACCAAAGCGGGCCAGATCGGGATGCTGGACGAAGCGGCGATCCAGTGTGATGGCATATGGATCGACGAGCAGCTTGGCCGGATCGAACCACAAGCCGGCTTCCGGCCGCCATTGGCCTTCGGCGCGATAGCCATAGGCCTGGCCCGTCAGGTCGCCGGCCACGCTGGCCAGCCAATCATCGCCATCGCGCTGCATGGCAATGCGGGCATCGCCCAGGCACAGCCACAGCGCCGTGGCGCGCGGGCTGCGCACGCGGAAATGGGTGGCGCCACCGCTGACCGTGGCGCCATGGGGCGGCATCAGGTCACCACATCCGGGCGGGTGCGGCCGGTATGGCGGCCGATGCCGGCAATCTGGTCGGCCGCCAGGATCAGATCGGCGAGCATGGCCGGGGTTTCGGCAGCGATGGCGCCAGCGGCCGGTTCATAACGTTCGAGATAGACGCGCAGCGTTGCCCCCTCGGTGCCCGTGCCCGACAGGCGGAACACCACGCGCGAGCCGCCCTCGAACAGGATGCGCAGGCCCTGGTTGGCGCTGACCGAGCCATCGACCGGATCGGCATAGGTGAAACTGTCGGCCGCAGCCACGATAAGGGAGCCAAACGTGCGGCCCGGCAGGCCGGGCAGTGCGGCGGTGAGCTCGGCCATCAGGGCGTTTGCGGCGGCGCTGTCCACCGCCTCATAATCATGGCGGGCATAATAGTTGCGGCCGAAGCGGGCCCAATGTTCGCGGGCCAGCGCATCGACGCTGATGCCGCGCACGGCGAGGATGTTGAGCCACAACAGCACGGCCCACAGCCCATCCTTTTCGCGGACATGGTCGGAACCGGTGCCGGCGCTTTCCTCGCCGCAGATGGTGGCCATCCCGGCATCGAGCAGATTGCCAAAGAATTTCCAGCCGGTGGGGGTTTCAAAGCTGGGGATGCCCAGCGCCTCTGCCACCCGGTCTGCCGCGGCGCTGGTGGGCATGGAGCGGGCAATGCCCTTGAGGCCGCTGGCATAGGCCGGGGCGAGATGGGCGTTGGCGGCGAGCATGGCGAGCGAATCCGACGGGGTGATGAAACGGCCGCGCCCGATGATCAGGTTGCGATCGCCATCACCATCGGAAGCCGCGCCAAAATCCGGCGCATCGTCGGCCATCATCGCATCATAGAGCTCGCGGGCATGGACCAGATTGGGATCGGGGTGGTGGCCGCCAAAATCCTCCAACGGGGTGCCGTTCCGCACCGTGCCGGCCGGAAAGCCCAGCCGCCGCTCGAGGATTTCGCTGGCATAGGGCCCGGTCACCGCGCTCATCGCATCGAAGATCATGCGGAAGCCGCCGGCCACCGCGGCGCGGATGGCGGAAAAATCGAACAGGCTTTCCATCAGATCGGCATAATCGGCGACCGGATCAATCACCTGCACCACCATGGCGCCAACCATGCTGGTGCCGATGGCATCGAGATCAAAGCTGCCGGCATCCTCTTCCAGCCAGCGGTCTATGCTCTTGGTGCGGGCGAAGATCGCATCGGTGACGGCTTCGGGAGCCGGGCCGCCGTTGGCGATATTGTACTTGATGCCGAAATCCTCGTCCGGCCCGGCCGGGTTGTGGCTGGCCGACAGGATCAGGCCGCCGCTGGCGCCATATTTGCGGATGACATGGCTGGCCGCCGGGGTGGAGAGGATGCCGCCCTGCCCCACCAGCACGCGGGCATAGCCATTGGCCGCCGCCATGCGGATGGCCCGGGCGATCACCACGCGGTTGTGGAAACGGCCATCGCCGCCGATCACCAGCGTCGCGCCAGCCCCGCGCTCCACGACATCGAACACCGACTGGATGAAATTTTCGGCATAGCCGGCTTGTGCAAACACCCGCACCTTCTTGCGCAGGCCCGAGGTGCCGGGCTTCTGCCCGTCAAACGGCGTGGTGGCGTGGGTGATGATGGTCATGCCGGTCTCACAAGCTCTTGATATATTTTGGCATAAACGGCGCCGCTGGCCGCCCAGCTGAAATCCGCCTTCATGCCGGCGCGTTGCAGGCCTTTCCACAGCGCCGGCTGCCGGTAAAGCCCGATGGTGCGGGTGATGGCATCGGCGAGTGACGCGGGCGTGACAGCGGTGAAGACGATGCCGGTCGCCGCCCCAGCGCCGAGCGCGGCGAGATTGGCATCAATCACCGTGTCCGCCAGGCCGCCGGTGCGCGCCACCACCGGCACGCAGCCATAGGCGAGGCCATAAAGCTGGGTGAGGCCGCAGGGTTCGAAGCGGCTGGGCACCAGGATCGCATCCCCACCCGACTGCATGCGGTGCGACAGCGCCTCGTCATAGCCGATCCTGAGCCCGATGCGGCCCGGGTGGCGGGCGGCGGCGGCGGAAAAACCGGCAACCAGCCCGGCATCGCCGCTGCCGAGCAGCGCCAGCCGGCCGCCGCTGCCGACGAGATGGTCGAGCACCTCCACCATCACGTCCATGCCCTTTTGCCAGGTCAGGCGGCTGACGATGATGAACAACGGGCCGTCGCCCGGCTCCAGGCCAAATTCGGCTTCGAGCGCGCGCTTGTTGGTGCGGCGGCGGGCGAGGCTGGCGGCGCTGTAGCGGGCCGGGGCATGGGCATCGGTGGCCGGGTTCCATTCGGCCGGATCAATGCCGTTGACGATGCCGCGCACGCGGCGGCCCCGGCTGGCGATCAGGCCTTCCAGGCCCATGCCGAATTCGGGCAAGCGGATCTCGCGGGCATAGGTGGGACTGACGGTGGTGATGAGGCTTGCCGCCTCCATCCCCGCCTTCAGATAGCCGACGCCGCCATGATATTCGACGCCAGTGATCGACCAGGCGGCATCGGGCAGGCCCAGTTTGGGGAAAATCTCCCGCCCATAATGGCCCTGAAACGCCATGTTGTGGATGGTCATCACCGATGGTGGCGCCTTGCCGGCATGCAGGAAGCGCAGATAGGCGGGCGCCAGGCCGGCCTGCCAATCATGGGCGTGGAGCAAATCAAAGCCCTGCCCCACCGCCAGATCCGCCGCCGCCCGGCCAAGCGCGGCAAAGCGCTGCCAATTGTCGGGCCAATCCTGGCCGTTGGCATCGCCATAAGGGCCGCCCGCCCGGTCAAACAGCGCCGGGATGTCGAGCACCAGCAGCGGCTGGCCGCCGAGACTGGCGGCGAGCACGCGCGCCTTGTGACCCAACAGATCGGGCCAGCTGTGGACGGGCTTGCCCTTCCCCACCGCCTTCAGCACGGCGGGATAGCCGGGCAGCAGCGTCGTCATCGCCACCCCGTGCGGGGCCAGCGCGGCCGGCAGCGCGCCGGCCACATCGGCGAGCCCGCCGGTTTTCACCAGCGGCACCGCTTCGGAGGCGACCGAGAGAACGCGCATCACAGGTCGAGCTTGTCGATCATCGGCTGGGTGATCAGGCAGACGCCCTTTTCGGTCCGGCGGAAGCGCCTGGCGTCAAGGATTGGGTCTTCGCCCACCACCAGGCCGGGCGGGATCTTGACGCCGCGATCGAGCACCACCTTCTTCAGGCGGGCGCCGCGACCAATGTCGCACCAGGGCAGGATCACCGATTCCTCGACGCGCGACCACGACCGCGCCAGCACGCTGGTGAACAACAGGCTGTGGTTCACATGGGCGCCGGAAATGATGCAGTTGCCCGACACCAGGCTCGACACCGCTTCGCCGCGCCGGCCCGCTTCGTCATGCACGAACTTGGCCGGCGGCAGCATTTCGGCGTGGGACCAGATCGGCCAGTCACGGTCATAAAGGTCAAGCTGCGGGATGATCTGGGTGAGATCGACATTGGCTTCCCAATAGGCGTCAACTGTGCCGACATCGCGCCAATAGACGCCGCCTTCATCCTTGCCGCGCACGCAGCTTTCCGAAAAACGGTGGGCCACGGCTTTGCCGTGCTTGACCAGATAGGGGATGATGTCCTTGCCGAAATCGCGGCTGCTGGCCGGATCGGCGGCATCGCGGCGCAATTGTTCGAACAGGAAGCGTGTGGAAAACACGTAAATGCCCATGGAGGCCAGCGACACATCAGGCTTGCCGGGCATGGCAGGCGGATCGGCGGGCTTTTCGACGAATTCGATGATGCGGTCCTGCCCATCCACCGCCATCACGCCAAAGCCGCTGGCCTCGGCGCGCGGCACCTCCATGCAGCCCACCGTCACATCCGCGCCCTGGTTCACGTGCTGCTGCAACATCAGCTCGTAATCCATCTTGTAGATATGATCGCCGGCCAGGATGACGAGATATTCCGGGCGGTGGCCTTCGATGATGTCGATATTCTGATAGACCGCGTCGGCGGTGCCTTCATACCATTGGGTTTCCGACACGCGCTGCGAGGCGGGCAGGATATCAAAGCTTTCGTTGCGTTCCGGGCGCAGGAAGTTCCAGCCCATCTGCAGATGGCGGATCAGCGAGTGCGCCTTGTACTGGGTGGCAACGCCGATGCGGCGGATGCCGCTGTTCAGCGCGTTTGACAGCGCGAAATCGATGATGCGCGTCTTGCCGCCGAAATAGACCGCGGGCTTGGCGCGGCGGTCGGTCAGCTCCATCAGCCGGCTGCCCCGCCCGCCGGCCAGCACATAGGCCATGGCATCGCGCGCCAGTGGCGCCTGTCGTTTCACTGTCATCCCCTCATGCCTCCCCAAGCATGGCCCTTATGGCCCGTTCCCTTCGAAAATGAACATCATTGTGGACAATGGTGGCAACACCACAAATGCCGCGCCATCGCGGGCGTGGATCGCCCCCAGATTGCCGTCGCCACTGCCGCCATAGATCGTGGCATCGCTGTTCAGCACTTCGCGCCACACACCATCATGCGGCAGCGGCAGGCGATAATGGCCGTGGCGCGTGGGCGTCATGTTGCTCACCACCGCAACGGGCGGCGCGCCGGGGGCCTTGCGGGCCCAAGCAAAGACACTGGCCTGGGCATCATCCACCACCAGCCATTCAAAGCCCTCGCCCTCGCAATCGCGGGCGTGCAGCGCCGGTGTGTCGCGATAGAGATGGTTCAGATCGCGGACCAGCCGTTGCACCCCGGCATGGGCGGGCGCGTCCAGCAGCTCCCAATCCAGTGCGCGCGCATCGCTCCATTCGCGGCGCTGGGCAAATTCCTGGCCCATGAACAACAGCTTCTTGCCGGGATAGCCCCACGTCAGGCCATAATAGGCCCTGAGGTTGGCGAATTTCTGCCAATCATCGCCGGCCATCTTGGTGAGCAGCGAACCCTTGCCGTGCACCACCTCGTCATGGCTCAACGGCAGCACAAAATTCTCGGCAAAGGCATACATCAGGCCGAAGGTGATCTCGTCGTGGTGATAGCGCCGGTGCACCGGATCACGCGCCATATATTTGAGCGTGTCGTGCATGAAGCCCATGTTCCACTTGAAGCCGAAGCCGAGCCCGCCCTCGTGTGCCGGCCGGGAGACGCCGGGCCAGCTGGTTGATTCCTCGGCAATCGTCACGATGCCGGCGTGGCTGGCATAAAGCGCCTTGTTCATGGCGCGCAGGAATTCCACCGCCTCCCAATTCTCGCGGCCGCCGTCCTTGTTGGGGATCCATTCGCCAGCCTTGCGGCTGTAATCGCGGTAGAGCATCGAGGCGACAGCATCGACGCGCAGGCCATCGACATGATATTTCTCGGCCCAGAACAAGGCGTTGTTGACCAGGAACGCCAATACCTCTCGCCGGCCGAAATTATAGATGGCGGTGTTCCAATCAGGGTGGAAGCCCAGCCGCGGGTCTTCATGTTCGTAGAGCGCGGTGCCGTCAAACCGGGCCAGGCCATGGGCATCGGTGGGGAAATGCGCCGGCACCCAATCGATCAGCACGCTGATCCCGGCGCGGTGGGCGCCTTCGACAAAGCGGGCAAAACCGGCCGGATCGCCGAAGCGCGCCGAGGGGGCATAAAGGCCGGTCGTCTGATAGCCCCAGCTGGGATCATAGGGATGTTCGGAAACGGGCAGGAATTCGATATGGGTAAAGCCCATCTCCACCGCATAAGGGATCAGGGTTTCGGCCATTGCATCCCAGGTCTGGAACCAGCCGTCGCCATCGCGCCGCCAGCTGCCGGGATGGACCTCATAGATCGACATCGGCACCCGGCGCGGATCGATGCTGGCCCAGTGGGCACGGTGATCGGCATCGCCCCAATCAGGCTTGGCCGGCTGCGCGGTGATGGAGGCGGTGGCCGGCCGCAGTTCGGCGGCCACGGCATAGGGATCGGCCTTCAGCGGCTGCACGCTGCCATCGGCGCCGACAATCCGGTATTTATAGGCCTGGCCGGCACCGATGTCGGGCACGAAGATTTCCCACACCCCGGTGTCGAGCCGGCGTCGCATCAGGTGGCGGCGATGGTCCCAGCCGTTGAAATCGCCGACCACGCTGACGAAGCGGGCATTGGGCGCCCAGACGGCGAAATGCACGCCATCGGCGCCCTCGTGATGGATCAGGTGGGCGCCCAGCTTGTCGAACAGCCTGAGGTGCGTGCCCTCGCCGATCAGATAATCGTCCATCGGCCCCAGGACCGGGCCAAAGCTGTAGGGATCAGCCACCCACCATTCGTGCCCGCCGCCCTGGCAGTGATAGCGCAGCGGCTGCGGCGGGCCGGCGATCGGCCCTTCGAACAGGCCGCGATCATCAACGCGGCCCAGCGCGCCCAGCGGCGCCCCGGCCAGGCTGTGCGCCTGCGCCGTTTCGGCCCCCGGCAGGATGGCGCGGGCAAAGCTGCCGCCGGGCCCGGCGTGGACGCCCAACAGGGCGAATGGATCGGCGTGGGTGCCGTCCAGCAAGGCGGTTATGGCGGCGGCCGGCGGCTTCACGTTGGCGTGACCTGCCAGATGTCACGCGCATATTCGCCGATGGTGCGATCGGATGAGAACCAGCCGACATTGGCGATATTGTGAATGGCGCTGCGGCGCCAGCCGGCCGGATCATGCCAGCGGGCATCGACGGCGCGCTGGGCAGCGGCATAGCTGTCGAAATCGGCGGCAACCATGAACCAGTCATGCGCATACAGCCCGTCCATCAGGCCGCGATAGCGGCCGGGATCGTCGGGCGAGAACACGCCGCTGGCAATTGCCTCCACCGCCTGTTGCAGCTCGCGTGAGCCTTCGATGATGGCGCGCGGATTGTAGCCTTCGGCGCGGCGCTGGGCGACCTCGTCGGCGGTGAGGCCGAAGATGACAATATGCTCGTCTCCCACCCGGTCCTTGATCTCGACATTGGCGCCATCAAGCGTGCCGATGGTGAGCGCGCCGTTGAGCGCGAACTTCATGTTGCCGGTGCCGGATGCTTCCATGCCGGCGGTGGAAATCTGCTCCGAAAGATCGGCTGCCGGAATGATCCGTTCGGCCAGCGACACATTGTAGTTGGGCACGAACACGACCTTGAGGAGCCCGCCCACCGACGGATCGCTGTTGATGCGCCGGGCGATGTCGCCCGCCAGTTTGATGATCAGCTTGGCGTTGTGATAGCTCGACGCGGCCTTGCCGCCGAAGATCTTCACGCGCGGCACCCAGTCCCGCTCGGGGTGGCTGCGGATCTGGTCATAGAGCGCCACCGTCTCGACGAGGTTGAGCAGCTGGCGCTTGTATTCGTGGATGCGCTTGATCTGCACATCGAACAGCGCATCGGGGTTGAGGCGGATGCCGGTCAGCTCCTTCAGATGGGCGGCCAGCGCCACCTTGTTGGCGCGCTTCACCTCGGCCACCCGCTCCCCCAGCGCGGCATCGCCGGCCAGTGCGTTCAGGGCCGACAAGGCTTCGGCATCATCAAGGAAGGCATCGCCGATGGCATCGCGGATGATGCCGGTGAGCGCCGGGTTGCACTGCTGCAGCCAGCGCCGCGGCGTGACGCCGTTGGTCTTGTTATTGATCCGGGCGGGATAGAGCCGATGCAGCGCCGAGAACACCGTGGACTTCATCAGATCGGTGTGCAGCGCCGCCACGCCGTTGACGCTGTGAGCGCCGGCAAAGGCCAGATTGGCCATGCGCACCCGGCGCTCGCCATGTTCATCGATCAGCGAGATCGCCGCCGCATCGGCATCGCTCATGCCCTGCCGCCGGGCATCGCGCAGGATGCGGCTGTTGATGGCATAAATGATCTGCATGTGGCGCGGCAGCAGCCGTTCGAACAGCGGCAGCGGCCAGCTTTCCAGCGCCTCGGGCAGCAGCGTGTGGTTGGTGTAGGCGATGGTGCCCTGGGTCAGGGCAAAGGCCTCGTCAAACTCCAGGCCATGATCATCGACCAGCAGCCGCATCAGTTCGGCGACGGCCACCGCCGGGTGGGTGTCATTCAGCTGGATCGCCACCTTTTGGGCCAAGCTGCGCACATCGCCATGATACTGGATGTGGCGGCGCACAATGTCCTGCAGGCTTGCGGCGGTGAAGAAATATTCCTGGCGCAACCGCAATTCCTGGCCGGCCGGGCTGGAATCGGCCGGGTAAAGCACCCGCACCAGGCTGTCGGCCCGCAGCTGATCGGCCAGCGCGCCAAAATGGTCGCCAGCGTTGAACGCATCAAGGCGGATGGGATCGAGCGCATGGGCGGTCCACAGCCGCAGCGTGTTGACCCGGCGGCCGCGCCAGCCCACCACCGGCGTGTCAAAGGCCGAGGCCTCCACCAGCTCCGACGGCCGCCATTCAACGGCATCGCCGTTGGCAATCACCTCCCCGCCATAGCCGATGCGATAGCAGCTTTCGCGGCGGTCAAACTCCCACGGGTTGCCGTGCGCCAGCCAGGTTTCCGGCAGCTCCACCTGCCAGCCATCATCGATGCGCTGGCGGAACATGCCGTTCACATAGCGGATGCCATAGCCATAGGCCGGGATGTCAAGGCTGGCGAGGCTTTCCATGAAGCAGGCGGCCAGCCGGCCCAACCCGCCATTGCCCAGCGCCGCATCCGGTTCCAGCTCGGCCAGATCGCCCAGGTCAATGCCGTGCAGGCGCAGCGCCTGCTCCATCTCGCGCAGCATCCCCATATTGCTGATGGCATCGCGCAGCAGCCGGCCGATCAGGAATTCGAGGCTGAGATAATAGACCCGCTTGGCGCCGGCGGCATGGGTGCGCTGGGTGCTTTCCATCCAGCGGTCAATCACATCATCGCGCAGTGCCAGAACGGCCGCCGTGAACCAGTCATGCCGCTTGGCCGAACGTTCATCCTTGCCCACCCGGTGGCGCAGCACATCCGCGATGCGCGCTGCCAGCGCTTCGGCCTTGGGATCGGGTGTGGGTGGCATGCGCCCCTGTCTCCTCAATGTGAACGTTCACCTAACACAGGCACCGGCCCGCAAGCCATAGCGAACTTGCATTTTTCGCATCCGTCTCCCGATGCTGACTATGACGGCACAAGTGCCGGCCGCAACCGGTGAATGGCCCACGGATTCGTATTCATGGGGATGATTGCGGCAAATGCCCGGCACGGGCCTAGGCCAGCCGCAGATCGCTGGCGCTTTCGTCCTTCAGGGCCACGCCGGTCAGCCGCCGGGCGCGGGCCTGGTGCACCAGCCAGGCGATGCGGGCGGCGGCGGTCTCGTGATCCAGCCCGTGCGGAGGGCGGATGTTGGACACGCAGTTGCGTTCACTGTCATGGCGGCCGGGGCGCGGCTGCCAGGTGATATAGGCGCCCAGCGAATCCGGCGCGCTCAGCCCCGGCCGCTCGCCGATGAGCACCACCACGATGTCCACCCCCAGCGCCGCCCCGATCGCATCGCCCAGCGCCACGCGCGCCTGGTGCGCGGCCACGATTGGCGCCCACACGCCGCCCAGCCGGGGCTGCAGCGCCCGGATCAGCGGCACGGCGTGCAGCGCCACCGCCGTCGCCGACAGGCCATCGCCCACCACGATGGCGGTATCGGCGCCGCGGGGCAGCAGCCGTTCAGCCTCGGCCGATGGCAGCTGCCGGCCCAGATCGGGCCGCTGCAGATAGGTGGCCCGGTCGGGCGCGGCACTGCGCACCTCGATCGTGTCAAAGGCCGCGTGCAAGGGCCCCGTGTCAAACACCGCGTTGACGGCATCGCGCGCCCGCGCATGGGCCAGGTCAAATGCCAGGGTCGCCGCCGTGTTCAGCGCGTGCCCGGCGCGCGGCAGGCCGATGCGCGCCTGGGTGAGCGCGGCCAGATGGGCGGGCAGATCAGCCACCAAGCACCCCCGGCAGGGCCAGCCGCGCCGGCGATGCCGCCAGGCGCCCGGCCGCATCGGTGATGCCATTGGCCAGAAGCCAGGCCTCGAACTCCGGCGCCGGCTTCAGACCCAGCACATCGCGCAGATAGAGCGCATCGTGAAAGCTGGTCGATTGATAATTCAGCATGATGTCGTCGGCACCGGGCACGCCCATGATGAAATTCACGCCGGCCACCCCGGCCAGGGTGAGGATGGCATCCATGTCGTTCTGATCGGCTTCGGCATGGTTGGTGTAGCAGATGTCCAGCCCCATCGGCAGGCCCAGCAGCTTGCCGCAGCAATGATCCTCCAGCGCGGCGCGCAGGATCTGCTTGCCATCATACAGATATTCCGGCCCGATGAAGCCAACCACCGAATTGACCAGCAGCGGCCGGAAGGCGCGCGCCACGCCATGGGCACGGGCTTCCAGAGTCTGCTGATCAACCCCGTGGTGCGCCCCGGCCGACAGCGCCGAACCCTGGCCGGTTTCAAAATACATCACATCCTGGCCCAGCGTGCCGCGCCCCAGCGCCAACGTGGCATCCTGCGCTTCGGCCAGCAGCGCCAGATCGATGCCAAAGCCGCGATTGGTGCCTTCGGTGCCGCCAATCGACTGGAAGCACAGATCAACCGGCGCGCCGCGCGCGATCAGTTGCAGCGTGTTGGTGACATGGGTGAGCACGCAACTTTGCGTGGGGATGGCATAGGCCTGGCGCAATTCGTCGAGCAGCAGCAGCAGATTATGGGCATCGGCCACGCTGTCACCCGCCGGGTTGATGCCGATCACCGCATCGCCCGAACCCAGCAGCAGGCCATCCAGGATGGCGGCGGCAATGCCGGCCGGATCGTCGGTGGGGTGGTTGGGCTGCAACCGCACCGACAGTCGCCCCGGCAGGCCGATGGTGCCGCGAAAGCGGGTGATCACGCGCAGCTTGGCGGCCACGGCGATCAGATCCTGGTTGCGCATGAGCTTGGAAACGGCAGCGACCATCTCGGGCGTCAGGCCGGCGGCGACGGCGGTGATGGCGGCACCATCATTGGCCAGCAGCCAATCGCGAAAACCGCCGACGGTGAGATGGGCGATGGGCGCAAACGCCGCCGTGTCGTGGCGGTCGATGATCAGCCTTGTCACCTCATCCGCCTCATAGGGAACCACGGCTTCGGTTAGGAAACGAGCAAGCGGCAGATCGGCCAGCACCAGCCGGGCGGCCACCCGCTGTTCGGCGCTGGTGGCGGCCACACCGGCCAGCACATCGCCCGACCGGTGCGGGCTGGCCGCCGCCATCACCTGGCGCAGATCGGCAAAAACGTGGCGCGTGCCGCCCAGATCCTGATGATAGGGCATCAGGCCGGCACCACCACGCGCGGGCCGCGCCGCCAGGCCATCAGCACGGCAAGGCCCATCACCCCGGCAAACAGCGCGAACAGCCAGGGGTTGAACCAAATCATCGCCGCCAGTGCCGCCAGCGCCAGGCCCAGGGCGAGGCCCGGCAGCCAGGGATAGAGCGGCGCCGTCCACGGCCGTTCCAGACCCGGCGCCGTCTGGCGCAGGCGGAACAGCGCCGCCATGCTCATCACATACATGACCAGCGCCCCGAACACCGACAGGGTGACAATGGCGGCGGTGAGCGGCTGGCCACCGATATTGACCAGCCGGTCGCTCCAGATCGCGGCGATGCCCACGCCGCCGGCCGCCAGCGTGGCCAGATGCGGGGTGCTCAAGCGCGGGTGCAGCCGCGCCAGCGGGCCGGGCAGGAAGCCCGCCCGCGCCAGCGCATAGATTTGCCGGGCACAGGCCATGATGATGCCATGGAACGACGCGACCAGCCCGAACAGGCCCAGCCACACCAGCATGTGCAGCCAGCCGCTGGCCCCGCCCACCACCGCCTGCATGGCGCGCGGCAGCGGATCATTCACGTTGGCCAGAGCCCGCCAATCGCCCGAGCCGCCGGCAAAGACCATCACGCCAAAGGCCAGCACCACCAGCGTGAGCATGCCCGACACATAGGCGCGGGGAATGGTGCGCCGCGGATCGCGCGCCTCCTCGGCGGCCATGGCGACGCCTTCGATGGCGAGGAAGAACCAGATCGCAAAGGGGATTGCCGCCAGCATGCCCGGCAGCGCCGCCGGGCTCAGCTGCTCCGCCCCCGCCCAGCCGCCGGCCGCAAAGGCCTGCCACTCGAAGGCCGGGGCGACAACGCCCATGAACACCAGCAGTTCGGCCACCGCCAGCAAGGTGATCGCCAGTTCAAAGCTGGCGGCAATGGCCACGCCAGCGATGTTGAGCGTGACGAACAGGGCATAGGCGCCGGATGCCACCAGTTTCTCATCGGTGCCGGGAAACTGCACGGCCAGATAGGCGCCAATCGCCAGCGCGATCGCCGGCGGCGCGAACAGGAATTCGATCAGCGTGGCATAGCCGGCGATGGCGCCGCCCAGTGGCCCGAAGGCACGCAGACTATAGGCAAAGGGGCCGCCGGCATGGGGGATGGCGGTCGTCAGCTCGGTGAAGCTGAAGATGAAGGCGACATAGAGCGCCGCAACGCCGGCCGCGGTGACCAGAAAGCCCAGCGTGCCCGCCGCCGCCCAGCCATAGCTCCAGCCGAAATATTCGCCCGAAATGACCAGGCCAACCGCAATGCCCCACAGCTGCAGGCCGCCCAGCGTGCGCGGCAGCGTTGCTTGTTCGGCATGGTCCATCGCGCGCCCCCTGCCGGCACACCGCCGGCGCCAGCCGTGACCATAGTGGCGGTGAAATCAGCCTGCGCCAAGGGGGAGCCTGGCCCAGCGCAACAACCGGGCACGCTGGGCAGGGATGCAGCTTTGCCCAGCCGTCCCGGCAAGATCGCGCAACCGCCTATCGCTGATACACCAGCTTGCCATTGACGATGGTTGCCCGGATCTGGCCTGCGAGGATTTTTTCCGGCGCGGTGGCGGCAAGGGCGAAGGGATCAATATCCATGATGGTCAGATCAGCCCAGCGCCCCTTGGCGATGATCCCGGTCTGGCCTTCGCGAAAAGCCGCATAGGCCGACCAGTTGGTATAGGCCCGGATCGCTTCCTCGATGGTCATCCGCTGCGCCGGATACCAGCCGCCCGGGGGCTGGCCCTGCTTGTCCTGGCGGGTGATCGCCGAATGCAGGCCATAGAAGATGCTGTGGTCTGACCCCGGATTGTCGGCATTGAAGGTCAGCCGCGCGCCCTGGCGGCGCAGCGAGCGCCAGGCATAGGCGCCAAGGATGCGCTGCGGGCCAAGGCGGGCTTCGGCCCAGGCCTTGTCCTCCACCGCGTGGGGCGGCTCCATCGAGGCGATCACGCCAAGCAGGTTGAAGCGCGGCTGGTCTTCTGGCGCGACGACCTGGGCATGTTCGATCCGGTGGCGGTTGCCGGCGGTGCCCGGATCGGCCTTGAACTCCCCTTCCAGGAAGTCGAGCACCTCACGGTTGCCGGCATCGCCGATGGCGTGGAACCCGATCTGGAAGCCAGCCTTCATCGCTGCCTTGGCCAAATCGCGATCAAAGCCATAGCCGCTGCCGCTGATCCCGCGGTGGCCCGGCTTGTCTTCATAATCGGCCAGCAGCCGCGCCCCGCGCGATCCCAGCGCGCCATCGTAATAGGCCTTGACCGCGCGGGTGACGAACATGCTGTCCGTATCCCGGTCCGGCCCCTTGGCGATCCACTGCCGCATCAAGGGCGGGTCGCGCAGCGAGAGCATGGCATAGACCCGGATCGGCAGGCGCTGCTCGTCCTCAAGGTTCTGGAGCGCGGCCATCGCCTGGGCAGGCACACCGGCCTCGTGCACCGTTACATAGCCATCGGCAGCCATCTGGGTGAGGCCCCTCAAGGCATGGCGCGCGACCACCGCCGGGGGCTCCGGCGGCACCACTGCGTCCACCATGGTCGCCGCGCGGTTCAGGAACAGGCCATTTGGCTGGCCATCCGCGCCCAGCCGCATTTCGCCGCCGACCGGCACCGGGCTGGCCTTGGTGATCTTGCCGGCATCAAGCGCGGCCTGGTTGGTCCAGATGGCAAAACCGTGCAGGCTGCGCAGCACCACCGGATGATCGGGCACGGCCGCGCTCAACATCTGCTTGTCGGGATAGCGGTTGGCCCAGGCCCCCTCGTCCCACCCGGCGCCGAAAATCCATTCACCCTTGGGGACGGACTTCGCCCGCGCGGCCACCAGCGCCACCGCCTCGGCTTCGGTGGTGACATTGGTGAGATCAACCGATTCCAGCTTGGCGCCGAGCTCGACGAAATGGGTGTGGGAATCGACCAGCCCGGGGATGATGGTCGCGCCGTTGAGATCGATCACCCGGGTCTGCTTGCCGCGCAGGGCCAGCGCGCCCTTCTCGCTGCCGACATAGACGATCCTGCCGCCGCGGATCGCGACCGCTGCGGCATCGGGGTGCCAGCTGCCGTTGCTGATGGGCGCATCCGCTGCCGGCTTGCCATCCAGCCCCGGCTCGCCCCAGCGGAGCGTGTAGACCCGGGCATCGGTCAGGATCAGATCCGCCCCACCGACGGCTTTGGCTGGTGATGCGGCAGCACTTGCGGAGACCAGGACAGCGCCGATCACGCATGCGAACAGACCCGTGTTCATATCCACTTGCTCCCCGGCAGGTTCGTCGTCAGATCATTCGAGAGAGCTGGCGGCGCAGATGAGCCGGAAGTCCGCCTCATCCGGAGGACGTTAAGGGGCGATCTTGCGCTGTTGCAAGCGTCGATGTTCGGTGATGGGGGGGGCAGCCAGATGCAAAGGCCGAGGTGGATTGGCTGGTTGGCCGTCGTTGCCGGGGCGGCGGCCTTGCTGGTGGCGCTGGCGCCCTATGTTTTCGCCGAACTGATCATGGTCGCTGCCAGGCTCGGAACGAACATCATGCCGGCGCCCGCCAATCCTTCGCAGTTCCGGCCACTGCCTGGCCCGGCCGCGGGAACGGATGTTGACGGGCATTGGCGTGTCGAGATGATTGCGCCGGGCACATGGGCGATCGGCGAGCCGGCCGCCGAGCCCGATAATTATGCATATCTGCTGGTCGGCAATCGCCGCGCGCTGCTGATCGACAGTGGCGCAACCCGCACGCACGACATCCGCCGCGCCCTTGCTGGCCTGACCAGGCTGCCGGTCACGGTTGTTCCCAGCCACCTGCATCACGACCACACCAGCGGCCTCGGCTATCTTCGCGAAATCGCGCTCATCGACCTGCCGGAAACGCGGGCCCGCGCGCAGGGCAATGATGTGCGCTTGGACCGCTATCAATTTGCCCGCCCGGACCCGGTTCGCTTCAAGGCGACACAGTGGATCAAGCCCGGCGAAACCATCGATCTGGGTGGCCGCTCCGTCACCATTCTGTCAACGCCCGGCCACACCACGACGTCGGTTTCGGTTTGGGAGCAGGCCGGCAAGCGCCTCTACACCGGGGATTTCCTCTACCCGACGACGCTTTATGCCTTCGCGCCGGATTCCAGCCTCTCGACCTATATTGCGACCATCGACCAGCTGCTCGCCATGCTGCCGGGTGATACCAGGCTTTATGGTGCGCACTGCTGCCGCAACGATGCCCCGCCGCGGGCGCCGTGGCTGTCGACGAGCGACCTTGCAGACACAAGAGCCGCCATCAGGCGCATCCAGTCCGGCGACCTGGAGGGCCGCGGCTTCATCATCCGCCGCTACCCCGTGAACGATCGGATGACGCTGCTCACCCTCTATCCGCTGGCAAATCGCTGACCCAAGGCAGCGTGCTGCGAAGGACGGGAAAACGGCAGGTGGTCCGTCACCAAATTGTGGGGTTGCGCGCCGGAGGCCTGGCGGCAAGCATGCGGGCGGACGAGAGGACCAAAGACGATGACCAATATCTTCACCAATCCCGAGATGAACGATCTGCGCATGTCGGAAAAGGCGCGGCCGCTGTTCGATGCCGTGGTCCGTCACATCAACGAGAATGTCGTGCCGATCTCGGAGAAGTTCGAGGAGCTGGGCAAGGGCCGGGCCGATCGCTGGAGCTGGGCGCCGGGGCAGCTGGAATTGCTGCAGACCGCGAAAGACAAGGCCAAGGCGGCGGGCCTGTGGAATTTCTTCCTGCCCAATGCCGAAACCGGCGAAGGCTTAAGCAACCTCGACTATGCCTATATCGCCGCCGAACTGGGCAAGGTGCCGCTGGCATCGGAGTCCCTGAACTGCTCGGCGCCCGACACCGGCAACATGGAAGTGCTGGAACGGGTGGGCACGCCCGAGCAGAAGAAGCGCTGGCTGGAGCCGCTGCTCGCCGGTGAAATCCGTTCGGCCTATGCCATGACCGAGCCTGATGTGGCCTCGTCCGATGCCAAGAACATCCGCACCCGCGCGGTGCGTGATGGCAAGGACTGGGTGATCAACGGCGAGAAATTCTACATCTCGGGTGCCGGCGATCCGCGCTGCAAGGTGATGATCGTGATGGTGCGCACCAGCGATGATGGCCCGGCGAGCAGCCAGCAATCCCAGATCTTGGTGCCGATGGACACGCCCGGCGTGAAGATCCTGGGGCCGATGCACGTGTTCAGCGAAGATCATGCGCCGCGCGGCCACATGCATCTGCGCTTTGAAAATGTGCGGGTGCCCTATGAGAATATCCTGCTCGGCGAAGGCCGCGGCTTTGAAATTTCGCAGGTGCGGCTGGGGCCGGGGCGCATCCACCACTGCATGCGCACCATCGGCAAGGCCGAGATCGCGCTGGATTACATGGTGAAACGCGGCAACAGCCGCGAGGCCTTTGGCCGTCCGCTGATCATGCTGGGCAAGAATCTGGAACTGATCGCCCGCGCCCGCATCGAGATCGAGGCAATGCGCTTGATGGTGCTGAAGGCCGCCAAGGCGATGGACGTGCTGGGCAACCGCGAGGCGCGGGTGTGGGTGAGCATGGTGAAGGCGATGGTGCCGGAAAAGACCTGCCAGATCATCGACCAGGCCATCCAGATCCACGGCGCCGCCGGCATCTCACAATGGACACCGCTGGCCGAACTTTATGCCGATGTTCGCCACCTGCGCTTTGCCGATGGTCCGGACGAGGTGCACCACATGGTGGTCGGCCGGCATGAGACCGGGCTGCATTGATCCTTCAGTCCGCCCTGCTTCCAGCGGCCTGGACTCGCTTGCATTCGGGCTGAACCGCTCATGCCGAGCTTGTCGAGGCACCGACCAACCTTCGTGCGTGCCTCGACAAGCTCGGCATGAGCGGGTTTGGCGGTTCAATCAAACTGCAATCGACCCTCGATTCAAGGACACAGTTCATGGACACCAGCAGCCTGTTCCGCCTCGATGGCCGCGTCGCGCTTGTCACCGGGGGCAGCCGCGGCATCGGCAAGATGATCGCCGCCGGCTTCATCGCCCAGGGCGCCAAGGTCTATATCTCCTCACGCAAGGCGCCGGCCTGTTTCGAGACGGCGGCCGAACTGGGGCCGAACTGCATCCCGCTGCCCCAGGATGTCTCGACCGTGGCCGGCTGCGAGGCGCTGGCCGCACAACTCGCCGCGCATGAGACGAGGCTCGACATTCTGGTCAACAATGCCGGCGCCGCCTGGGGTGCCGCGTTCGAGGAGTTTCCGGAGAGCGGTTGGGACAAGGTGATGAACCTGAACGTCAAATCGCCCTTCTTCCTCACCCAGGCGCTGCACGGCCTGTTGCAGGCATCGGGCAGCCACGCGCGGCCGGCCAAGGTGATCAACATCACCTCGATCGACGGCATCAGGCTCAATCCGCAGGAAACCTACAGCTACCACGCCTCCAAATCGGCGCTGATCTATCTCACCCGGCGCATGGCAGCGCGGCTGGTGGAGGATGGCATCAATGTCACCTCCATCGCGCCGGGCGCCTTTGCCAGCGAGATGAACCGGGTGGCGCGTGATCACGGCGATGCGATCGCCAAATTCATCCCATCCCGCCGCATCGGTGTTGACGAAGACATGGCCGGCGCGGCCATCTATCTCGCCAGCCGTGCCGGCGATTATGTGGTGGGCGAAACCATCACCGTGGATGGCGGCGTCGCCCATGCCAGCACCGGGGCCGGCTTCGCCGATTGAGGACTGCGGCTCAAACGGATTGCTACTGGGTGGAAGCAGTGTTGTCGTTGGTCTGCCAAATCTCGACGATTGCGCGCAGCGCCGTGACAAACGCCAGCGGCTGATCAAGCATCAGGTGGTGGCGCGCCTGCGGAATGGCGATGATCGGGATGTCAGTTCCGCCCAGTTCGCGGACATAATCCGACGAGTCCGGCGTGAACAACTGGCTTTCCGCGCCATAGACGATGGCCTTGCGGCCTGGCGTCGCCACAACGCGCTTGCCCATCTCGTGCCACCCCGGCTCCGCGTCGTTCTGGCGGAAAACTTCGGGATCAAATTTCCAGGTCCATTCCGCGCCGGCCCGGCGCAGCGAGTGAAAGGCCATATAATCCATCAGAAAGGGCTCACCGACAGGCTGCGGCGGCGACAGCACATAGCGGCTGCGGGCGGTGGGATAATCCGGATAGCGGCGTTGCGGCTTGTCAGGGTCGCCCGAACCCGGCCGGCCGCTGCCCCGCCGATTGCGCTCTTCCAGCACTTCGGGCCGCAACACCATCATGTCGCACAGGATCAGGCCGGCGAAACGCTCGGCAGCCAACGCCATCGCGGTGAGGCCGACAGATGCGCCAAAGCTGTGCGCGATAATCACAGGCTTGGCCGGCCCATCGAACAGCCCCAGCGCCTCGGCAACCCCAACCATCTCGGCACCGCGCGCCTGCGCATTGTTCCCGGGCCGGTGCGCGCTGTCGCCCATGCCCGACAGATCATAGGCGACGATATGATGGTCCCCCGCCAGAAACGGCGCGATGAACGCAAAACAGCGCGCATGCGCCAGAAAGCCGTGCGTCATCAGGATCGGCGGATGCGTGGGATTGCCCCAGCGGAAAAAATGGATGCGCGTGCCCGCGACGTCGACAAAGCCCTCCTCGCGCGGCACGGCCAAGGCGTCATGAAACCAGCCGGGCAGCGCATCGGGCTCCGGCGCCCACAGCGGGTCAATGTCGTCCGTTGCGTCCACGCCTGAGCCTCCTTGCCATCCGCCCGCACTGTGGGGCGCTTTCACGCAAGGACAAACCCCTGAGATGCCGCAGGTTTGACGGTGACCGGGACGAAGTGGCCAGCACGGGCTGGAAAATGGCGGAGCGGGAGGTTGCCGAAATTATCGCACAAAAACATGATGATAAAGGCGAAGTTCGGCGCGCGGACCAGCTTTGCCCACAATTTATCCCACCAGGGTAAATGCCCAGTGCGCCACCGTCCGTCGCGGTGCGATTCTGTCCGATGAGATGTTGCGCCGTTATAGCGGAATCTCTGCCAGAGAGCCAGCATCCGTTCGATCGTGTGCTTCGCTGTATCGTCCATACTCGACCACTCAAGTACGCGATCGAACCGGCCGAACTGCGTCAGACCTCGTTTCCTGTTTGATGCGAGAAGCGTGGTTGCTACGAGTCCGCTATGGCCATTCCCGACTACCAGACCCTGATGTTGCCCGTCCTGGCTGCGGCCGCCGAGGGAGAGACACGCGTTCCGGCAGCAGCAGAGAAGATCGCGGACAAGCTCGGGCTGTCCAGCGCCGAGCGTGAGGAAATGCTGCCCAGCGGCAAGCAGCGGCTCCTGCACAACCGGGTTCACTGGGCCAAATTCTACATGTCCAAGGCCGGGCTGATTGCCAGTCCCAGGCGCGGCGTGTTCGTCGCAACCGAGGCCGGCCTGGCATTGCTGAAGCAAGGGCCGACGAAAATCGATGTCGAGACGCTGAAAGGTTACGCATCATTCAGCGACTTCTACAACCAGGCCGGAACGACCGAAGAACCTGATCAAAATGCCGCCATCACGGGCGCCGCAACGTCGGGAGCAACCCCGGAAGAGCAGATCGATGCAGCCAGCAGCCTGCTGGCCTCGGCCCTAAAAGCCGACCTCTTGGCGCGCATTGTCGAGCAATCACCTGCGTTCTTCGAGCGGCTGATCGTCGAACTGCTCGTAGCGATGGGCTATGGCGGTTCTCACGAAGACGCCGCTCGGCAGCTCGGCAAATCCGGTGATGGCGGGATCGACGGCGTCATCGACGAAGACCGGCTCGGCCTCGACCGCATCTACGTTCAAGCCAAGCGCTATGCGCCCGGCTCCAGCGTGGGCAGGCCAGTGAACCGCGCCGGGTTTGCCGGAGGCTCCAACTCCTGAGAA
>NZ_NOXT01000115.1 GCF_002251755.1 Sandarakinorhabdus cyanobacteriorum
CGCCAACCCGAAATCACCCGGCCGGTGAATAATCCGGGCCAATTCGCTTCATCGCAAAGCAGTCTGCGAAGACTTGCGTGACAAGCGCATACGGCTTGGCAAACGCCACATCATCGAAGCCCGCAACATCACCGTGACCGATGATGTCAGCATGACCGGCTGTGAAAATCTGATGGGGGCCGATTTCCGCAACGCCACCATCCGCGGCGATTTCCTGATGCTGAAACAGATCGAGGTTCAGTCGGTGGATCACGCGCTGAACATCGTGGCAGTGCGGCCAGCCAAAAGACCGCGCGGGCGCATCAATCTGGAAGGCGCCGAGATCGCCGGCAACTGCAACCTGATGTTTGATGGCGGGATGATTTCAGAAAGCGGCGAAGTGCACACTGCCGAGACCGCCGTCGTCGGGGTCGGCCCCAGCATCGAGGCCAAGCTCGCCCGGATTGGCGGCGAACTGCTGATCGCCGGCCATCCGTCACCCCAATTGACCAATGCCGGCCAATCAGGACAACCCGACAACAATCACAATGTCTTGCTGCACACGCCCGCCCTGATCAAGGCCAACGACGAGCTTGTGAAGGCGGACTGGCTGGCCGCCGAGCGGGCCAGCGCCCGTTCTGACCAGGCAGGGTCGCTCCACACATGGCTGGACGAACGCCGGGCACATCCCAAGATCGATCTGGCCAACGCCCGTGCCGCTTTGTTTACCCACATGCCCAATGCCTGGCCACGGCTGGACCGGCTAGATATCGTTGGTTTCCGCTATGAACGGGCAGGCCGCTTCGGTTCGCTGGCACCATTGCCCTATGTGCCCGGCACCAGCCCGGCCATCGATACACGGCCCCGCAACAGGAGGCGGGTTGGTTACGCCTTTTTTGCCATCGTGGTTTTCCTGGGCTTGAGCCTGGGCTTTCTCGCCGGCTTGGACGAGCTTGTGGGTGCGTCCAATCTGTTTTGGACGATCTTGATTTTCTTGCTGCTGGCAGCCCAACTGGGGCTGCCGATCCTGACCCGGCCATTCCGGCGTCATTCTCGGCCGATTGGTCTGTCATGGCTGCGCCTGCAACGTTTGGCACGCAACGACTCCCGCGTTCAGGACGGCCGCGTCGCTGGATGGCGGGGCCGTCTGCCACGCGGCCCCAATGGGCAAACCGTTGCGCAGTGGCCGGCAAAGTCACCACGCGGTTCCGTGTATCAGTCGCTCGAACCCTATACCATTGCCGCCCGGGCCTTGCGCGAGGAAGGGCGCTGGATTTCTGCCAACCGCATCGAGCAACGCCGGCTGGAAGTGCGCACGGGACAATTGTCCTGGCGGCTTCACCTGTTTGAGAAAGTTGGCTTTTCACTGATTGGTGCCAGTGCGCGCTATGGCTTCAGCTATGTGCGGATGTTCTTCCTTTCCGCTTTTCTGCTGCTGGGCACGGCCATGATTGCCCATAATGCTAACCAACGCGGGCTGATGCAGCACAAGCTGGTAAAGGTTGAACTGCATCCGGCGGCCGGTTTGAACGATGCCCAATTGGCCTATTCGGCAAAGTTTGGTCATCGCGGCCATGTGGCGCTTGACCTGAACATTGGGGGGGCGCCTGCGGGCGATGCGGCCGCCTGTGACAAGCCAGGAGGCCGCTGTGAGGAGTTCAACAGCTTGGCCTTTGCCCGCGATCTGGTGCTGCCGGCCGTGTCTTCCGGTGCAGACGAGGAATGGGAAGCAAAACCCGGAGTGGCGGTGCCGTGGCTGTCGTGGCTGCCGTTCACCCTGCGGGAATTGTTCGATGTTGCCCATCTGTTGGGGCTTGGCTTCTTTGGCTTGCTGTTGCTGGGGGTGTCGGCGCGGATCAGCCTGTTGATCAACCGCTATTCCGAATGAGTATCAATGTGCGTGCCGGTTGGCCGCAGGCGGCTTGCATAAGTGGGTCGCCCTTGGCACTGACGAGAATATGCCAGCCCCGCCCACCCGCCGCTCCGCCAAACAGCGCCCGCTTTCCGGCGTGCTGATCAACGATGGCCGGCGGGAGGCGGTGGTGGTGACGGCGCTGGAAAAGCGGTTGCTGATCAATGTCGAGGCCGACATCAGCGCCATT
This sequence comes from Sandarakinorhabdus cyanobacteriorum, assembly GCF_002251755.1. Taxonomy (GTDB): domain Bacteria; phylum Pseudomonadota; class Alphaproteobacteria; order Sphingomonadales; family Sphingomonadaceae; genus Sandarakinorhabdus; species Sandarakinorhabdus cyanobacteriorum. The sequence continues at coordinate 2,082 of NZ_NOXT01000115.1, forward strand.
CCCCTGGCCCGGGTGCGCCGCGATGACGGGCTGTGCCTGCGCCGCACCGACAAACAGGATTGGCAGATCAGGTTCGATGCCATGCCGCCGCCGGACAGCTGGGTGCATGATCTGCCGCTGTTGTCGCCGGCCAATCCGGTGCGCCGGGCGGTGATGATCCTGCTGCTGCTGCTGGGGCTGATCGCGGCGTGGCTGTGGAACAGTGACAGCAAATTGCCGGTTATGGGCGAGCTTCCCAGCCCCGGCGCCATCGTCAAACCGGTGGTGCCGGCGATCCAGCTGGCATGAGCGGACCACGATTTCTTGACCACAAGGGCGTGCGCCTGGCCCACCGCTTCGGGCCGGGCACCGGTCCGCTGATCGTGTTCCTGCCCGGTTACATGAGCGACATGACCGGCGCCAAGGCGCAGGCGGTCAGCGATCATGCGCGGGCCAACGGCCGGGCCTGTTTGCGGCTGGATTACAGCGGCTGCGGGGCGAGCGGGGGCGATTTTCTGGACGGCAGCATCGGGCGCTGGACCGATGATGCGCTGGCGCTGATCAACCATGTCTGGCCCGCCGGCAAGGTCGTCCTGGTGGGTTCGTCGATGGGCGGCTGGATCGCGCTGCTGGCCGGGCTGGCGCTGCAGGACCGGCTGGCCGGGCTGGTGGGCATTGCGGCCGCGCCGGATTTCACCGTGTGGGGCCTGACCGTGGGGGAGGCGGAGCGGCGACAGCTCGAAAGCCAAGGCTATTTCACCCGCCCGTCCGACTATGGCGAACCCTATCGTTATTCCCGCGCCCTGATCGCCGATGCGCCGCAACGGCTGCTGCTCGATGGCCAGATCGGCATCACCGCGCCGGTGCGGCTGTTGCACGGGATGGCCGATGATGCGGTGCCCTGGCGCCTGTCGCTCGACATCGCGGCCCGCATCACCGGCGGCGATGTTCAGGTGCGGCTCATCAAGGATGGCGATCATCGTCTGTCGCGCGAAACCGATATCGCCATGCTTATCGCCACCGTGCAGGACTTGTTGTGAAAAATCTGTTGCTTGTGGGCCTTTTTGCTGCCGCCCCGGCGCTGGCGGCCCCGTCTGACCCGACCCGCTATGCCGCCTGCATCCAGCTGGCGGGCAAGGACCCGGCCCGCGCCCTGCAGATGGCCCACGGCTGGCGGCTGGAAGGCGGCGGCGTGGCGGCGCGGCATTGCCTGGCTGTGGCCCAGATGCGCGCCGGCCATCACGAGGCGGCGCTCAAAAGCTATGAAGCGGCCGGCATGGCCAGCGAGGATGCCCGGGATCCGCAGACGGTGCCGCTGTGGCGCCAGGCCGCCGAAGCCGCGATGATCGCCGGCAAGCCGGCCGATGCTCTTCGCTTCCTCACCCGAGCCCTGGCGCGGCCGGCCGGCAGCGAGCTGTCGCCCCGGGCCGAGGCGGATCTGCTCACCTTCCGGGCCGAGGTGCAGGTGGAACTGGGCCAGGCAGCCCCGGCCATGGCCGATCTCACCCGCGCCACCGAATTGTCGCCGGAATTTTTCATGCCCTGGCTGTTGAAGGCAACGCTGGCGCGGCGCAGCGGCGATCTGGCCACCGCCGAAGTCGCGCTGGTGAAGGCGGCCGATCTGGCGCCGCAATCGGCCGATGTCGAGCTGGAGGCCGGCAATCTGGCGGCGGCCAAAGGCGACACCAAGCTGGCGCGCCAGGCGTGGGAGGCGGCGGCGGCCGACGGGCTGGGCACGCCGGCCGGGGCCGCGGCAACGGCGGCACTGGGCCGCATCGCGCCGGAACTGCCGGAAAAACCCCTGACGGGCGATGTGTCACCTGCTACACCACGCTGATGGCACGCTCTGATTTCCGTTTCGTCTGGCACCAGCGCGCCCGCTATGCCGAGGTGGACGCGCAGGCCGTGGTGTTCAACAGCCGCTATCTTGAATATTTCGATATCGGCATCACCGAGTATTTCCGCGCCGTCGGCCTGTATCCCGAACCGCAGCTGAAGGGCGCGCCCGAACTGCATGTGGTGAAGGCGGAGGTGACCTATCACGCCCCCGTGCTGCTCGACGAGATGATGGCGATCGGCGTGCGCTGCGAGAAGATTGGCCGTACCTCCCTCACGTTCGCGTTTGAAATCCATGGCGAAGGCGGGGAGGATCTGCGCGCCAGCGGCATCGAGGTTTCGGTGCATGTCGATGAACCGCGCGGCCGGCCAACGCCGGTGCCGGATGCGGTGGTGGCGCTGTTTGAAGCCTATGCAGGCAGGGTGCTGAAATGAAATATCTCCACACCATGATCCGCGTTTCGGATGTGGCCGAAACCCTGCGCTTTTTCGAACTGCTGGGCCTGAAGGAACTGCGCCGGTACGACAATGAGGCCGGCCGGTTCAGCTTGATCTTCCTCGCCGCCCCAGGCGATGAAAGCGCCCAGATCGAGCTGACCCACAATTGGGACGAGGCCGGCTACACCGGCGGGCGCAATTTCGGCCATGTCGCCTATGCCGTTGAAAATATATATGAAAGTTGCCAGCGCCTGATGGATGGCGGTGTGGTGATCAACCGGCCGCCGCGCGATGGCCGCATGGCCTTCGTGAAATCGCCGGATGGAATTTCGGTGGAGCTGCTGCAGGCCGGGCCCGCCCCGGCCCCGGCCGAACCTTGGGCTTCGATGCCCAATATCGGGAGCTGGTAAGATGCTGGACGTGATTGGTGTGCCGGTGCTGAGCGACAATTATGTCTGGCTGGCACATGATACGGACACCGGGGAAACGGCAGTAATCGATCCAGCCGTCGCCGGCCCGGTGCTGGAAGTGGCGACAGCGCGCGGCTGGAAGATCACCCAGATATTGAACACCCACTGGCACCCCGATCATGTGGGCGGCAACAGCGATATCGTGGCGGCCACTGGTGCCATCGTCACCGGGCCGAAGGGCGAAGCCGAGAAGATCCCGCATATCAGCCGCGCCGTGGCGGAAGGCGACGAGGTGCGCATCGGCAACCATGTCGGCCGGGTGATCGATTGCCCCGCCCACACCGCCGGCCACAATGCCTATGCCTTTGATGGCGCCCTGTTCTGTGGGGACACGCTGTTTGCCATGGGCTGCGGCCGTCTGTTTGAAGGCACGGCCGAACAGATGCACAGCGCGCTCGCCAAGTTCATGGCGCTGCCGCCGCGCACGCTGGTCTATTGCGCGCACGAATATACGCAATCCAACGCCCGCTTTGCCGTGACGGTGGAGCCGGAGAACCAGGCGCTGCTGAAGCGGGTGGAGGCGGTGGACCGGCTGCGCGCGCGCGGTGAACCCACCGTGCCGTTCAGCCTGGCGATGGAGGCGGCAACCAACCCGTTCGTGCGCGCCGGCAGCGTGGAGGAACTCGCCCGCCGCCGCGCCGCCAAGGACAATTTCCGCGGTTGAGCATGTTCAGCAGCGATAAAGGGGGCGTGTGACACGGATATGGCCATGATCAGAACCGCGCTTTTGCTGTTCGCACTGGTCGTGGCTGTTCCGGCCCGGGCCGATGATGATGCGGCCAAATCGGCCATCAAGGATTGCCTGCCCACCCGCAACATCCAGCAGGCCCAGGCCGGCATCGACCGGCATTGGTATGTGCGGCTGCGCGATGGCAGCTGGTGGCGCAACGCCATGATGTGCCCCGGCCTGGCGCCGCGCAGGGCGCTGGTGCACAGCAGCCCGATTGGCAGCCAATGCCGTGGCGACATTGTTCAGGTGGTGGATTTCACCATGGGCGGGGTGAATTTTGGCGCCTGCGGGCTGGGCGATTGGGAACGCGTGGCCGGCCTGCCAACCAAGCCGGCCAAGCGGGACGAGCGCAAGGACGATTGACTGCCGCTCAACAGCACCCACCGCCGCCGGGGTTGGGGGCCATGGCCGCCAGCGCATCCAGCGCCGGGCTGCTGCCATAGGTGCGGGCCTGTTCCATGGTGTGGAACGCTTCCCACACCACGCCCTACGGGTCGCTGGTCCAGCTTTTTTCCGACCGGGCGTAACAGCAGGTGGTTTCGCCTTCGGCCAGCACCGGGCGCGCGGCCGCGTTCAGCCGGCCGGTCACCTCGGCCAGTTCGTCGGGCGTTTCGGCCTGGATGCCCAGATGCTCGATGCCCGGCGTGGCATGGCCTTGGCTGATGGCAAAATTCACGCGCGGATCATCCAGCATCCATTTGGCATAATCATCGCGCACCAGCGTCGGCCCCGTGCCAAACAGGGCCGAATAAAAGGAAATGGATTCAGCCAGATCGGTCACGCCGACATGCACATGCAAACGCTTCATTGACATGCTCCCGGTTGGCAGGCGCTCTCGGCCGGCGGGGCGAGGCCCCGGCAGCAATCCTCGGTGAGGAAATCGATCAGCGCCCGCATGGCGGCGAAATCCGCCGCATAGATGAGGCTGCGTCCGGCCCGGCGCACCTGCACCAGCCCGGCCTGTTCCAGCAGCCCCAGATGATGCGAAAGGCTGGACGGCGGCACCGCCAGCGCCTGGGCGATATGCCCGGCCGCCAGCCCGTCGGCCCCAGCCACCACCAGCGTGCGGAACACGGCGAGGCGGCGATCATGGGCTAGCGCGGCGAGCGCGGTGACGGCAGTGGCAGACTCCATCGGCTTTCCTTTCGACAAGAATCGAAATATTCGACAATTGTCGAAACGTCAAGCCCGTTCAGGCGCGTGCGTCGAGCCGCGCCTTTATCGCATCCCAGATGCGCGCCGGCGTGTTGGTGCCGTTGAACCGGTCGATGGCGCGGATGCCGGTGGGGGAGGTGACGTTGATTTCGGTGAGGAAGCCGCCGATCACATCGATGCCGACAAAGATCAGCCCGCGCCGTTTCAGCTCCGGCCCCAGCCGGGCACAGATTTCCTGTTCGCGCGGGGTCAGGTCGGTGGGCTGGGCGCTGCCGCCGGCGGCGAGGTTGGAGCGGATTTCGCCCTTTTTCGGCAGGCGGTTGATGCCGCCGGCCGCCTCGCCATCCACCAGCACGATGCGCTTGTCGCCGTCGGCCACGCTGGGCAAAAAGGCCTGCACCATGAACGGCTCGCGCCACACGCTGCCGAACAATTCCACCAGTGCGGGCAGATTGCCGTCCTTCTCATCGATCAGGAACACCGCGGTGCCGGCATTGCCATAAAGCGGCTTGACGACGATGGCGCCGTGGCGGGCGCGGAAATCCATCGCCTCCTCAAGGCTTTTGGTCACCAGTGTCGGCGGCATGAGATCGGGAAAGCGCAGCACGAACAGTTTTTCCGGCGCATTGCGCACCTCGGCCGGGTCGTTGACCACCAGCACCCGGTCCTGGATCTGCTCCAGCAAATGGGTGGCGGTGATATAGCCCATGTCGAACGGCGGATCCTGGCGCATCAGCACCACATCGGCCTCGTCCGCCAGATCGACGGTGCGCGCTTCGCCCAGCCATTCGAAATGCGCACCCGGCTGGTTGATCACCTTCAGCGGCCGCGCCTTGGCCCGCACCCGGCCGTTTTCGGCCGAAAGATCGCCGGCCAGATAATGCACCAGCGTGGCGCCGCGCGCCTGGGCTTCCAGCATCAGGGCAAAGGTCGAATCACCACCGATGTTGATGGTTTCGATCGGGTCCATCTGAACCGCGACACGCAAGGTCATGGCTGTTGCTTTCTGTCAGCTGTCGGAACGGGCGAGGGCGGCGAGCATGGCGCGGATGCGCTGGATCATCGCCGGATCATGGGTGGTTTCCAGCATCGCGGTCAGGCTGGCGCGGGCGGCGGCCATGCGGCCGATGCGCTGTTCCAGCTGCGCCCGTTCCCACCACAGGGCCGACAGGCGGGGCGCGATCATCGTCATGCGTTCATACAGGGTCAGTGCGCGCAGCACCTGGCCCGACAGGCGTGCCCGGCTGGCCTGGTTGGATATCAGCCGCACCAGCATCTGCCGGTTGCTCATCGGCGGAAAGCGGCCGGCAATGTCGCTGCTGCCGCCGCTGCGGGCGATATCGGCGGCGCGCGCGGCCGACACCGTGGCGCCATGATCAAAGGGATCGATCAGCGCCGCCGATCCGCCGCCGTGCACCGCCACCAGCACATGCCCGGGCAGGGCCAGCGCCTCGGCCCGCCAGCCGACCCGGCGGCACAGCGCGACATAGAGGATCGACAGGCTGATCGGCAGGCCGCGCCCGCGTGTCGCCACGGCCACCAGATCGGCGTTCAATGGATTCTCATAATCCTGGGTGTCGCCCGACAGGCCCGCTTCGCCAGCGATCAGGCCAGCCAGCCGCAGGGCGCGGCCCTGGCCGGTGGCCGGCGCCAGATCGCGCTGCAGCGTGATGGCCCAGCCCTGCACCAGCCGGCGCAAGCGCGGCGCATCGGCGTTGGGCCGATCGGCCAGCGACAGGGCGATGCCGGCTTCGATCAGATCGATATCCGCATCATCCATCAGCCCGATTGTGGCAAGTTCCATCATCACTCGTCCCGCCAGATGCCGATCAGGTGCCGGGGCAGGGCCCAGGGCCGGATCAGCACCGCATCATGCCGGATCGCTGCGCCCGGCCAGCCGAATCGGGGGCTGAGCCAGCGCGCCGCCGCCTGGCACCGCCGCTGCGCCGCAGGATGCAACGCCGCCAGCACGGAGTCGAGCGTGGCCCGCGCCTTCACCTCCACAAACACCAGCGTGTCGGCGGTGCGCATCACCAGATCGATTTCCCCACCCGGCGTCTGCACACGCCGGGCCAGCAGGCGATAGCCCTTTGCAATCAACCAGATGGCAGCAATCTGTTCCGCCCGGCGGCCCCAGCGTTCGCGCGCCCGGCGATCAGCCATGGCGGATGGCCAGCGCCCGGGCATAGACTTGCGCGCGCGGCAGGCTCAGCGCTTCGGCCACCTGGCGGGCGGCGTCCTTGACGCTCAGGCTGGCCAGCGCAGTGCGCAGCGCCGAATCAATGTCGGCAGCCTCCGGCGCGGCGGCCGGCAGCGGCGGGCCAACCAGCACGACCAGCTCGCCCTTGGGCGGCGCATCGGCCCAGCGTGTGGCCAGGTCAGCCAGGTCGCCGGTCACCATCTCCTCGAACTTCTTGGTCAATTCCCGCCCCACCGCCGCCGGCCGGTTGCCCAGCCCGGCCAGCAGATCGGCCAGGCAAGCCGCCAACCGCGGCCCCGATTCGTAGAAGGCCAGTGTGGCCGGCACGGCAGCCAGCTCGGCAATGGCGCTGGCGCGGGCGCCGGCCTTGGCGGGCAGGAAGCCGGCAAAGAGGAAGCGATCCGTGGGCAGGCCGGCGATGGACAGGGCGGCAATCACCGCCGACGGGCCGGGCACCGCCACCACATTCACCCCGGCGGCGCGGGCATCGGCCACCAGCTTGTAGCCCGGATCGGAAATCAGCGGCGTGCCGGCATCCGAAACCAGCGCCACCGGCCCGGCCAGCGCATCGGCGATCAGGCCGGGACGCACGGCGGCGGCATTGTGATCATGATAGGGCGTCAACCGCGCCTTGATCCCGAAATGATTGAGCAGCTTGGCGGTCACCCGCGTGTCTTCGCAGGCAATCCGGCTGGCGCAGCGCAGCACCATCAGGGCGCGCGGGCTGATATCGCCCAGATTGCCGATCGGGGTGGCCACGATATAAAGGCCGGCAGGCAAGCTGGCATCGGCTGGCGGATGGGAACTGGAATCGTGCACCACAGCATCAAGAGCGTGAACCGGCGCGGCTGGCAAGCCTTGCGCGCCGCCAGCCTGGGCCTGGCCCTGCTGGTGGCGGCCTGCTCCACCCCCAAGAAGGCCGCTCCGGTGGTGGCCCCGCCACCGCCGCCGGTGGTCGCGCCCAAGCCGGCGCCGCTGCCAGAGGCGCGGCTGAACAAGGTGGCGCTGCTGGTGCCGCTGTCGGGCGCCAATGCGGCACTGGGCGAATCCATCGCCAACGCCGCCGCCATGGCCATGGCCGATCTCGGCAAGCCGCAGGTGCAGCTCGTCACCTACGACACGGCCGCCGGCGCCGGCGAGGCAGCGGCGCGGGCCATGGCCGATGGCGCCGGCCTCATCCTGGGGCCATTGCTGGGCAGCGAGGTGCCGGCGGTGCAGGCGGCGGTGGCCGGCCGGCCGGTGCCGATCCTGTCCTTCTCCAACGATGCCGCCGTGGCTGGCGGCAATGTGTTCGTGCTGGGCTTCCAGCCGGGGCAGGCGATTGCCCGCGTTGTCAGCTATGCCCGGATGCGCGGTGTGGAGCGCTTTGCCGCGCTGGTGCCGCAGGGCGTCTATGGTCAGCGCGCGCAGCTGAGCTTTGTGAAGGCGGTCAATGATGCCGGTGGCCGCTCCACCGCCGTCGTGCCCTACACCCGCGAGCCGGCCAAGCTGCTGGCCGCCGCCCGCCTGGTCACCAATTATGATGCGCGCGTGCGGGCCAGCGGCAAGCCGATGATCCGCCCCGATGGCACGGTGGCGCGGGTGGCCGGCGCGCTGGCGCCGGTGCCGTTCCAGGCGCTGCTGGTGGCTGATTCGGGGGCGGCCACTGCGCGCTTCCTGCAGCCGCTGTCACGCTTTGGCGCCGGGCCGGGGCAGGTGGTGATCCTGGGCACCGAATTGTGGAACAACGAACCCGGCCTCGCCGCCGTGCCGGCGCTGAAGGGCGCGCTCTATGCCACCGTGCCCGATGCCCGCTTCAACAGCCTCGCTGCCCGCTATCGCGCCAAGCATGGCGGCAACCCCTCGCGCCTGGCTTCGCTGGGCTATGATGCGGTGCTGCTGGCGCACGGGCTGGCAGCGCGCTGGCCCTATGGCCAGGCCTTCCCGCGCGCCAGCCTGCTCGCCCGCGACGGCTTTTCCGGCATCGATGGCGCCTTCCGCTTTACCGCCAGCGGCGTCGTCGAGCGCGGGCTGGAGGTGGACCAGCTCGGCAGCGGAACCGTGTCGCCGGCACCGGCGAGCTTCTGACCCACAAGATCCTCCCCCTCTGGGGGAGGTGCCGACCGCAGGGAGGCGGAGGGGGCCTGCAAGCGCGGTCCTTGCCGCCCCCTCCGCCCTGCGGGCACCTCCCCCAGAGGGGGAGGATGTCTAGCGCGCAATCTGGGCCAGCACGGCATTGGCCAGCGGCCAGCCGGCGCGGGTCAGGCGGATGCCGGCGTCGCTCACCGCCAGCAGCCCCTGATCAGCCAGCCGGTAGGCGGCGGCCATGTCCACCGCATCCGCGAGCGCCGTCCCGGTGCGCACCGCAAAGCGGGCGGCGTCCAGCCCTTCGGCCAGCCTGAGGCCCATCACCAGCGCCTCGGTCGCCCGCTCCGTCGCGGTCAGCGCCGTCTCGCTTTCCATGCCGTGCCCGGCCTCGCGCACGCCGGCCAGCCAGGCTTCCGGCTTCTTTCGCCGAAGCGTCGCAACGCCCGCGCGGCGGCCATGGGCGCCCGGCCCGATGCCGGCATAATCGCCATAGCGCCAATAGGTGAGATTGTGCCGGCTCTCACGCCCCGGTGCCGCGTGGTTGGAAATTTCATAGGCCGGCAGGCCCGCCGCTGCCATCATCTCCTGGGTGATGGCGAACAGATCGGCGCTGGTGTCCTCATCGGGCATCAGCAACTCGCCGCGCGCGAACAGCGCGGCAAAGCGGGTGCCCGGCTCGATCGTCAGTTGATAGAGCGACAGGTGTGTGGTGCCAAAGCCGAGTGCGCGGGTGAGTTCGGCCGCCCAGGCCTCCCGCGTCATCCCCGGCCGGTCATAGATGAGGTCGAAGCTGACCCGGCCAAAGGTCGATTGCGCCACGTCGAGCGCGGCGAGCGCAGCGGCCAGATCATGCGGCCGACCGAGCAGCTTCAGCGCCGCATCATCGAGCGCCTGGACGCCCAGCGACAGGCGGTTGACCCCGGCCGCCGCAAAGCCGGCAAAGCGCCCCGCCTCGACGCTCGACGGGTTTGCCTCCAGCGTGATTTCCAGGTCGTCGGTGGGCGGCCAGTGCCGCTGCGCCGCCGCGATGATGGCGGCCACGGTTTCGGGCGGCATCAGGCTGGGGGTGCCGCCGCCGAAGAAGATGCTGGCCAGTTGCCGGCCGGGCAGGCGCGCGGCCTCGAAGGCCAGATCGGCCAGCAGCGCGTCGCGCCATGCCGCCTGGTCCACGGATTCGCGGACGTGGCTGTTGAAATCGCAATAGGGGCATTTGGTGACGCAGAACGGCCAGTGGACGTAGAGCGCGACGGGGGGGAGAGCGGCCATGCGTGCGACCATCACAATCCGCTCATGCCGAGCTTGTCGAGGCACCGGCCACGTGCGGAGCGTGCCTCGACAAGCTCGGCATGAGCGGGTTTGGACATGGTGGCGGGTCAGGCCGGACGCGCCGGCAGCAACGCCACCAGCTGCCGGAAGGCCCGCGCGCGGTGGTTGTCGGCCTCCTTCTCGGCCCGGGTCATCTCGCCATAGGTCTGCGCCTGGCCGTCCATCAGGAACATCGGGTCATAGCCAAAGCCATTGCCCCCGCGCGGCGGCCATACCAGCGTGCCATCCACCCGGCCTTCCACCACCTCGCTGTGGCCATCGGGCCAGGCGACGCACAGGGCGCAGATGAAATGGGCGGTGCGGGATTTGTCGCCCAGCTCGTCATTCACCCGCGCCATCGCCACCGCGAAGTCTTTCCCTGGCCCGGCCCAGCGCGCCGAATAAATGCCGGGCGCGCCGCCCAGACCATCGACACACAGGCCGCTGTCATCGGAAATCGCCGGCAGGCCGCTGGCGGTGGCGGCGGCCAACGCCTTCAGCCGGGCGTTGCCGATGAACGTCGTTTCCGTCTCATCCGGCTCGGGCAGGCCCAGGCTGCCGGCCGAAACCACCTCCAGCCCATGGGGCCCGAGCAGTTCGGCCAGTTCCACCACCTTGCCCGGATTGTGCGTGGCCAGCACCAGCTTGCCCGGCGCCAGCTGCCTCACCGGCCCACCGCCTGCAATTGCGCCGCAAACACCTGGTTGCAGCCGATGCGGGCGAGGCGGAGCAGGCGCAGCAGCGTTTCCTCGTCGAACGGCTCGCCCTCGGCGGTGCCCTGCACCTCGACGATGCCGGCCTTGTTGGTCAGCACGAAATTGGCATCGGTGCCGGCGGCGCTGTCTTCGGCATAGTCGAGATCGAGCACCGGCGTGCCGTTGTAGACACCGCAGCTGATCGCCGCGACCTGGGTGGCCAGTGGATCACCGGCCAGCGGGGTCGCCTTGTGGATGGTGTCGATGGCCAGCCGCAACGCCACCCAGGCGCCGGAAATGGCGGCGGTGCGGGTGCCGCCGTCGGCCTGGATCACATCGCAATCCAGCGTGATCTGGCGTTCACCCAACAGCGTGAGATCAGTGACGGCGCGCAGGGAGCGGCCGATCAGGCGCTGGATTTCCTGGGTGCGGCCCGATTGCTTGCCCTTGGCGGCCTCCCGGCTGCCGCGGGTGTGGGTGGCGCGGGGCAGCATGCCATATTCGGCCGTCACCCAGCCCTTGCCGCCGCCGCGCAGCCAGGGCGGCACCCGCTCTTCCACGCTGGCCGTCACCAGCACATGGGTCTGGCCGAATTTCACCAGGCACGATCCTTCGGCATGGGCCGAAAAACCGGGGATCATCTCGATCGATCGCATCTGATCGGGGGTGCGGCCGGAGGGGCGCATGGACACTGCCTTTCGTTTGAATGTTGCAGCTGGCCATATGGCGTGGGCCGAAGGAAGGGAAGCACCCATTGCGCAGCACCCGCGCTGTGCATAAATTGCCCTCATGCAACAGGCCCCGTCGCTCACCGAACTGAACGACCGCGCGCGCGAGATTTTTCGCCAGATCGTCGATGCCTATCTGGCCTCCGGCGCGCCGGTGGGCAGCCGCACCCTGTCCAAGGGCGGCGGCCTCGGCCTGTCGCCGGCGTCCATCCGCAATGTCATGCAGGATCTGGAGGAGCTGGGCCTGCTCGCCGCGCCGCACACGTCGGCCGGGCGGCTGCCGACCGAACTGGGTCTCAGGATGTTCGTCGATGGCATGATGCAGGCCGCCGAAGTGTCGGACGAAGACCGCGCCAAGCTCGAATCTGGCCTCGCCCCCGGCATGGCGATGGAGGAGGCGCTGGCCCGCACCACGGCGGCGCTGTCGGGCCTGTCCCATTGTGCCGGCCTGGTGCTGGTGCCGGCGCGCGAGCTCATCATTCGCCAGGTCAGCTTCGTGCCGCTGTCGCCCACCCGCGCGCTGGTGGTGCTGGTCGGCGCCGATGGCAGTGTCGAAAACCGCCTTCTCGATCTGCCGCCCGGCGTGCTGCCGGCCACGCTGGAGGCTGCGGCCAACTATATCACCACCCGGCTCGCCGGCCTGACGCTGGGCGAAGCGGCCCAGCGGCTTTCGACGGAAATTGCCCGCGACCGGGCCGCGCTCGATGCCCTCACCCAAAGTGCGGTGTCGGCCGGGCTGGCCGTCTGGTCATCCGATGCCGCCGCACGCCCGGTGCTGATCGTGCGCGGCCAGGCCAATCTGGTCGAAGGCCAGATGGACATGGACCGGGTGCGGCAATTGCTGGACGATCTCGAAGACAAGGCTGAACTCATTCGGCTTCTGGATGGCGCGCGCGGGGCCGAGGCAACGCGCATCTTCATTGGCGCTGAAAGCCGGCTGTTCTCGCTGTCCGGCTCCAGCGTGATCGCCGCACCCTATCGCGGCAATGATGGCAAGGTGATCGGCGTTGTGGGGGTTATCGGGCCGACCCGGTTGAACTATGCGCGTGTCATCCCCATGGTGGATTACACAGCCCGAACCCTGAGCAGATTGGCATCATGACCGACGTGACCGAGAACAACGAACAGCCCGAAACCAGCGAGACCGCCGATGCCCCCGAAAGCCAGCTTGATCTGGCCGAAGCGCTGCTGGCCAAGGATCAGGAAATCGCCGATCTGAAAGACCGGGTGATGCGCGCGCTGGCCGATGTGGAAAACACCCGCCGCCGGCTGGAGCGCGACAAGGCCGAGGCGATCCAATATGCCGTCACCGGCTTTGCCCGCGAGATGCTGGCCGTGGCCGACAATCTGCGTCGTGCCGTCGCCGCCCTGCCGCCCGAAGGCTTTGACCAGGTGCGCACCGGCATCGAGGCGACCGAGCGCGAGCTGCTGGCGATCTTTGGCCGCCAGAACATCGCCCGCATCGAGATCACCAGCGGCGAGCCGCTTGATCCCAACCGCCACCAGGCGATGATCGAGGTACCGAGCGCGTTTGATGCCGGCACCGTGGTCGCCGAGCTGGCCAGCGGCTGGACCATCCGCGACCGCCTGCTGCGCCCGGCGATGGTAAGCGTGGCGCGTAGCTCGGATTGAGGCCCGGAAGCCTCTCCTCCCGTCAGCGGGAGGGGAGGCATCCGCTCACAAGGTCCAGCTTAATTCCTTCTCCGCCGCGCGCTTGTCCAGCTCAGCGCGGCTGATCTTTTCGGATGCCGATTTCAGCTGGCCGCAGGCGGCCATGATGTCCCGCCCGCGCGGGGTGCGCACCGGGGCGGAGATGCCGGCCTTGAAGATGATGTCCGAAAAGGCCTTGATCCGCTCGTTGGACGAGCATTCGTAGAAGCTGCCCGGCCACGGGTTGAACGGGATCAGGTTGACCTTGGCCGGCAGGCGATATTTGCGGATCAGCCGCACCAGCTCGCGGGCATCCTCGTCGCTGTCGTTCTTGCCGGCCAGCATGACATATTCGAACGTGATCCGCCGGGCGTTGTTGGCGCCCGGATAGGCGGCGCAGGCCTCCAGCAGCTGCTCGATGCCATATTTGCGATTGAGCGGCACGATCTCGTCGCGGATTTCCTTGGTGACGGCGTGCAGCGACACGGCGAGGTTCACGCCAATCTCGTTGCCGGCGCGCACCATCATCGGCACCACGCCGCTGGTCGACAGGGTGATGCGCCGCTTGGACAGGCCCAGCCCCTCGCCATCCATGACGATCTGCAGCGCCGCCTTCACATTGTCGAAATTATAGAGCGGCTCGCCCATGCCCATCATCACGATGTTGGTGAGCATGCGGCCTTCCGGCGTGTAATTGTTGCCGGGATTGTGGGCGCCAGGCACCCACACATCATCATCGTCATCATCGGCGACATCGTTGGCGAGCGGGCGCACGATCGGCACCGGCGTGGCGCCCGGCCATTCGCCCAGCGCGTCGCGCGCCAACATCACCTGGCCGACGATCTCGGCCGGGGTGAGGTTGCGCACCAGCTTCATCGTGCCGGTGTGGCAGAAACGGCAATTGAGCGTGCAGCCAACCTGGCTCGACACGCACAGCGTGCCGCGCGTCGCATCCGGGATGAACACGCATTCGGCTTCCTCGCCATCGGCAAAGCGCAGCAGCCATTTGCGGGTGCCGTCGCTGCTGGCCTGCGCCGTCACCACTTCCGGGCGACCAACCACGAAATGGGTCGCAAACAGCGCGCGATGATCCTTGGCGATATTGGCCATGGCGCCAAAATCGGTGGCGCCACGGTGATAGATCCAGTGCCACAGCTGGCGGCTGCGCATGCGGGCGGTCTTGGCATCAAGGCCAATGGCTTCCAGCGCGGCGGCAATCGCCGGCCGGTCCAGCCCGACCAGATCGGTCTTGCCGTCTGGACGTTGCGGCGTCTTGCGCGGCACCACCAGGGGGTCCGACGGGCCGGGAACATGACCAATGATCTGCATCGCGCGGCCTATAGGCCACAACGGCCGGGTTGCAAAGCCATGGGCGCCAGGCGAGGCTCGGCGATGTTACCACTTTGACAGAAAACGCCGGGTGGTTAAGAACACGCATCATAGCAATGGAGGGTTCATGTTCGCTCGTATTGCCGCTGCTTTGCTTGGTGCCGCAATTGTGTCTGGACCCGCGTTTGCCACCAGTCCGCTGCCGTCGTTCCGCTTCACCAGCCTGCGTTCGGGCACGTTGGGCATGGAGTTTGTGAATGGCATCAACAACAATGGCCTGATTGTCGGTTTCCGGGCCAGCACGCCGCAGGGCGTGATCCTCTCTCAGAATGGCACCCGGACGCTGGTGCCTGATGGGTCGTTGCGGCCAGATTCGCTCAATCTCTCCGGCCAGATTGCCGGTACCCAGTTCACGGGCAACGGATTTCGGGCCTTTGTCCGCAATCCGGATGGCAGCATGACCTTCATCGAAGACCCCCAGGGCCGATCAACCGACGCATTTGGCATCAATGATGCGGGTAAGGTCCTGGTCAACGTCAGCGGACCCAATGGCTCGGCCGGTGCCATGCTGTGGCAGGCAGGCAATGTCACCCCGATCATCGGACCCGGCGGAAACCAGCCAACGGCGACAGACGTGAACAACAGCGATGTCGTTGTTGGCAACGTCCGCACGCTGACGGGCGAGACGCAGGCCTTTCGCTGGGAAGCTGGCGCCATGACCATCCTGGGTTCCCTTGGGAACAGCGACTCCTATGCGTCCGACACATCAATGACCAGGGCGATATTGTGGGTGTGACGACCACCAATGCTGGCGTCTGGTCAGCCTTTGTGTGGCGCAATGGCGTGATGAACGCCCTGTCACTGCCCGGCATGGCCACTTCGGCCAGCGCCATCAACGCCAATGGCTGGGTGGTTGGGTCTTACGACCCCGATGGCTTCAGCAGTCGCGCCCAGCTGTGGATCAATGACCAACCGGTTGATCTGATCGGGCTTGTGCCGGCCTTGGCAGATTTCAGCAGCAGTTTCGCTGTTGGCGTGAATGATGCCGGACAGATCGTGGGCTATGGCTATCGCAACGGCCGCGAA
Organism: Sandarakinorhabdus cyanobacteriorum; assembly: GCF_002251755.1. Classification (GTDB taxonomy): domain Bacteria; phylum Pseudomonadota; class Alphaproteobacteria; order Sphingomonadales; family Sphingomonadaceae; genus Sandarakinorhabdus; species Sandarakinorhabdus cyanobacteriorum. The sequence continues at coordinate 17,750 of NZ_NOXT01000115.1, forward strand.
ACGGCCTTCTTGCTTGATCCGTCAAGCCACGGCGCTGTCCCCGAGCCGGCAAGCTGGGCGATGTTGATCGCCGGCTTTGGCCTGATCGGCGCTCTCCAGCGTCGCCGGTCAGTCCGCCTTCATGTGATGCAATCCCTGCACCATGGCGCCGGCGGTGCGCATGCGTTCCACGGCGGCGCGGCGCATGATCTGGCGCGGTGAGTGAAAATAGGCCGAAGGCGTCATGCCCATATAGGCCTTGAACTCACGGTTGAAGTGCGGCTGGTCGAAGTAACTGCCGTCGAGCAGCGTGGCCAGCGGTTGATCCAGCCGGTCGCCAATATCGGCCAGCGTGCGCAGGAAGCGCTGGCGGCGCAACAGCCGCTTGGGGGGGAAGCCGAACACCCGCTGGCACAGGCGCGCCAGGGTGCGCTCGTTCAGGCCCAGGCTGGCGGCGAAATCATGGGCGGTGCCGATCTCGCCATCCACCAGCGCCGCCTCCACCGCGGCGATCAGCGGGTCTGGCGGCGGCGCGGCAGCCGCGCGGCCGGTGAAAAACCCATCGAGCAACGCCACCGAAGCGGACCAGTCCGCTGTTTGGAATTGCTGCCACAACTGGTCAGCCGCCGCCCCATACACATGGCCCAGATCGCACACCCGGTTGGCATGGCGGTCCGCCGGCTCGCCGATCAGCTGTGCCCAGCCAAGCGCGGTCAGCCCGATCCCCAGGCTGGCGGCATCGCCCGGTGTGCGCACCATGCCGGTGCGGTCGGTCGGCCCGAACAGGCTGGCGCGTTCCGGCATCGGATCGTTGCAGCCCGGCCGTGTCACCGTCCACTGGCCGCGGATCGAAAAGCGGATATTGCCCCATTCGGGGTGCAGATAATCCTCCAGCGGGGCGGGGGCGACCACCCGGTAATAGGTGGTGATCAGCGGCCGCAGCGCCGGCGCCGGCAGGGCAAAGCACACCTGTGGTTCGGCTGGCGCTGCCGCCAGCGGCTGGGATTGCCGGGCCGGCGCAAGCGCCGCCCCTTCGTCAAGCGCTCCACGCGCCACCCGTGCCAGCATCATGTTCATCGCGACCCCCCTTGTTGATGCAACACTGGGCGTCCGGGTGGCGGCTGCGATCCCCCTTTTGATTACTCCTGGCTCACATCGCGCTGATGCCGCCATCCACATAAAGGCCATGGCCGGTCACCATCTTGGCCTCGTCACTGGCCAGATAGACGGCGGCCCAGGCAATATCATCGGGTTCGCCCACGGCCCCCAGCGGGATCTGGCGGCCCAGCTTGGCCAGGCCCGCCTCGCGGCCCAGCGCGCTTGTGATGCCATCCAGGATCGGCGTGTCGATGAACACCGGGTGGATGCTGTTGCAGGTGATGCGATATTGCTGCTTCGCGCAATGCAGCGCCACCGATTTGGTCAGGTGGCGCACGGCGGCCTTGGCGCTGTTGTAGGCGGCCGAATTGTGCGCCGCGATCACGCCGGCGATGCTGGACAGGTTGATGATGCTGCCGCGCACCCCGGTTTCGCGCACGGTGCGGGCCATCACCGGCAACGACAGCTTGCAGCCCAGGAACACGCTGTCCAGATCGATCGAATGCACGCGCTTCCAGGTGTCGAAATCGGTGGCTTCCACGGTCGATCCACCCGCGATGCCGGCATTGTTGACCAGCACATGGAACCCGCCCCATTTTTCTTCGGCAAAGGCGATGGCGGCGGCCCAGTCATCCGGGCTGGTCACATCATGGCGGCAGGCCACGGCGGCATCCCCGATGCTGGCCGCCACCGCCTTCACCCCGGCCTCGTTGATGTCGGTCAGCACCAGGCGGGCGCCTTCCTGCGCCATGCGCCGGGCCATCGCCTCGCCCAGCCCCTGTGCGGCGCCGGTGATCAGCGCGATCTTGCCTGCCAGACGGTTCATGCGTGTCTCTCCCCAGATGGTCTTTGCCGCACGCTGCCCCGGCTGGCGGCCCGGCGCAACCTCTCAACTGCACTGCCAGTGTGACACGTGTGCAACACAGGCCGATGTTTGCGTGCGCACGCAAATGTCGCACTTTCACAAGCGTGCAAAGTGGGTTAGCATTTCCTGTCACAAATTTGAGCCGGACTCCACCGGCCAGTCGCATCACCACTTGGGAGATTGTCATGCGCCAATTGCTGCTTGCCACCACCGCCGCCCTGCTGCTGCCTGCCGCCGCCCTGGCGCAAGAGGCGCAGCCGGCGCAGACCGCGCAGGACGATGTGGTGGAATCGGGTGAAATCATCGTCACGGCCACCCGCCGCTCCGAAGGCCTGTCGAAGATCCCGATCGCGGTCACGGCCGTCACCATGGAACAGCTGCGCAATTCGGGTGGCAACGACATCCGCCAGATCGCCCAGCTGGCGCCGTCGCTGCTGGTGTCGTCGGCCACCAACGAATCCAACGGCGCGGCGCGTGTGCGCGGCATCGGCACCGTCGGCGAGAACCCGGGCCTCGAAAGCTCGGTCGCGGTGTTCATCGATGGCGTCTATCGCAGCCGCACCGGCGTTGGCCTCACCGATCTGGGCGAGCTGGAGCGGATTGAAATCCTGCGCGGCCCGCAGGGCACGCTGTTCGGGCGCAACGCCTCGGCGGGTCTGATCAGCATCACCACCGCCCAGCCCAAGTTCGAATTTGGCGGCATCGTCGAAGCCACCTACGGCAACTACGACAACAAGCGCCTGATGGGCAGCCTGACCGGCCCCATCCTGGGTGACAAGCTGGCCTTCCGCATCGATGGCCTGTGGAACGAGCGTGACGGCTTCCTGCGCGATGTCGTGTCGGGCCGCACGCTCGCCGATCGCAACCGCTGGCTGCTGCGCGGCCAATTGCTGGCCAAGCCGACCGAGGATCTGACCATCCGCATCATCGGCGATTACAACAGCAAGGACGAGGAATGCTGCGGCGCCGCCTTCCTGCCGGCCAACAATCTGGTGCGCGACGCCCAGGGCAATGTGAACACGACACCCAGCACCATCCTGGGCATCGTGCGCGGGTTGGGCGGCACCATCCCGCTGCCCACCGATGGCAGCCGGTTTGTCCGCGACACCGCCATCACCCGTGGTGAAGGCTATTTCCAGGCCACGCGCGATTGGGGCCTGTCTGGCGAAGTCAACTGGGCGCTGGGCGGTGTGAACCTCACCTCCATCACCGCCTATCGCCAGTTCAAGAACAAGGCTGGCCAGGATCTCGACTTCAACAGCCTCGATATCCTGCGCCGCCGCGATCAGGACCGCAAATTCAGCACCTTCACCCAGGAACTGCGTCTGCAGGGCACCGCCTTCAACGATCGGCTCGACTGGCTGGTGGGTGCCTATTACGCCGATGAAATCCTGTCGGCCGATGATGATGGGAAATATGGCAACGACTATGAACGCTATGCCAACTGTGTGCTGGCCGATACATTTGCCCGTGCCACCGGCCAATTGGGCCTGATCAACACGGCGGACAGCAGCTGCTTCAACCGGCCGCTCGCCGCGGGCCTTGCCAGTGCCATCGGCGGCTCCACCGGTGCCCAGATCGCGGCGCTGTCGGGGCAGGGTGCCCTTATCCCCGGCCGGCCGATCGATACGCGTGGCGGCTTCTACAACATCGCCTCGCAGATCGGTTATGTCACCCCGGCCGGCCAGAATCTGATGAATGGCACCGGCGTCGTGAACAATGAATTCCGCCAGCGCAGCCGCAACTATGCCTTCTTCACCCACAATGTGATCAAGCTGATCCCGGACAAGCTGAGCCTGACGCTGGGCCTGCGGTACACCAACGAGCAGAAGTTCCTCGACACGCGGTTCAACGCCAACAACGGCTTCTGCGCCGCCCTGCGCGCCTCGCCGCTGGCGGCGCTGGCCAACCTGCCGTGCGTGGTCAATGGCACCGCCGGCCCCGGTTTCAACCGCACCGCTCCGGGCGCCACCCTGAACGAGGATCGCGTGACCGGCACCGCCGTGCTCACCTTCACGCCCAGCCGCGAGGTGCTCACCTACCTGTCCTACTCGCGTGGCTACAAGGCGGGTGGCTTCAACCTCGACACCTCGGCACTGGTGGCCAACAATCCGCGGCCGACCGATCTGCTGTTCAATGCCGAAGATGTGGACGCCTATGAAATCGGTGCCAAGCTGAACTTCAAGGGTTTCCGCCTCAATGCCGCGCTGTTCTATCAGGAATTCAGCAATTTCCAGCTGAACACCTTCAACGGCGTGAACTTTGAGGTGGCCAATGTCGGCGGCTGCCAGGATGATCTGGGCGGGCGGGATCGCGATCTCACCGCCGGCAATTCCACCTGCCCGGCCGATCGCGTCGGCCCCGGCCTGATCTCCAAGGGCATCGAACTGGAAGCCTTCCTCAACCCGGTGCGGCACGTCAACATCGGCCTTGGCTATACCTATGCCGAAAGCCGCTATGCCCGGAACATGACCGGCACCAACGGCAGCAGCCTGGCGCCCACGCTGTTCCAGCTGCCGGGTCAGTTGCTGTCCAATGCCTCGCCGCATGTGGTGACCACCAGCTTCAGCTGGACGCCGCCGATCAACGACACGCTGTCGGCGCTGGTCTATGTCGATTATCGCTACATGTCGAAGTTCAACACCGGTTCCGATCTGGATTTCGAAAAGGAAGAGCCGGGCTTTGGCGTGATGAACGCGCGGCTTGGCCTCTATGGCAAGGATCGCATCTGGGGCGTTGAGTTCTGGGCGCAGAATCTGCTGAACACCCAATATGCCCAGGTTTCGGCGGATGCGCCGCTGCAGGGCGGGGCGACCTTCCGCCAGGTGGCCCGCGGCTTCGCGCCCAATGCCAACGGCCTGTTCATCGCTTTCCCGGGCGAGCCGCGTACCTATGGCATCACCCTGCGCAGCATGTTCTGATCGCCACCGGGCGCGAAAATAGCGCAGCTATTTTCCGACTCCGGCAAGATCGGCCAGCGACAAAAAAGGGCGGCCCCAACAGGCCGCCCTTTCTTTGTGTCGTCTGACGGCGCGGCTTTGCCGCGACGGCCCTCTGCCGCGACGCCCTTGCTTCCTTCTTCCTTCCCCAGAACCCCCAACCCTTGACGCCAACCCCCGACCGCCATACCTCGCAGCCCATGGCCATCCTCCCCATCATCGAAACGCCCGATCCGCGCCTGAAGCAGATCAGCAAGCCGGTCGAGACCGTCACCGACGCGCATCGCACCCTGATCGCCGACATGTTCGAAACGATGTATGACGCGCCGGGCATCGGCCTTGCCGCCATCCAGGTCGGCGTGGCCGAACGCATCCTGGTGATCGATCTGCAGCCCGAAGAAGACGGCACGCCCGATGATGCCCGCCCCGAAGACATCAAGCGCATGCGCGAACCGCGGGTGTTCATCAATCCCGAGATCACCTGGGAATCGCCCGAACTGTCGGTCTATTCCGAAGGCTGTTTGTCGGTGCCCGAAATGTACGCCGATGTGCAGCGCCCGGCCCGCATCCGGGTGACATGGCTCGATGAACAAGGCCAGGCCCATGATGAGGAGCTGGACGGCCTGCTCGCCACCTGCCTGCAGCATGAGATGGACCATCTGAACGGCGTGCTGTTCATCGATCACCTCAGCAAGCTGAAGCGCGACATGCTGCTGAAGAAGCTGGAAAAACTCCGCCGCGTCCGGGGTTGAAGCTCCTCCCCCAGAAGGGGATGATCATTCACCGCTTCAGCGCATCCAGGATCATCCGCGCCGCATCCTCCGGCGGCTTCACCTTGGCCGGGTCTTCGCCCGGATAGGCGCGGGCGCGCATCGTGGTGCGGGTGGCGCCGGGATCGATGATGTGGGTGCGGATCTGGCTGATGTTGCCAACCTCGGCGCCATAGGTGGCGACCAGATTCTCAAGCGCCGCCTTGGTCGCGGCATAGCCGCCCCAATAGGCGCGCGGCTTGGACCCGACCGAGGAGGTGACCGCCACCACATCGCCGGCCGCCGACTGGCGCAGCCAGGGATCAAATGCCGCCAGCAACCGCCAGTTCGCCGTCAGGTTGATGGCGATCAGCTTGTCCCACTCCTTGCGGTCCAGGTGGGGCACAGGGGCCAGTGTGCCGAGCTGCGCCGCATTCAGGATCAGCGCGTCGAGCCGGCCCCAGCGCGCACCGACGGCGTTGCCCAGCCGGTCGATGGCATCAAGATCATTCAGGTCAAAGGGCGCGATGGTGGCGGTGCCGCCGGCGGCATGGATCCTGTCATCCACCTGGCCCAGCGCGCCTTCGCTGCGGGCGGTGAGGATGACATGCCAGCCTTCGGCGGCCAGCAATTCGGCAGTCGCCGCGCCAATGCCACGGCTGGCCCCGGTGACGAGGGCGATCTTCTTGTCGGTCGTGTCGGTCATTGGCGGGCCTTAGGCTGGGCGGGGCAGGGGGGCAAGCATGATCCTCCCCAAACTTGTTTGGGGAGGGGGACCGCCGGAACGGCGGTGGAGGGGTGTGTGGCGCCAGAGCCCCTCCGTCTCAGCCCCTCCGCTTCGCTGCGCTCGGCACCTCCCCAAACATGTTTGGGGAGGACCTTAGATCACCCTTTCCGCCAGCAGGCTCAGCTGGTCCGGCACCTCCACCTCTTCCTGATCGGTCAGGCGGGTGGGGTAATCGCCGGTGAAGCAGGCATCGCAATATTGCGGGGCATGCTCGTCGCGCACCGGCTCGCCGACGGCGCGATACAGGCCGTCGATCGACAGGAAGGCCAGGCTGTCCACCTTGATGAAATCGCGCATGCGCTCGACATCCATCTGCGCGGCCAGCAGCTTGGCGCGTTCCGGCGTGTCGACCCCATAGAAACAGCTGTGCCGATACGGCGGGCTGGCGATGCGCATGTGCACCTCCTCCGCCCCGGCCTCGCGCAGCATCTGCACGATCTTCACGCTGGTGGTGCCGCGCACGATCGAATCATCGATCAGCACGATGCGCTTGCCGGCGATCAGCGCGCGGTTGGCATTGTGCTTCAGCTTCACGCCCAGGTTGCGGATCTGGTCGCCGGGCTGGATGAAGGTGCGGCCGATATAATGGCTGCGGATGATGCCCAATTCGAAGGGAATGCCGCTCTCCTGGGCATAGCCGATGGCGCCGGGCACGCCGCTGTCCGGCACCGGCACCACCATGTCGGCCTCCACCGGGTTCTCGCGGGCGAGCTCCGCGCCGATGCGCTTGCGCACTTCATAAACGCTGCTGCCGTCCATCATCGAATCGGGCCGGCTGAAATAGACATGCTCAAAGATGCAGGGCCGCGCCCGCTGCGGCGCAAACGGCCGGATCGAGCGCAGGCCACGCCCGGTGATGATGATCAGCTCGCCTGGCTCCACCGAACGCAGGAAGGTCGCGCCCACCATGTCGAGCGCCACGGTTTCGGAGGCGAGGATATAGCTATCGCCCAACCGGCCCAGCACGAGCGGCCTGATGCCCAGCGGATCGCGGCAGGCCAGCATGCCCTCGGCGGTGAGGCAGATCAGGCTGTAGGCGCCCTCCACCCGCTTCAGCGCATCGATGAAACGGTCGAGCAGGGTGCGATAGGACGAGGTGGCGACGAGGTGGATGATCACCTCGGTATCGCTGGTCGATTGAAAGATCGCGCCGCGCCGCACCAGCTCGCGCCGCAGGGTCATCGCGTTGGAAATATTGCCGTTGTGGGCAACCGAGAAGCCGCCCGATGCCAGTTCGGCAAACAGCGGCTGCACGTTCCTGAGCGCGGTTTCGCCGGTGGTGGAATAGCGGTTGTGGCCGATGGCGATCTCGCCCTTCAGCTTGTTGATCACCGCATCATTGTCGAAATTGCCCGCCACATGGCCCATGGCGCGGTGGGTGTGGAAATCCTTGCCATCGAAACTGGTGATGCCGGCGGCTTCCTGGCCGCGGTGCTGCAGCGCGTGCAGGCCCAGCGCCACCAGCGCGGCGGCACCTTCTGCGCCATAAACGCCGAACACGCCGCATTCCTCGTGGAGATGATCCTGTTCCCACGGGTCGGTGGTGAGCATCTGGTCCATGTGGGCGGCCTTTGTCTTTCGGCAGATGCCGCGCCATATAGGTCGGAGCCGGGGCTTTGTCGCCCCCCGTGTTGTGATGAAAGTGTCACATGAGCCATTCGCTGGACGAAAGCCTGGAATTCCAACCCCGCTGGGGCGCCGATGGCCTGTTGACGGCCGTCGCCGTGGACGCCCAATCCGGCGCCGTGTTGATGGTCGCCCACATGAACCCCGATGCGCTGGCCGCCACGCTTGCCACGGGCGAGGCGCATTACTGGAGCCGCAGCCGCCGCGAATTGTGGCACAAGGGGGCGACCAGCGGCGCCATCCAGCGCGTGGTCGAAATCCGCGTGGATTGTGACCAGGATTGCCTGCTGCTGCTGGTCGAACCGGCCGGCCCCGCCTGCCACACCGGCCGGGTGAACTGCTTCTACCGCCGGCTCGATGGCGGGCGGCTGGTGATGCTGTGATGTTGCCAAGGGTCCTTCTTGCAGGGGCGACCGGGCTGATAGGCGGTCTGGTGCTGGCGCGCTGCCCCGATGCAATCCCGGTTTCGCGCCGACCCATCCCCGGCCGGCCCGGCGTGGTCGCCGATTTTGACGATCTTCCGCCATTGCCCCCGGCCCAGGTCGCGGTCTGCGCGCTCGGCACCACCCGCGCCAAGGCCGGCAGCGACGCCGCCTTCCGCGCCGTCGACCACGACGCCGTCCTCGCCTTCGCCCGCGCCGCGCAGGCTGCCGGGGTCACCCACTTCATCCTGGTCAGCAGCGTCGGCGCCAACCCGAAGTCCGGCCTGCTCTACCCGCGCACCAAGGGCGAAGTGGAGGCAGCCCTGGCCGCCATGGCCTTCACCCGCCTCGACATTCTCCAGCCCGGCCTCCTCATCGGCCCCCGCAGTGAACGCCGCCCAGTCGAGCGCTTCCTGCAAGCCGCCGCTCCGCTGATGGACCTCGCCCTGCCGCGCCACCTCGGCAGCTTGCCGGCACAGGCAGTCGCGCAGGCGATCGTAACGCTGACCCAGCGCAGCGAACCCGGCGTCTTCCGCCACACCAACCGCAGCATCTCAGTGAGCGCGGCGACGCTGCGCTGACTGTCTCATGCAATATTGGAACCATTTCAATTGGTTTGCAAGTTGTGGTATTTGGCGATAATATTGGGTTTTAGCAGAAAATAGGGCGTATGCAGTGGATTATCTTTCTGATGAAGATGGAGACTATACCTCTGTCCGAGAGATTCCTTATCGATCACTGGTTAAACTGCTTGCTGCCATTGCGGCTGCTGCTGGGTTGTTTTTCATAACGTTTCATTCGGCTGCCTGGATGGTTGGAATGCCAGGACCATTCCTTGGATTCGGGAGCGGCTCGCGATTCCAGGACATAGCCATCAGCAGCTTCGTAATTTCCGTGTCGGTCTTCCTGTTCTCCCTTTTCGGGTTGGTTGCCCTGAAGATCATGGCCGCCATTGATCGGCTCAATCTCAAGCTAAAGATGCGTTAGTTCCGCCACAGCAACCGCGCCATCGCCAGCTTGACCTTTACGTAAACGTCAACTACCCCTCATTCCGATGAGCAAGCCGGCTGAGGTTTCCCGCACGGATGATGAGGCAGCGGCCCTGCTGCATGCCTTTGCCACCGCGCCCGCCCCGCCGGCCGCCGGCGATGCCAGCCATTTTTCGATCACCGAACTGGCGCTGGCGTTCAACATCACGCCGCGTGCCATCCGCTTCTATGAGGATCAGGGCCTGATCGCGCCGGAGCGGCAGGGGCAGAACCGCATCTATTCCCGCCGCGATCGCGCCCGGCTGGCGTGGATCCTGCGGGCAAAGAATGTCGGCTTCTCCCTCGCCGAAATCCGCGAGATGATCGATCTTTATGACGTTGGCGATCACCGCCAGACGCAAAAGCGCGTCACCCTGGAAAAATGCCGCGCCCGCATCGCGCTCCTCACCGAACAGCGCGCTGATATCGATGCGACCATCCAGGAACTGCAACAATTCTGCGACATCGTCGAACAATCATTGAAAGCCTGAGAACGAGCCCGCCATGCCCTTCTACCGCGCCCCCGTCAAAGACACGCTGTTCGTGCTGGAGGCCGTGGCCGGCCTCTACAACCAGTCCCATGTGCCGGGGTTCGAGGCGGTGTCGCCCGATCTGGTCGAGGCCGTGCTCAATGAAGGCGGCAAATTCTGCGCCGAAGTGCTGGCGCCGCTCAATCTCCCCGGTGATCAACAGGGCTGCACCCGCCATCCCGATGGCAGCGTGACCGCGCCCGATGGCTTCAAGGCGGCCTACAAGGCGTTCTGCGATGGCGGCTGGGGCGGCCTCATTGCCTCCGAACATCATGGTGGCCAGGGCCTGCCCTACACCATCGGTGCGGTGATGCAGGAATTCATCGCCGCCTCCAACATGGCGTTCGGCATGTATCCCGGCCTGTCCGAAGGCGCGCAGGCCGCCATCGAGGTGGTGGGCAGCCCCGAGCAGAAGGCAAAATGGCTGCCCAACATGGTGCAGGGCCGCTGGACCGGCACCATGAACCTGACCGAGCCGCACTGCGGCACCGATCTTGGCCTGATCCGCACCCGCGCCGAGCCCAATGCCGACGGCAGCTATGCTATCACCGGCACCAAGATCTTCATTTCGGCCGGCGAGCATGACCTGTCGGAAAACATCATCCACCTGGTGCTGGCGAAAACCCCCGGCGCGCCGGACAGCGTGAAGGGCATCAGCCTGTTCATCGTGCCCAAGTTTATTGTGCATGATGATGGCAGCCTGGGCGCCCGCAACGCCGTGTCGTGCGGCAGCATCGAACACAAGATGGGCATCCACGGCAACGCCACCTGCGTGATGAACTATGATGGCGCCACCGGCTATATGCTGGGGGAGGAGATGAAGGGCCTCGCCGCCATGTTCATTATGATGAACGCAGCGCGGCTGGGGGTCGGCATCCAGGGCCTCGCCCAGGCCGATGCCGCCTATCAGAACGCTGTCGAATACGCCAAGGGCCGTCTGCAGGGCCGCAGCCTGACGGGGCCGAAGAACCCCGAGGGCAAGGCCGATCCCATCATCGTCCACCCTGATGTGCGCCGCATGCTGATGGACGCGCGCGCCTTCACCGAAGCCATGCGCGCGCTGGTGCTGTGGGGTGCCATCCGGGTCGACCTGTCGCGCAAGGCCCCCGACGCCGCCGAGCGGGAGATGGCCGATAACCTGATCAGCCTGCTCACCCCGGTCATCAAGGGCTATGGCACCGATCGCGGCTATGAAGTCGCCACCAACTGCCAGCAGGTGCTGGGCGGCCACGGCTATATCGCCGAATGGGGCATGGAACAGTTCGTGCGCGATGCCCGCATCGCCATGATCTATGAAGGCACCAACGGCATCCAGGCGCTTGACCTGGTTGGCCGCAAGCTGGGTGCCAAGGGCGGCCGCGGCACCCAGGCCTGGCTCAGCCTGGTGGGCAGCGATCTCGCAGCGGCCGCTGCGGACGACCGGCTGGCCTTCCTCACCGCCCCGCTGGGCAAGGCGCTGGCTGACGTGCAGGCCGGCATCATGTGGCTGTTGCAGAATGGCATGGCCAACCCCGACAATGCCGGGGCCGGCGCCACCGCCTTCATGCGCATGCTGGGCCATGCCGCGCTCGGCCATATGTGGCTGAAGATGGCGATGGCGTCGCAGGCCGCGCTCGATGCCGGCACGACCGATCCGGATTTCCACACCGCCAAGCTGATCACCGCCCGCTATTTCGCCGCGCGCGTGCTGCCCGAAACCGCGTCCCTGCGCGCCCAACTGGAAGCCGGGGCCGACGTGGTGATGGCGCTGCCGGAAGCGATGTTCTGACACTGCTCCCCTCCCGCTTGCGGGAGGGGTCGGGGGTGGGAATGAACCCGCAAGCCCCCACGCGTAGAAGTCCCACCCCCAGCCCCTCCCGCAGGCGGGAGGGGAGCCAAGAAGGGAAGAGAAAATGACCGAAGCCTATATCTACGACACCGTCCGCACCCCACGCGGGAAGGGCCGCAAGGATGGCAAGCTGCACGAAATCACGCCGGTGCAACTGGCCACCCAGGTGCTGCAGGCGGTGCGCGACCGCAACAATATCGACACCGCCGATGTGGACGATGTGGTGCTGGGCTGCGTCTCCCCGGTGGGCGAACAGGGCAGCGACATCGCCCGCATCGCCGTGCTGAACGCCGATTATGCCGAAACCACCGCCGGCGTTCAGATCAACCGCTTCTGCGCCTCTGGCCTGGAGGCCACCAACATGGCCGCCGCCAAGGTGATGACCGGCGAAGCCATGTTCGCCATCGGCGGCGGCGTAGAGTCCATGTCCCGCGTGCCCATGGGCAGCGATGGCGCCGCCTGGGCCACCGATCCGTCGGTCGCCTTCAAGACCTATTTCGCGCCGCAGGGCATTGGCGCCGACCTCATTGCCACCAAATATGGCTTCAGCCGCAATGATGTGGATGCCTATGCGGTGGAATCGCAGCGCCGCGCTGCCCAGGCGTGGAGCGAAGGGCGGTTCAAGCGCTCGATCATGCCGGTGAAGGATGTGATCGGCGAAGTCGTGCTCGCCCATGACGAGCATATGCGCCCCAACACCGACATGCAATCGCTGGGCGGCCTTGCCCCCAGCTTCCAGGCCATCGGTGAGGCGATGCCCGGCTTCGATGCCATCGCCCTGATGCGCTATCCGGAGGTTGAGAAGATCAACCATGTCCACCACGGCGGCAACTCGTCCGGCATCGTCGATGGCGCCGCCGCCATCCTGATCGGCAACAAGGAGATGGGCGAGAAATATGGCCTGAAGCCCCGCGCCCGCATCCGCGCCATGGCCAGCATCGGCAGCGAGCCGATGATCATGCTCACCGGCCCGGAATTCGTCGCCAACAAGGTGCTGGCCCGCGCTGGCATGACCAAGGATGACATCGACCTGTTCGAACTCAATGAGGCGTTCGCGTCGGTCGTGCTGCGCTTCATGCAGGCGCTCAACATCCCGCATGACAAGATCAACGTGAACGGCGGCGCCATTGCCATGGGCCACCCCCTGGGCGCCACCGGCGCGATGATCCTGGGCACCGTGCTCGACGAACTGGAACGCACCGGCAAGGGCACCGCGCTGGTCAACCTGTGCGTGGGTGCCGGCATGGGCACCGGGACGATTATTGAGAGGGTGTAAGCGGCGCGCGGTTTGGAAGGCGTTTGCAACGCAAACGGCTGAAAACCGCCGACTCGCGTCACCCTCGGCCGGCGGGCCGCCTTTCGGCGGCTTTGCCGTCGAACAGGCGGCCCGTTCGACGTCACGGGCCAGGAACCAAAAGCGGAGCAACCAACAATGACCACCGCAATCCACACCGAACTCGATGCCGACGGCATCCTCACGCTCACCATCGACGTGCCCGGCCAGTCGATGAACGTCATCACGCCCGAAGTGCAGGCTGATCTCACCGCCGCCATCGAACGGCTGAAGACCGACGACGCCGTGAAGGGCGCGGTGCTCACCAGCGGCAAGGCCAGCGGCTTCATGGCCGGCGCGGACCTCAAGGGCATGGGCGCGCTGATGGGTGGCGGCAAGCTGCCCGAGGGCAAGAGCCGCATGGCCGCCCTGTTCGATGCCGTGTTCGGCCTCAACCGGCTGCTGCGCGATCTGGAAACCTGCGGCAAGCCGGTGGCGGCGGCCGTCAACGGCCTCGCCTTGGGCGGCGGCCTCGAATTCGTGCTGGCCTGCCATTACCGGGTGATTGCCGACAATCCCAAGATCACGCTGGGCCTGCCGGAAATCATGGTCGGCCTGTTCCCCGGCGCCGGCGGCACCCAGCGGCTGCCGCGCCTGATGGGCGTGCAGGCCGCGCTGATGTATCTGCTGCAGGGCAAGAACATGAGCCCGCAGGAAGCGCTGGGCTTTGGCGTCGCCCAGGAAGTGGCGCCGCTGGCCGAGATCGTCGCCCGCGCCAAGGCCTGGGTGAAGGCCAACCCCAATGGCGGCGTGCAGCCGTGGGATGCCAAGAATTTCAAGATGCCCGGCGGCCCCGCCACCGCCTTGAACCCCAATTTCGCGCAGATGTTCGTGGGCGGCAACGCCATGACCCATGTGAACGCCGGCGACAATATGAACGCCCCGCGCGCCATCCTGTCGGCCGTCTATGAAGGCGTTCAGGTGCCGATGGACCTCGCCATCCGCATCGAGAGCAAATATTTCGCCAAGGTGGTGGCCGACCCGCAAGCCGGCAACATGATCCGCAGCCTGTTCGTCTCGAAACAGGCCGCCGAAAAGGGCGCGCGCCGCCCGAAAGACGTGCCGCCCGCGCCGACGAAGAAGGTCGCCATGCTCGGCGCCGGCCTGATGGGCGCCGGCATCGCCATGGTCTCGGCCCAGGCCGGGATCGAGGTGGTGCTGCTCGACACCACCCAGGAAGCCGCGGAAAAGGGCAAGCAATATACCGCTGACCGGCTGGCCAAGAAGAAGACGCCGGCCGACAAGGCGCAGGCCATTCTCGACCGCATCAAGCCGACCACCGATTATGCCGATCTCGCCGGCTGCGACCTGGTGATCGAGGCGGTGTTCGAAACCCGCGAGATCAAGGCCAAGGTGACCCAGGCCACCGAGGCCGTGCTCGGCCCGGATGTGATTTTCGGTTCCAACACCTCCACCCTGCCGATCACCGGCCTGGCCGAGGCGTGGAGCAAGCCGGAAAACTTCATCGGCATCCACTTCTTCTCGCCGGTGGAAAAGATGCCGCTGGTGGAAATCATCGTCGGCAAGAAGACCGGCGCCGCCGCCATCGCCAAGGCGCTGGATTATGTCGCGCAGATCCGCAAGACTCCGATCGTGGTCAACGACAGCCGCGGTTTCTACACCTCGCGCTGCTTTGGCACCTATGTGCAGGAAGGCCTGGCGCTGCTGGGCGAAGGCACCGTGCCCGCGCTGATCGAGAATGTCGGCAAGCAGATGGGCATGCCGGTCGGCCCGCTCGCCGTGAACGACGAGGTTGGCCTCGATCTCAGCTACAAGGTGGCGCAGCAGACCAAGAAGGATCTGGGCGATGCCTACAAGGGCGGTCCGGGCGAGACCGTCATCGAAAAGATGAACGAAATCGGCCGCTTCGGGCGCAAGAATGCCAAAGGCTTCTATGTCTATCCCGAAGGCGGGGCCAAGAAGTACCTCTGGCCCGATCTGGTGCAGACGGTCGCCGGTGGCCTTGCCGATACCCAGCCTGATGCCGCCGAGGTGAAGGAACGCCTGCTCTATCGCCAGCTCGTCGAATGCGCGCGCTGCATGGGCGAAGGCGTGCTGGAAACCCCGCAGGATGGTGATCTCGGCGCCATCTTCGGCTGGGGCTTCGCGCCCTTCACCGGCGGGCCGTTCAGCGCGATGGACACGATCGGCATCGCCAATGTGGTCGCCACGCTGGATCGTCTGGCCCAGCGCCACGGCGAACGCTTCGCCCCGCCGCAATATCTGCGTGACATGGCGGCCAAGGGCGAAAGCTTCTACGGGCTGGCGGCGAAAAAGGCGGCCTGAACATCCTCCCCCTCTGGGGGAGGTGGCGCCGAAGGCGACGGAGGTGGCCGGCAAGCGCGGTCCTCTCTGCCCCCTCCGCCCTTCGGGCACCTCCCCCAGCGGGGAAGGATCATCTCTTGCGCATCTTGGCACACCACGGCACCCTCTGCGCCAAACAGAGGGCCCCGCATCATGTCCGTCGCCGCGCCGTTCGCCCTGCCCAACGGGCAGTCGTTCCGCAACCGCATCGCCAAGGCAGCGATGACGGAGGGGCTGGCCTTCAGGGATGGCCTGCCCAATCCGGCCCACGACAATCTTTACCGCCGCTGGGCGGATCGCGGCTGCGGCCTGCTCATCACCGGCAATGTCATCATCGATCGCGGCCATCTGGAGCGGCCGGGCAATGTGATCGTCGATGGCCCGCTTGGGTCCGACGGCAAGGCCGCCTGGGCGCGCTGGGCGGCGGCGGCAACCAGCAGCGGCACCCAGGCCTGGGTGCAGATCAACCACGCCGGCCGCCAGACCCAGAAAAGCGTCAACCCCCACCCGCGCGCGCCGTCCGCCGTGCCGCTGGCGCTGCCCGGCGGCCAGTTCGGCATGCCGGTGCCGCTCACCGGTGTGGAAATCCCCGATCTCATCGCCCGCTGGGCCAACGCCGCCGCCATCGCGCGCGAAGCCGGCTTCACCGGCGTGCAGGTCCATGCTGCCCACGGCTATCTCATCAGCCAGTTCCTCTCCCCGCTCGCCAACCAGCGGCGGGATGAATGGGGCGGCGCCCTTGAAAACCGCGCCCGCTTCCTCACCGAAACCGTCAAGGCCGTGCGCGCCGCGGTCGGCAGCGATTTCACCCTGTCGGTCAAGCTCAACAGCGCCGATTTCCAGAAGGGCGGCTTTGCCTTTGACGAATGCATCACAGTCGCCGGCTGGCTGGCCGATCTCGGCGTCGATTGCCTGGAACTGTCGGGCGGCACCTATGAACAGCCGGCGATGATGGACATGGAAGGTCTCACCCCGCGCGAGGAGCCGAAGCAAAGCTCCTCCCGCCAGCGTGAGGCCTATTTCGTCCAACTGGCCAAGGCGCTTATGCAGGCGAAAACCCCGCCGCTGATGGTCACCGGCGGCTTCCGCACCCTGAATGCCATGGAAGATGCCATCGCCAGCGGCATCGCGCTGGTCGGCGTCGGCCGGCCGCTGTGCGCCGAACCCGATTGCGTCACCGAGCTTGTCGACGGCCATATCGAGGAGCTGCCGCGCTTTGAAGACCGGCTGGCCATCGGCCCCGGCTGGCTGGGGCCAGCATCGCCGTTCAAGCTGGTGCGCACCATCAACGGCTTTGCCGCCCAGGCCTGGTATTATCAGCAGATCAGGCGCGTCGCCGCCAATGGGGCAGCTGAAAAGCTGAACCCGTTCAAGGCCTTCCTCGCTGAAGACAAGGAAAACAAGGCGCGGGCTTAGCCGCCCGGCAAAAACTCCGGCACCGACAGGTAACGCTCGCCCGTGTCATAGTTGAAGCCGACCACCCGCGACCCCTTGGGCAGTTCCTTCAGCTTCATCGCGATGCCCGCCAGGGTGGCACCCGAGGAGATGCCCACCAGCATGCCCTCCTCCTTGGCGGCGCGCAGGGCCCAGGCCTTGGCGTCGTCGGCCTCCACCTGCACCACCCCATCGAGCACGCTCATGTCGAGATTCTTCGGGATGAAGCCGGCGCCAATGCCCTGGATCGGGTGCGGGGAAGGGGAGCCGCCGGAAATCACCGGGCTGGCCGCCGGTTCCACCGCAAACACTTTCAACGCCGGCCAATGCTGCTTCAGCACCCGGGCGGTGCCGCTGATATGGCCGCCGGTGCCAACGCCGGTCACCAGCGCATCCGGCGGGCTGTCGGCGAAATCGGCGATGATTTCCAGCGCGGTGGTGCGTTCGTGCACGGCGATATTGGCCGGGTTTTCAAACTGCTGCGGCATCCAGGCGCCGGGCGTGGTGGCCACGATCTCCATGGCGCGGGCGATGGCGCCGTTCATGCCCTTTTCGCGCGGCGTCAGATCAAAGGTCGCGCCATAGGCCAGCATCAACCGCCGCCGCTCGATCGACATGCTCTCGGGCATGACGAGGATCAGCTTGTAGCCTTTCACCGCCGCCACCATGGCCAGGCCAATGCCGGTGTTGCCACTCGTCGGCTCCACGATGATGCCGCCGGGCTGCAGCGTGCCATCCGCCTCGGCCGCTTCCACCATGGCCAGCGCGATGCGGTCCTTGATCGATCCGCCAGGGTTCGACCGTTCCGATTTGATCCACACCTCCGCATCCGGGAACAATTTGCCCATGCGCACATGCGGCGTGCCGCCAATGGTCTCGAGGATGTTGCTGGCCTTCATGGGCGTTCCTTTCGCATGCAATCTAGGGGCCGAGCGGTCGCCCCTCAAGCCGGCTTCTGATCATCAAATCGGTCGGCCAGCCGCAATTGCGGGAAGCGCCAGGCCCACAGGATCGTCACCAGCACCGCGCCAATGCCGCCGGCCACCACCGATGGCACCGCCCCCAGATAGCGTGCCGCCAGCCCCGATTCCATTTCGCCCAGTTCGTTGCTGGCCGAAATGAACAAGCCCGACACGCTGGAGACGCGGCCGCGCATGTCATCCGCCGTGTGCAATTGGATCAGGCTGCCGCGCACAAACACGCTCACCGCATCGGCCGCGCCCAGCACGAACAGCGCCGCCAGGGACAGCGGGTAGGAGGTGGAGAGGCCGAACACCACGGTGGCCAGCCCGAACACCGCCACGCTGCCAAACATCACCGGCCCCACCCGCCGCTTCAACGGCCGGCTGGCCAGCAGCACCGCCACCAGCACGGCGCCTGCCGACGGCGCGGCCCGCAGCGGGCCCAATCCTTCGACGCCGACATGCAGCACATCGCGGGCATAAACCGGCAGCATGGCGGTCGCCCCGCCCAGCAGCACGGCAAACAGATCGAGGCTGATCGCCCCCAGCAGCACCCGGTTGTGCCGCACATAGGCAACGCCTTCGACCAGGCTGCGCCACGGGCTGATCGTTGCCGGGGCCGGGCGCGGCACCGGGCGGATGATCATCAGGCAGATCAATGTGATGGCAAAGGCGATGGTCGCCGCGCCATAGGCGGCCAATGGCGACACGGCATAAAGAAACGCGCCCAGCGGCGGGCCAAGCACCGCGCCCGATTGCCAGGAAATGCTGTTCAGCGCGATGGCCTGGGGCAGCAGCTCGCGCGGCACCAGATTGGGGGCCAGGGCGGCCATCGATGGCCCCTGAAACGCCCGGCCCACGCCCAGCAGCGCCGCCACCGTGAACAGCGCCGCCATCGAGGCAACCCCGCCGAACGAGGCCCAGGCCAGCACCCCGGCACAGCCCAGCTCCAGCGCCACGGCCGCCCGCGCGATGTGGCGCCGGTCCATCCGGTCGGCGATCACACCCACCACCAGCGCCAGGCAAAACAGCGGCAGAAACTGCGCCAGGCCAATCAGGCCCAGCAGGAAGGCGGCATCGTCCACACGGCGGGTGGCGCGCGCGATGTCATAGACCTGCCAGCCAATCACAATCACCATCATCATGCCGGCGATGGTCGCGAAAAACCGCGCCGCCCAGAACGCCCGGTAATCGCGGATCAGCAGGGGCGGCGGAATGCTGGGCATGGCCCAACCTTAGAAACTGGCCGGGCGGCTGGCAACCGCGGCCATGGCATCGCCACCGCTTTGTCAGCCGCCGCGCAATGGGTTATGCCTATGCCATGGCAACCCTGCGTCATCTTCCGGGCGTCATTCTCGCCCTCGCCCTGCTGATGGTGGGGGTGGCGCAATGGCTGCGGCCTGGGTCGGCTGGATGGATCGGTTTGGCCCTCTGGTGGCGATGCTTGCCCTGCTGCTGTCGCTGTTTGGCGGGTTCAACGCCTATGGTCTGGTGGGCGGCTTTTTCTTCGCGTCCGATTATCTGCGCTGGCCGCAGCTGGAAAGCGTGGCCTTTGCCGCCGTCGCCCTGTTGTTTGCCACCCGCGGCCTGGTGTCCACCCTGCTCGCCATGCTGACCGCCCACGATCCCGACGGACGTTAGGCCGCGAACGCATAAATATCACCCCCCGGGACGGGCTTTTCAGGCCCGAGGCGAGTGAGCAAGCGCATTGGCGGTAGCCGAAGCTACCGCCCAAGCGCGGCGAGCGCTGCTTCGGGCCATCACAGGGGGTGATATTCATGCGTTCACGGTCTAGGTGCCGGCATACCATTCATAACCGCGGTCGGGCCAATAGCCGCCCTTGCCCTGTCCGAAGGGTGCCAGACTGTCGGCCACCACGATCCGCATCAGATATTTGGCCTGCTTGTAGCCCAGTTGGCGCTCGACACGCAGCCTTATCGGCGCACCATGGGCGGTGTCGAGCGGCTGGTTGTTGAGGCTGTGGGCCAGGATCGTCTGCGGGTGGAAGGCATCAACCAGGTCGATGCTTTCATAATAGCGGCTCTTGGATTGGAGACCGCCCTTGCTGGCCTCCCCGCCATAATCATCGGCACACAGGAACACGATATAGCGGGCGCCGTCGCGCAGACCCGCGGCCTTCAGGATCGGGGCCAGTTGCGGCCCGGTCCATTGGCCGATTGCGCTCCAGCCTTCCACGCAGTCATGGCGGGTGATCTGGCTGCGCTGCGGCAGCCGTTTGAGATCAGCCAGGCTCAGGCTGAGCTCCCGGCTGACCAGTCCGGTCACCTGCAGTCGCCAATCGGCGAAGCCACCGGCCGCCAGCGCCTGCCATTCGGGGTTGGTGGGCAGTTTCGTGCCATTGGCCTTGAACACCGGCGAAATGTCCGCCGCGCTGAATTCGCGGGCCAGCCCGTCGCGGCCGACCAGCCGCTGCCAGCGCTGTGTCGCCTGTTCGCCGGATTTGATGACGGCCTGGGCGGTGGGATTGCGGGTGAGCGCGTCGCAACCGGCCAGCGCCAGGCTGGCGGGCAGGGCGGTCAGCAATTGGCGACGGGGCAGGATCATTTCGCGCCTCCGATCGTCAGGCGGCCGGTGATCATGGCGCCGATCTGCCGGATCGGACCCGACAGCAACACCAGCACCAGGTGAAGGGCCAGGAACCCGGCGATCAGGGCCATGGCGATGAAATGCACCGAGCGCGCCGATTGCCGGCCGCCCCACAGCGCATCGAGGAAGGGCCAGGCAGCGTCCATGCCCGGAGACATCGCCAGCCCGGTCAGGATGACGGTGGGAATGAGGATCAAGGTCACCCCGGCATAGGCGAGCCGCTGCAGCACTTCGTAGGAAAGGGCGGCCTCACCCTTGGGAAAGCGCAGCTTCGCATGTTCGACAATGTCGTGCCACAGATGGGCCGGGCTGAGCTGGCTGCGGCTGGGCAGTATGTCCCGCCACAGGCGGCCAGAGACGAGGCCATGGCCCAGCCAGGTGAGGCCATTCAGGATCAGCACCCAGGCAAAGAAGAAATGCCAGCTGCGCGCGGTGGCGAGGTCGCGCCCCGATGGCAGCGTGGCCCAGTGCGGAAAGGCAACGATGTTGGGTGCGCCCTTGGCCGAGGTGGAAACGCCCAGCAGGCCGCTGGTGTCAAAACGCTGATCGCCGATCTGCAGCCAGCCGCCGGGATCGCGCCACGGCGGCGATGCGCCGATTTCCAGCCATTGCCCGGCGCGGTGATCCACCGATCCGGCATCGCCCCAATAAAGGCGCGGATGGGCGCCAAAGATGTTGAGCCCGGTCATCAACAGCAGGATGATCGCCAGCGCGTTGGTCCAGTGGGTCAACCGCACCAACCAATGGTGGCGCAGCACGCGGCGTGGTGGCGGCGCCAGCATGCCCGGCGGCGGTGTGTCGAGCGGGGGAGCGGTGCTGGCCATGGTCATCCTCTCCTGCTGTTCGGGCGAAGTTGCCAAGGGGTTACATTGGGCCGCCAAATTCGCCATGATTTGCCCCATGCTGCGCATTTTTTCCGCCACCGGCAACCGCATCCTTGGCGATGGAGAGGCGCTGCCGGCCGATGCGGTGTGGATCGATCTGCTCAACCCGACCCCGGCCGAAGAGGCGCTGGTGGAAGCGGCGCTGGGCTTTGACGTGCCCACCGCCGACGACATGGCCGAAATCGAGACATCAAGCCGGCTCTATATCGACAATGATGCCATCGTGATGACGGTGACGCTGGCCACCGGCATCATCACCGAACATCCGGAAACCTGCGCGGTCAGCTTCGTGCTCGGTCGCCATCATCTGGTGACGGTGCGCTATCACGAGGTGCGCAGCTTTGACCGGTTTGCGGCGTTGGTGACCCGCAGCCCCGAAACCTGCGCCGGGCCGGCGATGGCGCTGATGGCACTGATCGATACGATCGTGGACCGGCTGGCCGATGGCTTTGAACATATCGGCCGCGAGGTGGACGCAATCTCGCGCGCCGCCTTTCGCCGGGTCGATGTGACCGAACCCGGCCGGCAGCAGCGCCGGTCGAACCTGGCGCTGCAGGCGCTGCTCACGCGGCTGGGCGGGGCGCAGGATGCGCTGTCAAAGGCGCGCGAATCGTCGGTGTCCCTCACCCGGGCGCTGTCGTTCCTGCAGTTCGCGGCACCGAAGGATGCGGGCCTTGCTGCCCAGATCAAGACGCAGCTGCGCGATCTGGCCAGCCTGTCGGACCAGGCGACCTATATTGGCGGCAATCTCACCTTCCTGCTCGATGCCACGCTGGGCCTGATCAGCATCGAACAGAATGCGGTGTTCAAGATTTTCTCGGTGGCCAGCATCATCTTTTTGCCGCCCACACTGGTGGCCGGCATTTACGGCATGAATTTCGCGCATATGCCGGAACTGCAGTGGCTGTGGGGCTATCCGATGGCGCTGGGCATCATGCTGGCGGCGGCCATCCTGCCCTATGCCCTGTTCCGCTGGCGCGGCTGGCTCTGACCCTCAAGGCGGATCGAGCGCGCAGCCATATTCCGGATCAAAGCGCGCGGTGCGGCTGGAGAGCAGCGGCACCCGGGCGGTGACGGTCCGCTTCGCCGTGTCATCCTCGATCTGGACCACCTCGGTGCCCGGCTCGCGGTCGGTCTCGCAACTGGCCATGTCGCGCCCGCCGACATAGCGGCAGGAACAGACGACATGGGCGATATAGCCGGTGGCGAGCTGGGCCTGCTTGCCAGTGGTGGAATATCTGAGGCCGAGCCAGCCGCCGGCCGCGAGGGTGAGGAGCAGCACCGGACCCCACACCAGCCAGCGGATGCGGCGGGTGGGAGCAGGCGGCGGCGATGACGTGTCACTTGCCAGCATGGGGGCAGGGCCTCTAGCGTGGGTTTCATGACAAGGTGCGCAATCCCGGCCCGGCTGGCAAGCCTGCTGCTGTTTCTCACAGCGGCCATGCCGGCGGCTGCGCAGCCCCTGGCCGTGCCGGCGCGGATTCCGGCCACGGCGCCGGTTTCGGCACTGCCGGCAGCCGATGCCTTCTTCACCGATCCCCGGCTCGGCGAAACCCGGGCGCTGATCGTGATGCAGGGTGGCCAGCGTATCTATGAACGTTATGGCACCGGCATCGGGCCGGGCACGCGGCTGATCAGCTGGTCGATGGCAAAGTCCATCACCGCCACCCTGATCGGCGAGCTGGTGGGCGACGGCAAATTGCAACTGGATGTGCCCGCCCCGGTGCCGGAATGGCGGGCCGACGCGCGCGGCAAGATCACGCTCAGGCAGCTGCTGCACATGGCGTCGGGCGTTAAGCATATCGAGGCCGGGCCGCAGCCCGAGATTGCCGACACCAACCGCGCGCTGTTTGCCGACACATCGGCCGATATCTACAAGGCGGCGGTGACCGAGCCGGCCGAGGTGCCGCCGGGCACGCGCTTTCAATACAACACGCTGACCAGCCATATCCTCGCCCGCATCGTGGCCGACAGCATCGCACCCGGTGCCGATCCGGCGACGCGGCGGGCGAAAACCCGCCAGTTCATCAATGATCGCCTGGCCGGGCCGGCGGGCATGCCATCGCTGCTGTGCGAATTCGATCCGGCCGGCACGCTTTATGGCGGTTCGCTCTGCCATGCGACCGCGCGGGACTGGGCGGCCTTTGGCCAGCTTTATCTGGATGGCGGCGTGGTGGCCGGTGTCCAGGTGGTGCGGCCCGATTGGGTGCAGTTCGTGCGCACCCCGTCGCCGGCCAATCCCGGCTATGGCGGGCAATTCTGGCTGAACCGCCGCCCGGCCGATGGCAAGGATCGCGCCCTGTTCTGGCGTGTCGGCCCGGCCGATGCCTTTGCCGCCATCGGCCATCTTGGCCAATATGTGATCGTGGTGCCTTCAAAACGGCTGGTGATCGTGCGGCTGGGCAAGACCCAGGATGATGTGCTGCAGCCGGTGCGCGATGGCCTGGCGCGGCTGGTGGCGAGTGTGCCCTGATGGCTGATTATCGCCTGATCGACATCAAGCTTGATGAACGCACCATCCTGTGGCGCAACGCCGATATCGAGCAGGAGCGGCGGGTTGCCATTTTCGATCTGCTGGAAGGCAATGAATTCAAGCCGGTGGCGGCAAGCGATGCCGGGCACCACGGGCCCTACAAGCTGCTGCTGGGCGTGGAGGATGGCCGGCTGGAGGTGACGGTTTCGGATGCCGAGGACCGGCCGGTGGACCAGTTCCAGGTTGCGCTGTCCCCGTTCCGGCGCACCATCCGCGAATATTTCGCCATTTGCGACAGCTATTATCAGGCGATCCGCCAATCCTCGCCCCAACAGATCGAAACCATCGACATGGCGCGGCGCGGCATCCACAATGATGCGGCCGAGCTGTTGAAGGAACGGCTGGAGACGCGCGCCATCGTCGATTTCGACACCGCGCGCCGGCTGTTCACCCTGATCTGCGTGCTTCATATCAAAGGCCACTGATGTCCGTTCTTTCCGACCGCTGGATCCGTGAGCAGGCCCAGGCCACGGGCATGATCGAACCGTTCGTGGAGCGGCAGACGCGTGGCGGCTGCATTTCCTTTGGCCTGTCGAGTTACGGCTATGACGCGCGGGTGGCGGACGAGTTCAAGATCTTCACCAATGTCGATTCGGCGGTGGTCGATCCCAAGGATTTCCAGGCCAACAGTTTTGTCGACCGCAAGACCGATGTGTGCGTGATCCCGCCCAACAGTTTCGCGCTGGCCCGCACGGTTGAATATTTCCGCATCCCGCGCGATGTGCTGGTGATCTGCCTGGGCAAGTCCACCTATGCCCGCTGCGGCATCATCGTGAACGTGACGCCGCTGGAACCCGGCTGGGAAGGCCATGTCACGCTGGAATTTTCCAACACCACGCCGCTGCCGGCCAAAATCTATGCCAACGAAGGCGCCTGCCAGTTTCTGTTCCTGAAAGGGAACGAGCCGTGCGAGACCAGCTATGCGGACCGCGCCGGCAAATATATGGGCCAGCGCGGGGTCACCTTGCCGAAGCTTTGAATTCAGGCTAAATCTGGCCAGAAAGGATCAAAAAATGGCCAGATATTCGGTGGTGGAAGCCAAGAACAATCTTTCCGCCCTGATCGATGCTGCGCAGGCCGGCGAGGAGGTGGTGATCACCCGCCATGGCAAGCCGGCAGCCCGGATGGTCCCATCCCGCGCGCCGGAGGAGGCTGAACCGCCATCGATGGCGGTGGTGCTCGATGAATTGCGCCAGTTGCGTGCATCGGTCCCGGCCACCGGCCTGTCGCGTGCGGCGCTGATCCGGCAATTGCGGGATGAAGGCTATTGAGCATCTACCTCGATGCCAGCGTGCTGGTGCCCCTGTTTCACGAAGAGGCCAGCACGGCGGCTGTGACGCGGTTGATGGCCGACCAGGCGCAATCGCCGATCATAAGCCGGTTTGCGGCTGGCGAAACGGCATCGGCGTTTTCACGATTGTGGCGCATGGCGCTGATCAACAGGGAAACAGCCGATGCCATGCTGGCCGGCCTGGATCGCCTGATCGCAAGTCGCGCTGCCGTGCCAACGCTGCATGATGCGGATATTGGCGCTGCTGCCGATCTGGTGCGACGATTCGCACTGAAACTGCGCTTGCCCGATGCAATTCATCTGGCCGTGTGCATGCGGCGCGGTCTCATTCTCGCCACGCTGGACGATCTGCTGGCCGACGCCGCCCGTGCCCTTGGTGTCGCGCATATTGTCCCCGCCTGATTTGCCGTTGGCCAAGGGGCTGGCGCCCCGCTAACGACGCAGCATGAACGCCGCGACCCCCACCATGCGCGATGGCCTGATCGCGGGCCTTGGCGCCTATGTGATCTGGGGCCTGATGCCGCTCTATCTGCGGCTGATGCAGGGTGTGCCGGCCGGCGATGTGCTGGGCCATCGCATCGCCTGGTCGCTGCTGGTGCTGTCGCTGGTGCTGGCCCTGTCGGCCGGCTGGCAGCGGCTGCGGCCGATCCTGGCCAACCGCCGCCTGCTGCTGCTGTTGCTCGCTTCGGCGCTGGCCATCGGGGTCAACTGGCTGGTCTATACCTGGGCGATCCTCGCCGGCCATGCGCTCGACACGTCGCTGGGCTATTTCATCAATCCGCTGCTCAACGTGCTGTTCGGTGTCGCGCTGCTGGGCGAACGGCTGTCGCGGTTGCAATGGGCGGCGGTGGCGCTCGCGGCAGCCGGGGTGGCGGTGCAGACCATCGCTTTGGGCTATCTGCCGTGGATCAGCCTGACGCTGGCGGTGTCCTTCGGCCTTTATGGCCTGTTCCGCAAGAAGGCGGCGGTGGATGGCCTGTCGGGCCTGTTTGTCGAAACCCTGCTGCTGGCGCCGCTGGCGCTCGGCTGGCTCGCCACCCGGCCCTACAGCCTCACGGATCTGCCCGGTTGGCAGCTGGCGGTGCTGGCGGCGAGCGGGGTGGTGACGGCGACGCCGCTGCTGTTGTTCGGCCGGGCGGCGCGGGTGCTGCCGCTGTCCACCCTTGGCCTGCTGCAATATCTGTCGCCCACGCTGGTGATGATCGAGGCGGTGACGCTGTTTGGCGAAACCCTCAGCCCGGCGCGGCTGGCGGCGTTCGGCTGCATCTGGGCGGGCCTGGCGCTCTACACCTGGAGCATGCGGCCAGTGGCGCAACCTGCCGCAACACGCTAAAGCCTGTTCATGGACAAGATCGTCATCCGCGGGGGCCGACCGCTCAAGGGCCGCATCCAGATTTCCGGCGCCAAGAACGCCGCGCTCACGCTGATGCCGTGCGCGCTGCTCACTGATGAGCCGCTGACCTTGCGCAACCTGCCGCGCCTGGCGGATATCGACACGTTCGGCCATCTGCTCAACAACCATGGCCTGTCCACCACCATCGAAGGCTCCAGCCCCGATGAATTCGGCCGGGTGATGACGGTCCGCGCCAACCGCATCACCTCAACCCTCGCTCCCTATGATATCGTGCGCAAGATGCGCGCCTCCATCCTGGTGCTGGGGCCGCTCCTGGCCCGCGCGGGCGAGGCGACCGTGTCGCTGCCGGGCGGCTGCGCCATCGGCAACCGCCCGATCGATCTGCACCTGAAGGCGCTGGAGCATCTGGGCGCCGAAATCGAGCTCGCCGCCGGCTATGTGAAGGCCACCGCGCCCAAGGGCGGGCTGCCGGGCGGCAAATATGTCTTCCCGATCGTGTCGGTGGGGGCGACGGAAAATGCGGTCATGGCGGCCGTGCTGGCCAAGGGCGTTTCCGTGCTGGAAAATGTCGCGCGCGAGCCGGAAATCGTTGATCTGTGCAACTGCCTGGTGGCGATGGGCGCCAAGATCCAGGGCATCGGCACCGAGAAGTTGACCATCACCGGTGTGAAGGAACTGCATGGTGCCACCTATGCCGTGATGCCCGATCGCATCGAGGCCGGCAGCTATGCCTGCGCCGCCGCCATCGCGGGGGGTGAGGTGGAACTGGTCGGCGCGTCGGCCGAGGATCTGGGCGTCACGCTCGACATGCTGCACGAAGCCGGCGTCGAAACCGCGCCGACCGCCGATGGCATCATGGTGCGGCGCACCGGCCAGATGAAGGGCATCAATGTCTCGACCGCGCCTTATCCCGGCTTTGCCACCGACATGCAGGCGCAGTTCATGGCGATGCTTACCGTGGCCGATGGGGCGTCGCTGCTGACGGAAACCATCTTCGAAAACCGCTTCATGCATGTGCCCGAACTGGCGCGCATGGGGGCGGACATCACGGTGCGCGGCCGCTCCGCCATCGTGCGCGGCGTGCCGAAGCTGTTTGGCGCGCCGGTGATGGCGACGGACTTGCGCGCCTCCATGAGCCTGGTGCTGGCCGGGCTGGCGGCGGAAGGTGAAACCACCGTCAGCCGCATCTATCACCTCGATCGCGGTTACGAGCGGCTGGAGGAAAAGCTGCAGGCGGTGGGCGCCGATATCGAGCGGGTTGGCGATGGCTGACCCCGGATCGCAGTCCGGGGCAAGCCGATTGGCGCTCCTCGGGCAGGAGCCGGACGACATCGCAACCTTTTCGGCGCTGTTGCAGGATGCCACGCTGCGGCTGGCCGATGTCGGCTATGATCGCAAGGCGCGGCGCCTGGCCTGCCTCGTCAACCGTTTTCGCCGTGAAGTTGATGCCCCCAGCCGCATCCGCTGCGCCTTCCGCATCGAAACCGTGGGCGCCGTGCAGCGCGCCGGCTGGCCGGCGGACCCGGAGGCGGTGACGGCGATCCTGTCGCTGGACAGGCAGGGCGACTGGCTGGTGATCACCTGTGCCGGCGGCATCGCCATCCGGGCGCGGGTGGAAGTGATCGAGCTGGTGCTGGAGGATATGGGCGAGCCGTGGGCGACGACGCGGGTGCCCAGCCACGATTGACGCGGCCCAACGCTTTGCATCCTGCAACGGCATTTTCGCATATTGCATCAACACAAATCGCGAAATGCGAAAATCGCGGCGGCGGCTGCCGGCCGGACAGGCTGATTGCTGACCAATCCAATTGGCACGGCTCTTGCCAATAGGTGGAGAGGGCCGTTGCACGGAGCGCATAGTGAAGGGCGTCATCTTTTCGGAAATGATCCGATGGGTCGAAGAATGCCTTTCGCCGGCGGTGGCCGACCGGATGATTACTGGCGCGAATTTGCCAAACGAGGGCAGCTACACCTCGGTCGGCAGCTATCCGCACCAGGAAGCCTTGGCGATGATGGGTCAACTCGTCGAGATCACCGGTCGGCCAGCGCATGACCTGTGCCATGATTATGGCTATTGGCTCGCCACCCGCTTCGTGCAGCTTTATCCGCAGATGTTCAACGGCTACACCGATGCCCTCACCCTGTTGCGCGATATCGACAACAAGCACAACACCGAGGTGGTGAAGCTCTATCCCGATGCCCGCACCCCGGCGATCATTGCCAGTGTTGATGGCGAGGATTTGGTGATTTCCTATGCCTCGCATCGGCCATTTGCCGATGTGGCATGGGGATTGGTGCATGGTTATATTGCCTATTGTGGCCAAACCGCCCAGTATATCGTCACGCGCGACGAGACCACACCCGGACCGCACGCTGCCCGCTTCGTCATCAACC
The DNA here is from genome assembly GCF_002251755.1 of Sandarakinorhabdus cyanobacteriorum. GTDB lineage: Bacteria > Pseudomonadota > Alphaproteobacteria > Sphingomonadales > Sphingomonadaceae > Sandarakinorhabdus > Sandarakinorhabdus cyanobacteriorum. The sequence continues at coordinate 46,697 of NZ_NOXT01000115.1, forward strand.
GGGCTTGAGCGCCGCGGTGATGCGGCACTAGAGTGCGCCGTGTGCAGGGAGCATGAGCGTGGCGGCTGGTTTTGACCCACGGATCGCCAATCTGGAGGCCGAGATCGAGCTGCTGAGTCGCAGGCTCGCCCGCGCCGAACGCGCCCGCTCCGAAGCCGAAGCCCTGCTCGAAGACAAGAGCCGCGTGCTGGCCAACGCCAACCGCGAATTGCGCGCCAATCGCGAACTGCTGCGCGGCCAGCTTGATCAACGCACCCGCCAGCTGCTCGATGCCCAGCGGGTCGCGGGCTTTGGCACCATGGTCTGGGATGTGGAGCGCAAGGTCGGCGAACTTTCCCCTCATGCCCAGGCCCTGCTCGGCATGCCGGGCGTTGATGAAATCGACACGCTGAGCATCTTCGATCACCTCACCCACCCAGATGATCGCCAGCCATTGCGCGATTATGCCACCCTGATGATCCGCCGCGCCGTGGCATTGCGCGCCAATCCGCTGGCCGAGGCGCCAGCCTGCCCCAGGGGCCATGCCGCCACCGAACATTGCGCCACCTGCCGCGACCGCCGCCAGTGTGATGACATGTTCGAAGTGCGCATCCAGCCGGGCGGCGGTGTTGAGCGCAACCTGCGCCTCAAGGCCCAGGTGCATATCCCGGCCAATCTGGGCAAGGTGCTGGTGTTCCTCACCATCCAGGATGTCACCGCCGAGCTGGCTGCGGCCCGTGAAGCCGAACGGCTGCGCCTTCAGGATCAGCAGCGCCTGGCAGACCTCGAAGCCCTGACCCGCGATCTGGAACAGGCACGCCAGGCCGCCGAACAGGCCAATGCCGCCAAGAGCCGGTTCCTGGCGATGATGAGCCACGACATCCGCACGCCGATGAACGGCGTGATCGGCATGCTGCAATTGTTCGATGATGCCGGCTTGACCGAGGACCAGCGCCGCACCATCAGCCATGTGCGCGCCAGCAGCGAGCAGTTGCGCATGTTGCTGGACGACATCATCGATCTGGAGCGGGCCGAATCCGGCAAGCTCACCCTCAACCCGCAACCGCTTGGCCTGTCGGAATTCCTGCACGATGCCATCGGCTTCTGGCAAAAGGTCGCGGCCGAAAAGGGCCTGGAGATGACGCTCGAGCGTGCCGCCTTCATTCCCGGTCAGAAACTGGTGGAATGGGTTCTGGCTGATCGATACCGCCTGCGCCAGCTGGTGGACAATATGCTGAGCAATGCCATCAAATATACGCGGGCCGGCAGCATCCGCATCCGCATGGGCAATATTGCACCGGGTCGCGCCCGCTATGAGGTGATCGATACCGGCATCGGCATTCCAGAAGCCCGGCGCCGCGAATTGTTCGAGGATTTTGGCCAACTGCGCATGGATGGTGTGGGGGAGGGTGGCGCCGGTCTCGGTCTTGCCATTTGCCGCCGCATTGTCGAGCTGATGGGCGGCACCATCGGCGTGGATGGCAATGAAGATGGCCCTGGCAGCCGTTTCTGGATCGAATTGCCAATCACCCATATCCCGCCGCCACAACAACCCAGCCGCCCGGCCTCGCTTCTGCTGACACGGCCTGATGGCGGCCGTCCGCGTATCCTTGTGGCAGAAGACTTTGAAACCAACCGCATCGTGGCGCGTGGCCTGCTCGGCCGGCTGGGCTGTGATGTCGAACTGGTCAACGATGGCGAAGCCGCCGTTGACCGCGCTGCCATCGGCGGCATCGATCTGGTGCTGATGGACATATCGATGCCGGTGATGAGCGGCATCGAGGCGACCCGCCAGATCCGCGCCCTGCCGGGGCCGGAGGCTACCGTGCCCATCCTGGCGCTGTCGGCCTATTCCCGGCCTGAGGAACTGGAGCCAATCCTTACCGCCGGCGCCTGCGGCCACGTCGGCAAGCCGATCCGCATCGAGGAACAGCACATGGCCATCGCCCGCATCCTGCTACCGGGAGCTTGCCCGGATGCCTGATCGCCAGCGCCCGGACGATTGGGCCATCGACATCGAACAGGTGACGGCCCTGTTCGCCGATCTTGACCGGGATACCCGCACGCTGTTGCTGGATGCCGCCCAGCGCGATCTGGCCGAATGGACCGACCGGCTGGTGGTGGCGTGGGATAGCGGCGACGAGGAAGGCCAGCGCCGCGCCCGCCATTCCCTGAAGGGCCTGTGCGGCAATTTCGGTGCGTCCGGGCTGCTGGCCCTGTGCGAGGCCGATCTCTCCGAGCCCGGTGTTGCCAACCGCCTGCAATCGGCCCGCGCCGCCACTGCCGCCGCCCTCGCCAACCTGGTCGCCGAACTGCCTCAATAGGCGCCCCGCGCCGTCAGCACCGCCGGCACTGTCTGCAGGATCAGCATGAGATCGGTCAGGAAATTGCGGCCTTCCAGATAGGCGATGTCCAGCTCGGCCTGGCGTGCAAAGGGGATTTCGGCCCGGCCGCTCACCTGCCAGGTGCAGGTCAGGCCCGGGCGGCCGGCGAGGCGGCGGCGCTGGGCCGGGGTATAGTCCAGCACCTCGCGCACCAGCGCTGGGCGCGGGCCCACCACCGTCATGTCGCCGGCCACGATGTTGATCAGCTGCGGCAGTTCATCGATCGACAGGCGGCGCAGCAGCCGGCCCACGCGCGTCACCCGCGGATCATCGCGCATCTTGAAGCTGGTGCCGGCCCGATCCGACAGGGCACGGATCGCCGCCAGCCGGGCTTCGGCATCGACATGCATCGACCGGAATTTCCACATCGAAAACGGCCGCCCGCCGGCCCCGATGCGGGTCTGGCGGAAAAACACCGGGCCGCCATCTTCCAGCCTTATGGCCAGCGCCACGGCGGCAAGGATCGGCGCCAGCACCAGCAGCGCCAACCCGGCCGACAAGAGATCAAAGGCCCGCTTGCCAGCCAGCGAGGCGGCGCGGTCCAGCCCGCGCGCCGCCCAGCCATGGGCCAGGGCCCGCGCCACAAACAGCGGATTGCCGATGACATAGCGGCGGAACAGCCGGCGCGGTTCCTGCAGCAGGCGCCACACCCATTCACAGCCCACCGCCCGGAACGCCAGCGGCGCGCGCGGGATGGCACCGGAATAATAATCAACCAGCCCGCCCACGCCCATGACGATGCGGGCATTCAGCCGGTGACGCACCTCGGCAATCCAGGTTTCCTGCAACGGCACGCCAAAGCCGACCAGCAGGATGGCGGCGCCCGATGCATTGATGCGATCGATCATCGCATCATCCTGCGCCCGATCGAAATAGCCGTTGGCGGTGCCGGCAACGCGCAGCTGCGGTTCGGCCGTGGCCATGGCGCGGGCGGCGGCAGCGGCCACCCCCGGCTTGCCGCGCAGGAAAAACACCGATTGGCCGCGCCGGGCGGCGTGATGGCACAGGTCGGGCAGCAGATCGGTGCTGTTCAGATTGTCGCCCATCGGCTGCCCGGCGAGCTTTGCCGCCAGCTTCAGCCCGCTGCCATCGGGCAACAGCATGTCGGCCGCGGCCAGCGCCTGGCGATAGGCCGGATCATGCAGGCTGTTGATGCAATGCGCGTTGACGAACTGGATGGTGGCACATTCGCCGGCCTGCGCCATCGCGGCCAGCTCCTCGGCCATCGCCGCCCGGCGGGCGTTGACCAGTTCCAGATCGAACAGCCGGGTCGGCTGGCCCTGATCAAGACGGGCACGCCACGGATTGGCTACCGCCGGCGGCAGCAAGGCATCAGACGGGGTGCGGAAATTCCTGAACATGCGGGGCTCCTGGTTGAACTTGGCCCCTGCAGTGCATGCACCGTGCCAAAATGGCACATTTTAAGGTTAATCAAGCACTTGGGTTAACCATCCGGTCCCGCCCCATTTGCCGTTTCGCAATCCGCCATGCCGGGCCCGCTGCAATTCGCGTCGTCCCGCTGCAAAATGCGAAAATCCCGGGCCGTTGCCGTGCCGGCTGATGATTTTCACCTTGAATTTCAACAATAGAGGCAACTGGCACACATCTTGATTAACCATGGCACCACCCTGCGTTCAGGAGCCATCTTCCCGTGCCACGTCCCCTTCGGCCTGCCCTTGCCACCGCCCTCACCGGCCCGCTGATGCGCGGCCTGGCGGCGTTTGGCAGCGCCGAAATGATCGGCCGCATCGTGCGCCTGCTCACCACATTGGTTATTGCACGGCAATTGTCGCCGGCCATCGTCGGCACCGCCGCGCTGGCGCTCAGCCTGTTTGAACTGTGCCGGGTGTTCATGAACATCGGCGCTGGCCAGCGCATCATCGCCGCCAGCGCGGCCGAACTGGCCGCCACCTGCAACAGCGCCCACCGCCTGTTCTGGGCCTGGTCGCTGGTGGTGGCGGCGGTGCAGCTGCTGATCGCCGCCGTGCTGGCGCTGGGCTTTGGCCAGGCCGATGCCGGCTGGATGCTGGCGGCGTTCGCGCTGGTCTATCCCTTCATGCCCGGCGGGCTGGTGCAGGTGCATCTGGCCATGCGCGAAGGCCGCAACGCCGGCATTGCCCGCACCGCCGCCATCCAGGTGGTCGCCGATCAGCTGCGCACCGCCGCGCTGCTGCTGGCTTGGCCCAGCCCGTGGGCGGTCGTGCTGCCGAAACTGCTCACTGCGCCCGTTTGGCTGGTGCTCACCCGCCGCAACCGGCCGTGGGCCCCCGATGCCGCCCAGGGTCTTGCCCCGCTCACCGGCCTCGTCCGCTTTGGCGGCGGCGTGCTGCTGGCCGATGCCCTCGCCGCCCTGCGCACCCAGGCAGACAATCTGATCATCGCGGCCACGCTCGGCCCGGTGGCGCTGGGCAGCTATTATTTCGCCTTCAACGCCGGGCTGGGCATTGTCACGGCGCTGGCCGGTGCCTTTGGCACCGTGGCCTTCCCGCTGCTGTGCCGGGCCGATGATCCGGTCCGCGCCCTGCGCGGCCAGCTGCTCGGCGGGCTGGCGCTGTTCGCCACCCTGATCGCCGTGCAGGCGCTGGCCGCGCCCTATTATGTGCCCATCCTGTTTGGCGCCCATTGGGCCTTTGCTGCCCCGCTGGTTGCCATCCTGTGCGTTGCCGGCATCGGCCAGCTGGTCGCGGTGATCGCCGCCAACTGGCTGCGCGCCAATGGCGCCAGCGCCCGCGACGCGCTGCGCAGCCTGTGGGTCTGTGCCGCAGCGCTCGGCGGCCTGTGGATCGGCGCGCAGAGCGGCAGCATCACCGCCGCCGCCACCGGCCTCGTGGCCGGCACGCTGGTCGCCAGCCTCATCACCCTCATCACCATCCTGCGGCCAGCCCTGGCCTCCCCCCACCAGGAGCAACCGGCATGAGCCTGATCCCTGCCATCCCCGCCATTTCGATCGTGCTGCCGGTGTACAACGCCGCCGCCACGCTCGCCGCCACGGTCGCCAGCGTGCAGGCACAGAGCCGCATCGATTGGGAATTGATCATCATCGATGATGGCTCGCGCGACGACAGCCTGATGACGGCGCTGGCGCTGGCCCAGGCCGATCCGCGCATCCGCCTTCTCTCCAAGGTGAATGGCGGCGTCGCCAGCGCCCGCAACATGGGGGTGGACGTGGCCTTGGCACCGCTGGTCGCCTTCATCGATGCCGATGATCTGTGGGCGCCCACCAAGCTGGAACAGCATCTGGCCGTCCATGCGGCCGATCCGGCGCTGGCCGGCAGTTTTGCCCGCATCGCCTTCGTGCCGGAGGGTGGCGACGCCATTGCCGCCGATCAGACCCAATCGCGGCTGCCGGCCGGCCTGCTGGGCCTGATGGATGTGCTGGGGGACAATCCGGTGTGCACCATGTCTAACCTGGTGGTCAGCCGCGCCGCCTTCCAGGCCGTAGGCGGCTTTGATCACCGCCTTCGCCATGCCGAGGACCAGGCGCTGATCGCGACGCTGATCGCGGCGGGTGACCGGCTGGCCGGTATCGATGCCGTGCTGGTGGGCAATCGCTTCAGCCCCGATGGCCTGTCAATGGATCTGGAAGCGATGCACGCCGGCTGGCGCCAGGTGGCGCAGCGCCATCTCGCCGGCCGCGCGCTGGCCCGGATGGAGGCGCTGCACCGCCGCTACCTCGCCCGCCGCGCCCTGCGCTCCGCCGGGCCCGGCCGGCAGGCGCTGCGCCATGTCCGCCACGGCCTCGCCCGTGATGCCCGGGCCTTTCTGAGCGACCCGCGGCGCGGCCTGGCCACCATTGCCGGCGCGCTCGCCGCCCCGCTGCTGCCGCGCCCGCTGCGCGCCCACATCTTTGCCTGATTCAAGCGACAGGAACCCACGCCAATGACGATTGCGCCCATCCCCGCCACGCCGGCCATCTCGGTCGTGATGCCGGTCTACAATGTCCGCCGCTATGTCGCCGAAGCCGTGCAATCGGTGCTGGCCCAGACCATGGCCGATTTCGAACTGATCATCGTTGATGATGGCGGCACCGACGACAGCATCGCCATCTGCCGCACGTTCGATGATCCGCGCATCCGCATCGTGGCGCAGGCCAATCGCGGCCTCGCCGGCGCGCGCAACACCGGTATCCTCGCCGCGCGCGCGCCGATCATCGCCTTCCTCGACAGCGATGATCGCTGGCTGCCGGAAAAATTGGCGCTGCACCTGGTGCATCTTTCGGCCAATCCGGATCTTGGGCTGTCCTATTGCCCATCGCGCTTCATCGATGAACAGGGCCAGCAGCTGCGCCTCAAGCAGCAGCCGCGCCTTGACGGCATCACGCCGGAGCAGATTTTCTGCCGCAACCCGGTGGGCAATGGTTCGGCGCCGGTGATCCGCCGCAGCGCGCTGGAGGCCGTGGCCTTTGATCACCCCAGCGAGCGCGGCCGCGTCTGCTTCTTTGATGAAGGCCTGCGCCAATCGGAAGACATTGAAATGTGGCTGCGCCTGGCCATCCTCGGCAATGTGCGTTTTGCCGGCATCGCCCCGGCGTTGACCGAATATCGCATCGCCAGCGGCGGCCTGTCGGCACAGGTGGTGCGCCAGTATCAAAGCTGGCTGGCCGTGGTGGAACGGCTGCAGGCCTATGCCCCCGATTTTGCCACGCGCCATCTGCCGCGCGCCCGCGCCTATCAGCTGCGCTATCTCGCCCGCCGCGCCGTGCAGCTGGGCGATCACACAATGGCGGTCACCCTGCTCAAGGAAATGCTGGCCAGCAGCCGCCGCCCGCTGGTGGAGGAACCGGTGAAATCGCTGGTCACCATGGCGGCCGCCCTTGCGGGCCGCGCGCTGGGCCCGGAACGCTTTGCCCGGCTGGCCAGCATCGCCGCCGGTGGCCGGCTGGCCGCCTGATGCGCCCGCGTGTCGTTCACCTGCTCGATGATTTTGCGCTGGGCGGCGTCACCCGCGGCCTGGCCATCTTCAACAGCCCGGAAGTGCAGGCCGTGGCCGATTGCCGGGTGCAGGATATCGCCCCCGATGCCATGCTGGCCCCGCGGCTGGATGCCGATGTCATCATCATCCATTTCCCGCCCAACTGGCAGCGCCTCGCACTGCTGGCCAGCCTGCGCCGCCGCAATCCGCACGCGCGCATCATCCATGTCGAGCACAGCTATACCGGCGCCGGGGAAGCCTTGAAAGTGCGCCGCACCGGCCGCTTCCGGCTGATGCTGAAACTGGCGTTCCGGCTGGTGGATCATGTCGTTTGCGTGTCACGCGGGCAGGCCAACTGGCTGCAGGGTGTCACCGGCCTGGCCGCAGACCGCATCAGCGCGATCCATCCCTACAGCGACAATCCCGGCCTTGCCACCATGGCGCTGCCCCAGCCCGGCGACCGGCTGCGCATCGGTGCCTATGGCCGCTTCTGCGAACAAAAGGGCTTTGAAGATCTGATCCGCGCCATGCAGGCCGGCGCCCTGCCGCATTGCGATCTGGTGATCGGCGGCTTTGGCGAGCTGGAGCCCATCTATCGGCGCCTCGCAGACGGCAATCCCCACATCCATTTTGCCGGCAAGATCAGCAATGTCGCCGGCTTTCTCGCCGGGGTGGACGTGGTGGCGCTGCCATCCCGCTGGGAAGCCTATGGCCAGGTTGCCAACGAAGCGCGCGAGGCCGGGCGGCCGATCCTGGTCGCGCCGGTGGATGGCCTGCCCGAACAGGTGGGCGATGCCGGCCTGGTGGTGGATTTCAACAATCATGCCGGCCTGGCGCTGGCCATTGCCGGCCTCACCCCGGCGCGGCTGGCGGCCATGGGCGAAGCCGGGCGCGCCGCGACCCAGGGCTGTGGCGCCGCCCGCGCCGCGCAATGGGCAGCGCTGATCAGCCGGCTGGTGGCTGGGGCCTGATGGGAGGCTTCAACGCAATCCCGATCGCCACCAGCCCCGGCCACACCAGATAGGCCAGCACCTCCAGATTCTCGCCAAAGCTGTAGAGCCACAGCACGAGGATCATCGCAAAGCCGGTGCGCCCGTTGGCGCTGGCCAGCGCGGCGCGCAGCAGCGCCGCCAGGCTCCACAGCATCGGCAGCGCCAGCGCCAACAGCCCGGCAAAGCCCTTGACGAACAACAGGCCATACCAGCTGTGGTGGCTGCCGATCGGCATATATTCCACCAGGTGCGGCCCGCGCTCCACAATGCCGTGGCCAAACCACCAGGCCTCGTTCTGCCAGCGTTCGATGGCGATGCGGCCCAGCGCGGCGCGCACGCGCGAACTGTCGGCCCGGGCACTGGAAAACTGGTCCATCAGGGCCGTGGCAAAGGCGATCAGCTGGGGACCGGCAAAACCGGCAACCAGCGTGCCGGCCCCGGCCGTGAACCACAACGCCGGCTGGCGCAGGCGCCGCACCAGCCACAGAAATGGCAGGATCAGGGCCAGCGCCACCAGCGCCAGCCGCGATTGCGACAGCAGCGCCATGGCCAGCGCCGCGCTCACCCCGGTCCAGCGCCAGCGCGCTTCCGGTTCGCGCAGCGCCAGCAGCAGGTGAACCACCGCCACCATGCCGGCCGCCGGCGACCAGGGCGCAAAAAACTGCCAGCGCGCCGTGCCGACTCCCGGCTCGATCGTATAAAGGATGGCGGCGAAATATTCGTCGTCGGATCCGCCGAAGATCTTGAGCGGCGACACCCACAATTTGCCCGGCAGGCCGACATAGGGCGCGATCAGGAAGATCGGCAGCAGCAGCCAGGTCTGCCGGCCCAGCCGGCACACCGCCCGCGCCAGCGTTTGCATGCGGATCGGCAGGGCAAAGCCGGCGGCGACAAACAGGGCGAGCAGCGCCCAGCCCTTGGCCCAACCCACGGCGGATTTGATCGTTTGCCCGGTGCCCAGGCTGAAATTGGCATGGCCGGCAAACAGGATGAACAGCATCGCCGCCATGCCCGCCGCCCAAGCCCACACCGCCCCAGGCGGCCGGGCGGGGCGCTGCCAGACGGGCAGGGCCGGCGCCAGATAATAGGCCCGCGCCACCAGCAGGGCCAGCAGCCAGCCCAGCACCGGCCCGGCCAGATAGAGGCCACCAACCAGCCACAGCGCCCAGGTGGCACCGATGGTGGCGGTGATCAGGCCTTCGCCAGCAGCCGGTTCAGGATCGGTTGGCGCAGCCACAACAGGGCAAACCCCAGCAACACAAGGATGGTGGCAGCCATCGCACCAGCCAGCGCAATGATCAAGGACGGGCTGGCCGGCTGCCGCGGCAGCGAGGGTTCAGCCAGCGTCTGCACCAGCGGATAGGAGGCAAAGGGATCCTGCTTGTTGGTGTCGATCCGCGCCAGCGCCGAGGAGAAGACCGCTTCGGCGACCCGGTGATCGCGCAGCAGATCGGCCAGTTCCGATGCCTGGGCAATCAGGGCCGGCGATTGCGCCTGCGCCCGGGCCAGATCGGCGCGCAGCTCGGCCAGCGCCGCGCGCGAACCGGCGGCTTCGGCATCCCGGCCCGACATTGCCTGCATCAGGCCCGACCGGCCATCGCCCAGCTGCACATCGATGCTGGCCAGGATGGCGGCTTCCGGCAGCCCGGTCAGTTCGCGCCCACGCCGCACCAGGCTGGCGCGCAGCTGGTCACGTTCGCTGGTGAAGCGCGCCAGTTCGGCATGGCGCGGGCCCAGCGTGCCGGATTTTTCCGCCACCTGCGCCGCCACCGCGGCATGGCGGGTGGCCAGCTGCTGGAACAGCGGGTCGCCGCGCAGCCGCATGGCCAGGTCAGCCCTGCGCGGGTCTTCGCCCAGCGTGGCCGCCAGCTGCCCCGCCGTCCCGGCCTGCAGCCGGGCAGCAACGCGCAGATCACGCTCCTTGTCCTTCAACGTGTCCACCGCGGCGATGCGGGCGTTGAACTGGTCCAGCGTCGCCAGGCCATGGCTGGCCTGAAAGGCGATCAGCCGCTGCTGCGCGGCGCGCACCTTGGCGGCCAGCTGCTCCAGGTGGCGCACATCATTGGCCTCGCGCTTGGCCGCCTCATCGGCGCGCAAGATGTCCAATCGGGCCAGGAACGCCGCGCGCAGGGCCTCGGCCCGGCGATGCGCCTGTTCGGCGCTGCGGCCGGGCATGGTCACATGGATCAGGTTGGTCTGGTCCACCAATTTGATCCCTGGTTCGGGAAAGCCATCCACCGGTTCGCCGGCTCGCCTTGCGGCATCGCGCAGCGTCACATCGGCGCTCAGCAACTGCTTGTAATTCTCGGTGGGCGACAGGCTGGCGCTGGCAAAGGCCGAGCTGGTCGCCGATTGCGCCTGGCCGATGCTTTCGACATTGATCGAACCGCCGCTGCCCGAACCGGGCAGGATCAGGCTGAATTCGCTGTCAAACCGCTTGGGCATCAACAGCAGATAGGCGGCGGTCAACACCCAGATCACCGCCAGCGCCGGCAGGATGCTCTTCCCATAACGGCGATAGCGGCCGGGGCTGGGCAGGCCTTCGCGCACCAGCCGCCACATCCGCACCAGCCGGCGATCCTCGATCAACTCCATGCGCGGGGTCATTGCGCCAGCCCGTTGATCAGGGCCGCCGGCACCAGCGCATTGCCGATCACGCCAATGGCATCGGCCACCGCCATGGCACCGCTGTCATAACAGGCGATGGCATCGCCGGGCATCAGCCAGGGATTATGGTCATCGCGGTCGGCATGGCGCACCAGCCCCTCGATCGAACGGGCGATCACAATGGCGCGCCGGTTCACCGGGTTGCGGCTGATCAGCACCGCCTGCCGCGCCGCTTTCATCGCCGATCCGCCGACGCAGTTGGCCGAAACCAGCCCTTCGATCAGCCGCGTGCCATAGGGCAGGCTGGTCGATTCCTTGCCGATCGCCGATGCCGCATTGTGGCTCGCCGGCCGCGACAGGTTGGACATGAACACCCGGATGCCCGGTGCCGTCACGCTGCTCGGCCGCACCAGCAGCGGGTTGAAGCAGCCGGTTGATGGCACGATGATCCGGTCACCCGCCGCCAGCTGCGGATCGGCCGGCACGCCGCCGGTGAAGGCCGGGATGAGATCGATGCGGGTATATTGGCCGCCGCGCAGCAGATACACGGCATCGGCCGCGGCATCGGGGCGGATGCCGCCGGCCAGGCGCAGCGCGGTGGCCAGCGAACGGCCGGTGTTGAAATCGCCCGATGCGGCGTTGCTGATCGTCACCGATTGCGCCTCGGCGCTGCGCTCGCCAGCCCGCACCAGCCCGGGTTCAAACACCGCGCCTTCCACCGAAACCTGCACGCCGGCCTGTTCCACCTGGGCCAGCACGACATTGCCGGGAATGTCGCGCACCACGGCGCGTTCGATCAGCGCGGCGCGCAGGCTGGCCGCCACCTCGGCCAGCGGCCGGCCGGCCACTGCCACATCCACCAAACCGGGGATGACCAGGCGGCCATTGGCGCCCACCACATGCTGGCCGGTCAGCGTCTCGCTGTCACCGCTTACCACCAGCTTCAACCGGTCGCCCGGCCCGATCAGCGCCGGGCCGCTGGCAAGGGCAGCGCTGGCCACCGGCGTCAATCCGGCGGTTTCGGCGGGCACGGCCGGCAGCTGGCACGGGGCGGCGCGGCCATCGGCCAGGCGCTGTTCGGCCTGATACTGGGCGCCGGCGAGGTTGCGCGGCGTCGGCATGGTGGCACAGCCGGCGAGAAGGCTGGCAAGGCACAGGCTGAGGATGGCAGAACGGGCAGGCATGGCAGGGCAGCTCCAGGGGTTTGCCGCCATTCAGCAAAGGCCATGCCAATCACCGAAATGCCTGCGATTTCAGCGCAAGACCCGATCAGGCCGGGCCGGGAATTGCATAATGCGAAGATTTGTTGACGCAAATTGCAAATATAGCTAATCTCATTCTGCAATAAGGGTTAACAGACATGTTGCATTTCAAGCATTTGGCGGTTGGCACGCCTGATGCTTAACCAAGTGGCAACCAAACAGCCCGAACGGGAGCCCCAAATGCCGCGCCACCGCATTCTCATTGTTGAAGACATGCCCTCGCTGGCGCTGGCCTATGCCGCCCAGGTTGAGAAGGCCGGGCACGAACCCGTGGTGGCCGACAGCGCGGCCGGCGCCTTGAATGCGATCAGCCAGAACCCGGAATTTGGCGCCATCCTGCTCGATCTGCAGCTGCCCGATGCCCATGGCCTGGAATGGCTGCGCGACAATCCGCAGATCATCGCCAATTATCCCGTGGTGGTGGCCACCGCCGATGCCTCGCTGGCCCGCGCCATCGATGCCATGCGGCTGGGCGCCTTTGATTTCCTGGTGAAGCCGATTGCCGGCACCAGGCTGGTCTCGGTGCTGGCCAGCGCGCTGGAAACCGGCCGGCCCGCCCCCGTTGCCGAGCCCGAAGCCGAAGCCCCGGCCGAAGCGCCGGCTGCCGCCGCCAGCGCGCCGCGCCAGCGCAGCAAGCCGCGCCCCGGCCTGTTCATCGGCGGCTCGGCCCCGATGCAGGAGGTCTATCGCCTGATCGATTGCGTCGCCGCCAGCCGCGCCACCGTGTTCATCACCGGCGAAAGCGGCACCGGCAAGGAAGTCTGTGCCGAAGCCATCCATGGCGCCTCGGGCCGCGCCAATGGCCCGTTCATCGCCATCAACTGCGGCGCCATCCCGGAAAATCTGCTCGAATCCGAACTGTTCGGCCATCTGAAGGGCAGCTTCACCGGCGCCATCACCGATCGCATCGGCGCCGTGCAGGCCGCCCACAAGGGCACGTTGTTCCTCGATGAAATCTGCGAAATGGCGCTGCCGCTGCAGGTGAAGCTGCTGCGTTTCCTGCAAACCGGAACGGTGGAGCGCGTCGGCTCCAACCGGGTGGAAGAGGTGGACGTGCGTATCGTCTGCGCCACCAACCGCGATCCCGAACGCGAAGTTGCCGAAGGCCGTTTCCGCGGCGATCTCTTCTATCGCCTCGCCGTCGTGCCGATGCACATGCCGCCCCTGCGGGAGCGGCCGGGCGATGTGCGCGAACTGGCCCAGGCCTTTCTCGACCGGTTCGCCCGGGAAGAGGGCAAGCAGTTCGATCCGCTCGGCACCGCGCAGCTGGCGCAACTGGAAGGCCACAGCTGGCCGGGCAATGTGCGCGAACTGCAGAATGTCATGCGCCGCGCCGCCGTGCTCAACGCCGGGCCGGGCCTGCCGGCCTCCGCCTTCGCGCTGGGGGCAGCAACCGCCGCCGGCGGCGCGCCGCTCGCCGCGCCGCAGCCGCCGCGCGATGATCTCCTCTCGGCCCTGCAGGCCCTGAAGGGCCTGACGCTGGACGAGATCGAGCGGCTGGTGATCGAAGCCGCCATCGACACCGAAAACGGCAGCCTGCCCGCCGCCGCCCGCGTGCTCGGCGTCAGCCCTTCCACCCTCTATCGCAAGCGCGAACGCTGGCAGCATCCGGCCTGACATGGCAAACAGGCCCGCATGCGCCGCCTGTTCATCGCCCTTGCTCTCCTTCTGCCTGCCGGCGCGGCCGATGCAGCTGTGATTGATTCCGCCGTGACGGCGGGCGCCACCCGCCTCGGCCATGCCTTCATGGCCATTTGCGCCGGGCCCGACATGGCGCTGCCCGCCGCCCTGGCCCGCGCTGTTGCGCTGGGCTTTGTCCTGCGTCCGGACTTGTCGATCAACAGCGCCAACTGGGCGGGTGGGCGGCGGCGTCTGGAAACGTTGGTTCTGCCGGGGCCTGCCGATCGGCCGCCGCTGCTGACCGCCCTGCTCGAAGAAAGTCGCCGCGCCGATGGCAGCCTGTCCGATTGGCGGTGCGACGTGACGCTGCCAGCCAGTGCCACCGCCCCGCCCCGGCGCGAGGTGGAGGCCGTGCTGAAAACCCTGTTGCCGATCATCGGCCCGCGCGACTGGCCGCTGCGCAGCATCGAAACGCCCGCCGGCCCCAGCTTTGTTGCCGAACAGCGCCGCGATGGTCTGATCGATGCCTATCTTGCCGATGCCGGCCAGCACCGGCTCGGCCGCATGCCGCTGGGCCAGCCCATAACGGTGCCGCGATGATGCGTCCTCTTCTTGCCGCCCTGCTTGTGACCGCGCCAGTTGCTGCCCAGCCGGCGCGGCCACAACCGCTGCGGCCTGCCGAGGCAACGGCGCGCGCCACGCAGTTGGCGCAAATCTTTGCCGCCATCTGCCGTGGTCCCGATCCGGCCGCCAGCGCACTGGCCGCCGCCGCCCAGGCGCAGGGCTTCCGGGAACGGCCGGCCAGGCGCCGGACCAGCGGCGCCGCCAACGACTGGCAGGGCCTACACAGCGAATGGGCGCTGCACCCCGCTGGTGACGAGCAGCAGCCGCCATTGCTGTTCCTGTGGCTGGACGAGGAACGCCGGCCGGATGGCCGCCTGTTCAAATTCCAGTGCGAGCTGAAGCTGCCGGCCAGCGCCGCCGCCCCGCCGCGCCGGGAAGTGGATGCGGTGTTCAAGGCGGTCAACGCCGTGCTGGCCGGGCCCGGCTGGGCCCTGAAGGCCGCAAAAACGCCCTTTGGCACCGTCCATGTTGCCGAACGTGATGCCGGCGGCGTGCGCGAAACCTATGCGGCCGCCATCGGCTTCCACACGCTCACCAGCGCGCCAACCCCGGCGTCGGCTGCCGTCAGCCAGCCCGATTGATTTCGTCGGCTGCCGATACGGCGGCATTGGCCGGCCTGTTTGCCAGCGCGTTTCTGGCCGGCTCCATCCTGCCCGCCCAATCCGAAGCGGTGCTGGCCGCCCTGCTGATCGCCGGCCGCCAGCCAGCCGCGCTGCTGGTGCTGGTCGCCAGCCTGGGCAATATCGCCGGCGCGCTGCTCAACTATGGCCTCGGCCGCTCGGCCGATCGCTTCCGCCACCGCCGCTGGTTCCCGTTGTCGGCGGCGGGCTGGGACCGCAGCGCCGCCCTATTCAATCGCTGGGGGGTGTGGAGCCTGCTGCTCAGCTGGCTGCCGATCATCGGCGATGGCTTCACCGTTCTGGCCGGCGCCGCCCGCACGCCGCTGGGGCGGTTCGTGGCTCTGGTCAGCATCGCCAAGGCCGGGCGCTATGCCGTGCTGGCGGCGCTGCTATAGAAGCTCCATCACCTGCAGCGCGGCGCGTTCGCCCGATTCCAGCGCGCCCTCCATGCCGCGCGCCAGCTGCGCCGTGTGCTCGCCGGCAAAGACGATGCGGCCGATGGGCTGATCAAAGGCCGCCGCCAGCCCGGCGCGGATCTGGCCCGGCTTCCAGCTGACATAGGCGCCGCCGGCAAAGGGATCGCGCTGCCAGCTGACATGGCGGACCGCGCGGATGGCGCCCCTGGCCGACGGGCGCAGCCGCTCGATATCGGCCTGCACCGCCGCAATCGCGGCCGCTGGTTCCATGCGGTCCAGCCGGTCGGCCGCAAAACCGTTGACATAGGCCAGCAGGGTTGGCGGCGCGGCGGGATCGCCGGTCAGCACCAGCCGGCCCGCCAGCGTGTCGGTCCACAGCGCCGGCGGCAGGCCGTCCGCTTCCCAGAACGGGCGCTGCACCTCGAAATAGACGAGGAAGGTGCGGTTGTACTCGATGCTGTCCACCGCACGTTGCTGCAGCGGCGGCAGGGCAGGGGCAAAATCGATCAGCCGCAGGGCCGAAGCGGGCAGGGTGCAGATCAGGTGCCGGGCGGCGATGCGCCGGCCATCGGCGGTGATCGCCACCACGCCGGCCGCATCATGTTCCACTGCCACGACTGGCAGGCCGGTTTGCAGCGGGCCCTTCAGGGCCTTTGCCATGGCTTGGGGCAGGCCCATGTTGCCGCCCTTCACATGCAGGGCGGCGGCGCCGGGCTGCGCCGTCATCACCTTCAGATTTTCGGCGATATGCCAGTGCATCAGCACCGAAAGATCATGGGCGCTGTTGCCATAGCCGGGGTTGATGCCGAACCCCAGGCGCAACTGATCCGGTGTCCAGCCCTTGGCCAGCAGCAGTTCGGCCACCGAAACATCCTGGCCGGCAAAGGCGGGGCTGCGCCAATCATCCAGCGACTGGAACGGGCTGAGCGCCCGCAGCGCCGCCGCCCCCACCGCATAGGGCGGCAAGGCCTCCAGGCGCGGATCGCTGAACGGGTTGGCGGCGTGGCTGGCCCAGGCCTCCGCACGGATGGTCTGGCCCAACAGGCTGATGCCCATGGCGCCGGCGCTGTCGGCGCGCGGGCGGGCCGGCTCCACCACCACGCCCAGCCGCTGCGCACGATCAAGAAAGCGTGCATAGCCTGATCCGACGATGCTGCCGCCCGCTTCGGGACTGCCGGGCAGATCGGTCAGGCTGTGCACCCGGCCGCCCACCCGGCTGCGCGCTTCCAGCACCCGCACGCGGGCCCCCGCCTCTTCCAGCAACAGGGCGGCGTTGAGGCCGGACAGGCCGGCACCCAGCACCAGCACATCATCGATGGCCGCCTGTGCCCGCGCCCTGCTGGCCGCCGCACCGGCCGCCAGCAGCGCTGCCGCGCCTGTCATCACCTGCCGCCGGTCGATCATGCCTGCCTCCCGATTTGTCCGGACAAGTTGGCACGGATGACCGCACAAAAAAAGAGGGGGCAGCGATGCCCCCTCTTCCTTCGCCTGTGGTTGCTGCGATCAATATTTCACGCGCAGACGGGCATAGTAGAAACCGCCGTTGAATCCGAACGGGCCGCCGACGTTGGGATAGATCTGGCCATCGGCCAGGCTGTTGGTCAGCTGGAAGATCCGGTTGTCGGGCGAATTGGCCACCCGGTCCGGATAGGCGCTGAACGCGTTGATGGCGCCCACCGACAGCGTGTAATGATCGGCGAACGTGTAGGACACGTCGATATCGGTGGTGAACTTGGCGCCGAACCGCTGGCCCGGATAGCCCACCTCTTCGCGCCAGGCGCCATAATAGGCCTCGCGCACAGTCACCGCCCAGCCATTGTTGGCCCAGTTCACCGTCAGGTTGGCGCGATGGTTGGGCGCCAGATTGCCGATGTTGGTCACCAGCGCATCCGAGATGATGGCCGGATCACGCCGGGTCACGACCGACTTGTTGTAGCTGTAGGCCAGGGTTGCCGTGGTCTTGCCGCCCACAACCTCGCCGCGCCAGGTGCCGACCAGATCGACACCGCGGGTGCGGGTATCAAAGGCGTTGGTGAAATAATTCACCGCGCCGCCGACGCCCACCGCCGCCAGCGCTGGCAGCGCCGCGATGTTGGCCGCCGTCACGTTGAAGTTCTGGCTGATGCCGATGCGGTTCTTCACCTTCACGCTGTACACGTCGATGGTGAAGTTCAGGCTGTCGCTGGGCTGCAGCACGATGCCGGCGCCAAAGTTGGTGGACCGTTCCGGCCGCAGCGAGCTGGCGCCATAGAATTGCGCGATGCTGCTGGTGACCGGATAGGTGCCAACCTGCACCTGATCGCCGCCCACGAAGGTGGTGGTGAGGATGGCCGTGTTGTTCTGGCCCGGCGACGGCGCGTGGAAGCCGGTGCCGGCGGTGCCGCGCAGCGAGACCACATCACTGGCCTTCCACAGGAAATTGCCCTTGCCCACAAAGGCGCTGCCGAACGTGTTGTAATGTTCGAAGCGGCCCATCGCACCCAGGCTCAGCGCGTCGGTCACATCGGTTTCAAGCCCGCCATAAATGGCATAGCTCTGCTGGCTGCGGGTGCCGGCAAAGGTCGGGCTGGTGCCGCCATAGCCCGAAGCGCCCGGCGGCTTCGTCACCTGCCCGGCCGGAAGATAGGTGCCATTGCCCTGCAGCGCGAACAGATTCTGCACCGCAAACGGCCCGCCGGCATAGGATTGCAGATCGCCTTCCGTCTGGGTGTAGCTTTCGCGGCGGAACTCCGCCCCGGCCGACAGGGTGATCGGCGATGCCAGCCCGGCTTCGATCGGATAGGTGAAATCGGCGTTGAAGTTCACCTCTTCCTGGATCAGCTTGCCGAATTCGAAGCTGGTTTGCGTCTGCGAACCGAACGACGGGCTCAAGGAGCCATACATCGACAGGTCAAGCTGGTTGCGCGCCAGCGTGCCCGACACATCATAGGTGAAGCCGCTTTCCAGCTTGCCCTTGATGCCAAGGACGCCCCACAGCTGATCGGTTTCCCCGACAAAGCGCGGCGTGAAGCCGGCCGGATACAGGGTGGAGAAGCGATAGACATTGTTGTCGAGCACAAAGCCCGACGACGGGCAGCCCAGCGCTGCGGCGTTCGCCGGGCAGCGCGTGAGATAGATCGGCGTGGCAAAGGCAGCGTTGGGGTTGATGTTGGCGGTGCCGCCACCCACCAGGCCCAGCGTGCCGCCGATGGGCGAGCGATAGTTGAAGCTCTGGTCTGCCTTCAGATGGGAATAATTGCCCATCAGATACAGCTTCGCCGCGTCCGACAGCTCATAGGCGCTGTTGAGCAGGAAGCGATAGCTATACCCCGGCGAGGTGCCGTAAATCTGCGCCGGACCGGGGAAGTTCGGGATCTGGCTGGCCAGGCCCGGGTTCTGGTTGGCAAACACCAGCGCGATCGGGCGCGTGGCGTTGCGCACCGTGCCCTGTTCGTCATTATATTCGCCGGTCAGGTTGATGAAGCCGCGATCGCCCAGCTTCACCCCGGCATTGGCGGCGATCTGCCAATTCTCGCCGTCGCCGCGGTGGGTCAGGCCATAGCGCGCCACCACTTCCAGGCCAGCATCCTCGCGCAGGCCATAGTTCATCACGCCGGCAATGGCGTCGGAACCATATTGCGCCGTCGCACCATCGCGCAGGATCTGCAGATTGCCGATGCCCAGGCTGGGAATGGTCGAAATGTCGGCGCCCTGCGAACCAAAGCTCAAGGCCGTGTCACCGCCGGTGAACACCTGCACCAGCGCCGAACGCACCAGACGCTTGCCGTTCATCATCACCAGCACCTCATCGGCCGACAGGCCGCGCAGCGACGGGGCGCGCACGAAGGTGGAGGCATCGGCAATGGCGTTGGAACCGACATAGAAGGACGGCACGAGATTCTTGATCACATCCAGAATGTTGGATGCCGGCTGTGTCGCCAGATCGGCCGCGCTCACCACATCGACCGGCGACGCCGAATCCAGGATCGACCGATCGGTGCGGCGGGTGCCGATCACCAGGATCATGCCATCATCCTTGTCGGCCTTGTCCTCGGCAGCGGCAGCGGGCGCGGCGGCCTGGGCCATGGCGGGAGAGGCCGCCAGCACGCCGGCCAGCGCCGTGCCTGCCAGCAGCACACAGCCAAGCGCCGTTTCCTTCATGTGCTTCATCATTGTTCCCCTATTCTTGGCCTGCCCCCCGGCAGGCTGGGGAAGAGTCTATGCCTGCTGCAGATGCGAACAACGGGGCGAATGCACCACGCCCCCCAATTTGATCAGTTTGCCGCCAAGTGTGACAAAAATACTGCAATTTCTGTCATTTATGTAATGTTATCCGGCCAACCAGCGGCTGATCCGGCTGCCCGCGTCGGCCAGCAGCGCCGCCGCCGGCCCCTGTTCCACGATGGCGCCATCCACCATGAACGCGGCCGTGTCGGCGATGGCGGCCGCCTCGGCCAGATCATGCGTCACGATGATCATCGGCGCCGCCGTCCGCGCCCGCACATCGGCGACCAGCCGCAGCAGCGCGCGGCGCACCGGCGGGTCCACGGCGGCAAAGGGCTCATCCAGCAGCAGCAGGTCGGGCGCCCGGGCCAGCGCCCGCGCCAGCGCCACCCGCATCTGCTCCCCACCCGAAAGCTGCGCCGGCCGCCGGTCCAGCACCGCGCCCTCCAGCTGCATCGCCGCCAGCAGGGCGCGCGCCGCAGCTTCATCACGCCGGTCTTGCGCGATCATCACATTGGCCAGCGCATCCAGGTGCGGGAACAGCCCGCCGCCCTGGATCACCAGCCCCACCCGGCGCCGCCACGCCGGCAATTGCTGCCAGTCCTGCCCCGCCACCAGCACCGTGCCGCTGGCCGGCACCAGCCCGGCAATCGCCTGCAACAGCGTGGATTTGCCGGCCCCCGATGGCCCGACCAGCGCCAGCGTCTGCCCCGGCGCCACCGCCAGCGTGGCCGCCACCGCCATCGGCCCGGCGCGCGTCAGGGCAAGGCGCAACCCTTCAGCCACGGCGTCTGCCCAGCAGGAACAGCATCAGGATGGCCACAAGGCTGATCGCGGCCAGCAGCAGCGCCAGCCGCACCGCGCCGCCCATGTCAAACGCCTGCACCCGATCATAAATGGCGAGGCTCAGCGTCGCCGTCTCGCCCGGAATGGCGCCGCCCACCATCAGCACCACGCCAAATTCGCCCAGCGTGTGGGCAAAGGCCAGCACCGCGCCGGTCGCCAGCCCCGGCCAGGCCAGCGGCAGCTCCACCAGGCCAAAAGCCCGCAAGGGGGACAGGCCACAACTCGCCGCCGCGCCGCGCACCGCCGGCCCGATGGCGCGAAAGGCCTGCGCCGCCGGCTGCACCGCCAGCGGCAGGTTGACGATCACGCTTGCTGCCCAAATGCCGGCAAAGCTGAACACCAGCCGCCCGCCGGTCAGCGCCGCCCAGGCCCGGCCCGGCGCCGTTTCCGGCCCCAGCCCGATCAGCAGCGCCAGCCCCAGCACGGTGGGCGGCAACAGCAGTGGCAGGATCAGCAGCGCCTCAACCAAGGGCCGCCCGCGCCAATGGGTGGTGCCCAGCCAGCGGCCGAGCAGCAGCGCCAGCGGCAGCAGCGCCGCCACCGTCGCCAGCCCCAGCCCCAGGCTCAGCCGCAGCGCCGCCAGATCATCGCCCGTCATGGCGTGCCAAAACCAGCCGCTTTCAGCGCCGCCTGCCCCCCCGGCCCGGTCACGGCATCGGCCAGCGCCCGCGCCGCCGGCGATGCGCCCGGCATGATCACCAGCGTCTGCAACAACGGCGGATGCAGGCCGGGGCTGATCGGCAGCACGGTGACCCCGCCTGAAGCGCGCGCCAGCGGCAGCGCCACAATGCCGGCATCGGCCGCCCCGCTGGTCACAAAGGTCAGCGCCTGGGCGACATTGTCTCCCAGCACCAGCGGCGCATGCCCGATGCCGGCCTTGCGCAACACCGCCTGCGCCGCCGCGCCATAGGGGGCGTGGGCCGGATTGGCGATGGCCAGATGCTTCACCTGCCGTGCGGCAATCGCCGCCTTCAGGCTGCCCAGATCGCGGATCGCGCTGCCCGGCGGCACCACCAGCGCCAGCCGGCCCAGCGCATAGGCGCGGCGCTCCACCCCCGGCACGGCATCGGCCAGCCGCTGCGCCAGCGCATGGTCGGCCAGCAGCAGCAGCTGGAACGGCGCGCCATTGATCGCCTGCTGCACCATCTGGCCGGATGATCCAAAGCTCAGCCGATAGGTCGCACCGGTCCTCGCCTGCAGGGCGGTCACCATTGGCGGCAGCACCAGCCGCAGATCGGCCGCCGCCGCCACCGCGACTGGCACCGGCCCTGCCGCGCGCAATGGGTTCGGCAGCAGCAGCAGGAACAGCAGGAACCACCTGAACGTCATCTTCGTCTTGTGCCAGCCGCTCGGGCCAGGTGCAACGCCGCGCAAAAGCCGCTAAGCCCTCCCACCATGAACCACCCCGATCCCGTCCAGCCCTTCCACGCCATCAGCATCTCGCGCCTGGCCCGTGATCTGGAAGGGCAGGGGCGCAGCATCATCCACATGGAATTCGGCCAGCCCTCCACCGGCGCACCGGCCGCCGCCATCGCCCGCGTCCAGGCCGTGCTGACCAGCGATCCCGGCAGCTATTGGGAATCCGATGCCCTGAAAGCCCGCATCGCCAAACTCTATCAGGATCGCCACGGGCTCGGCATCAACCCCGAACGCATCATCCTCAGCTGCGGCGCCTCCCCGGCGCTGGTGATGGCGCTCACCGCGGCCTTCCGGCCCGGCGATGTGATCGCCATGGCCCGGCCCGGCTATGTCGCCTATCGCAACAATGTGCTGGCGCTGTCGATGGTGCCGCTCGAAATCGCCTGCGGGCCGGAAAGCCGCTACCAGCTCACCGCAGCGCACCTGGCGGCGCTCGATCCGGCGCCGGCCGGGGTCATCATCGCCAGCCCGGCCAACCCCACCGGCACGGTGATCGCCCGCGACGAACTGGCCGCCATCGCCGCCGTCTGCGCGACCCGCGGCATCCGCATCATCTCGGACGAGATTTACCACGGCCTGTCCTTCGTCGGCCCGGTGGCGAGCGCGCTGGAATTCGCGCCCAATGCGCTGGTGGTGAACAGCTTCTCCAAATATTTCTCGATGGTGGGCTGGCGGCTCGGCTGGCTGGTCGCGCCTGACGATCTGCTGGGCGCGGCGCGCGCCCGCATGGGCAATCTTTTCCTCACCGCGCCCAGCCTGTCGCAACATGCCGGCCTTGTCGCCATGGACTGTGTCGACGAGCTCGAAGCCCATATCGCCCGCTATGCCCGCAACCGCGATCTGATGCTGGCGGCGCTGCCGGCCATGGGGCTGACGCAGATCGCACCGCCCGATGGCGCCTTCTATATCTGGGCCGATGTCCGCCACCTCACCGATGATGTGATGGACTTTGCCCGCCAGCTGCTGCTCGACACCGGCGTCGCCACCGCCCCCGGCATCGATTTCGATCCGGTCGATGGCGGGCACTTCCTGCGCTTCAGCTTCGCTGTGGACACGCCGCTGGTGGAAGACGCAATCGCGCGGATGATCCCCTGGTTCCAGGCCCGCAACCGCCGCCCGGCCTGACCAGATCCTCCCCCTCTGGGGGAGGTGGCAGCCGCAGGCTGACGGAGGGGCGCGCGTTTCGGGGTCACGGCCCTTCCGCCCCCTCCGCCTCGCCATGCTCGGCACCTCCCCCAGAGGGGGAGGATCACATGCCTCTTACGCCGCCGGCACCGCCCGGCTCACCCCCTGCACCCGCAGGAACAGCAGCGCCGTCAGCCCGACGAAGAACAGCGACACCACAAAGGGCGCCCCCGGCGCATGCACCGGCGCGCCATCTGCGGAAAAGCGCGCGAACACCGTCGTCATCAACGGCGGGCCGATGATGGCTGAAAGGCTCTGGATGGAGGCCACGGCCCCCTGCAGCTCGCCCTGCTCCGATGGCGGCATTTCGGTCGACATCAGGCCCTGCAGGCAGGGGAACACCAGGCCCTGGCAGGCCGAAACCGCGATCCCAAGGTAAACCATCCAGCCGGCATCAGCCATGGCATAGGTGGAATAACCGGCCACGGCCGACACGATGCCCACCGCGATGATGCGGCGCTGGCCAAAGCGCGGGATCAGCCGGCGGCCCAGGAAACCCTGCACGATGGCGCCGGTGACGCCCACCGCCGCCAGGCTCCAGCCCACCTGCTCGGCATTCCAGCCATAACGAAGCTGCCCGTGGTAGGACCAGATCGAGTAAAGTGACTGGTACGACAGCGTCCACACGAACACGGTCGCGGCCAGCATCAGCACCACCGGATGCGCCGATTTCAGCCGCAGCAACGCCCCCACCGGATTGGCGCGCCGCCATTCGAAGGCGCGGCGCTTTTCCGGCGGCAGCGATTCGGGCAGCACGATCAGACCATAAAGGAAATTGGCCGCCGCCAGCCCGGCCGACACCAGGAAGGGCACCGCCTCGCCATAGCGGGCGACAAAGCCGCCCAGCGCCGGCCCGATGATGAAGCCAAAGCCAAAGGCCATGCCGATAACGCCGAAATTGGCCCCGCGCTTTTCGGGCGGGGTGACATCGGCGATATAGGCATAGGCGGTGGGGAAGGTCGCCCCGGTGATGCCGGCCACCACGCGCGCCGCCACCAGCCACCACAGGGTGGGGGCAAAGGCCATCACCACATAATCGGCGGCAAAGGCCGCCAGGCTGGCCAGCAACACCGGGCGGCGGCCAAAGCGGTCCGACAGGCCGCCGATCACCGGCCCCATCACGAACTGGATGCTGGCATACATGAAGGCGATCCAGCCCGACACTTCGGCCGTGGTGGCCAGCGGCTGGCCCGAAAGCCGCACGATCAGCTGCGGAAACACCGGGATGACGACGCCAAAGCCGATGGCATCGATCAGCACGGTGACAAAGATGAAGGTGAGCGCGCGGTTCACGCGGCGGCCACCACATGGACCCGGATCATGGCTGTGGGCGTTACCCCGTTTTTCCGCTTTCGCCCATAAGGGAAGTCGCCGGGGTTGCATGGGTGCGGCAAAATGTGTTTTGTGCAGACGCGAAGGAAGTGTCCGACATGTCCGTGCTCAAGATGATCTTCACCTGGTGGAATGGCCCCGGCATCACCACCCGCCTGTTCACCGCCCGCCACGGGATCGAGGTGGGCCGCGATGATCAGGGCAATATCTATTACCGCTCCGGCAGCGGCGCCGGGGAACGCCGCTGGGTGATCTACAACGGCGAACCCGAAGCCACCCGCATCCCGCCGGAATGGCATTTGTGGATCCACCGCACGGTCGATGCGCCGCCATCGGAAAAGCCGCTGGTGACCCGCGCCTGGGAACGGCCGTGGACGCCGACCGCCACCGGCACGGCACTGGCCCATTCCCCACGCGGCGCACTCGCCGCCGGCGGCACCCGCGCCGCCGCCACCGGCGATTATCGCGCCTGGTCGCCCGACGCCTGATCGGGCGGAAAATGGCCGGCACCCTGAAAGACAATCTGCTCGAAGCCATCATCGGCCTGCTGGTCGTGGTGATGGCGGCCGGCTTCGTCACCTATGCCTGGGCCCGCACTGGCGCTGGCGAAGGCAATGACGGCACCGTGCTGGTGGCGCGCTTTCCCAATATTGCCGGCGTGTCGCTGGGCACCGATATCAAGGTGGCCGGGGTGAAGGTAGGCAAGGTGGTGGGCCTGGAACTTGATCCGGGCAGCTATCAGGCGGTGCTGCGCCTGTCGGTTGATCGCGGCCTCAAGCTGCCGATCGATTCATCGGCGGCGATCACGTCGGAAGGGCTGCTCGGCGGCAATTATGTCGCCCTCACGCCGGGCGGCGACACCGCCATGCTCAAGGCCGGTGACGAGATTGTCGAAACCTCCGGCGCGCCGGATCTGATGGGCCTGATCGGCAGCGTGGTGAACCGGTCAGGCGGCGATGCGCCGGCCAAATAAGGCAATCTTGCTGGCGCTGCTGGCCTGCGCCCCGCTGCGGGCACAGGCGCCCGATGCGCGGGCACCGGATGCGGCCGCGCGGCCACCGGCGCTGCCAGATGCTGCCACCAATGCCCCGAAAATTGCCACGGTCACCCCGGTGAAAGACCGGGTTCTGGTGATCGGCGCGCTGTCGAAACGCACCGGCCAAAGCCGCAGCTTCACCCTCAAACCCGGCCAATATGTCGAATTCGCCGGCATCCGCATCACGGCGCGCACCTGCGAGACGACACCGCCGTGGGAACGCCCGAAACTCTCCGGCGCCTTCCTGCAAGTTGATGAAAAACTGGGCAATTCGCCGCTGCGCCGGGTGTTCTCAGGCTGGCTCTACGCCGAAAGCCCCAGCCTCAGCGTCATGGAACACCCGCGCTACGATGTCTGGCTCAAAAGCTGTACGATGCGATTCCCCGACGGCCCCGCCTTGGGCCCAAGCCCTTCATCATCCACGAAAAAATCACCCGAACCCACCAGCGCCGCCGCCAGCCTGGCCCGGTAATCCTTCGCCGGAATCTCGATCGCGCCAAACCCGGCCAGATGCTCGGTCAGAAACTGGGTGTCCAGCAGCACAAACCCACCCAGCCGCAACCGCACCACCAACGCCGCCAGACAGGCCTTGCTGGCATCCCTGACCCGGGTGAACATCGATTCGCCAAAGAAGGCCCGGCCCAGCCGCACGCCATAAAGCCCGCCCGCCAGTTCGCCATCGGCCGTCCACGCCTCCACGCTGTGCGCCTGGCCGCGCTCGTGCAGGGCCAGATAGGCATCATGAATCAATGGGTTGATCCAGGTCTCGCTGCGTCCCGGCACCGGCTCGGCACAACCGGCCAGCACATCGCCAAAGGCCTGATCCACGGTGAAGCGGAACCGCTGCTGCTTCAAGACCTTGGCCAGGCTGCGCGGCAAGTGGAAGCCATCCAGTGGCAAGATACCCCGCCGCCGTGGCTCCACCCAGAACACATCGCTGCTGTCGGCCCGCTCCGCCATCGGAAAAATGCCGCTGGCATAGGCGCGCAGCAGCATGTCCGGGTCAAGCCGATGAACAAGTGAGCGGCTCATGCTGTTCCCATGCCCAGTTCACCCGGCAATTTCCAGCGGCAATCCGGGCACCGCCAGCAAGGCCTGTCCTACACGCGCACGATCTGTCATGCTTCCTGATCAACGCTCTGTCTCAATTGTAAAATCGGCATCCCGGCCAACTGTCACATTGGCTGCCAATGTGACACGATTTCAATTGCTGTCCCCGGCCGATGTGTCAACTTTGTCAACTTCACAATTGCCTGGATTCAAGGCCCTGTCAGGACCGGATTTCGGCCACAAGAGGATTTTTTCGGGGGGTGATTTGGCCGAATCGTGCGATCAGAAACTGGCGCATCCGCTTCAAGACGGCGCTGGGGGCGATTGTGATCAGGACGGAACACACAACAGCGCACACCCCCGCCAAGGCCGGGTGTGGCACCGCAATTCACTGTGGACGCGAGCGGGCCTAACTCTTGGCCGCTTCCGCCTTGGCCGCCAGCCAGCGTTCCAGCCACTTGATCGAATAATCACCCTTCTGGAAATCCGAGTCCTCGATCAGGGCCTGGTGCAGCGGAATGGTGGTCTTCGGCCCGTGGATGACGAATTCTTCCAGCGCCCGGCGCAACCGCATCAGGCATTCATCGCGGTTCGCGCCATAAACGATCAGCTTGGCGATCAACGAATCATAATAAGGCGGGATGCGGTAGCCGTCATAAAGTGCTGAATCCACACGCACATGCAGGCCGCCGGGCTGATGGAAATCGGTGACGCGGCCGGGCGATGGCGCGAACGAGGCCGGATCCTCGGCATTGATGCGGCATTCGATGGCATGGCCTTCAAAATGAATGTCGTCCTGTGTGACCGACAGTGGCAGGCCGGCAGCGACACGAATCTGCTCGCGCACCAGATCAAGGCCGGTGATGGCTTCCGACACCGGATGTTCCACCTGCAGGCGGGTGTTCATCTCGATGAAGAAGAATTCGCCATTTTCCCAAAGAAATTCAATGGTACCGGCGCCGCGATACTTCAGCTTGGCGATCGCCTGGCGCACCACTTCGCCCATCCGCGCGCGCTCGGCAGCGCTCAGAACCGGTGACGGCGCCTCTTCCAGCACCTTCTGGTGGCGGCGCTGCAGCGAACAGTCGCGCTCGCCCATGTGCACCGCACCGCCCTGGCCATCGCCAAAGATCTGGAATTCGATGTGGCGCGGTTCCGACAGATATTTTTCGATATAGACGGTGTCGTCGCCAAAGGCGGCCTTGGCCTCGCTTTTGGCCTGGCTGACCAGCGAGGGCAGGCTGGCGGCATCCGGGATCACCTTCATGCCGCGGCCACCGCCACCCGATGCGGCCTTGACCAGCACCGGATAGCCAATTTTTTCCGCGACTTCGAGGGCCTCTTCGACACTGTTGATCGGCCCATCCGAACCCGGCACCAATGGCAGGCCCAGGGCAGCGGCGGTGCGCTTGGCCTCCACCTTGTCACCCATCTTGCGGATATGTTCGGGATCAGGCCCGATCCAGGTGATGCGATGCTCCTGCACGATCTCGGCAAAGCGGGCATTCTCGCTCAGGAAGCCATAGCCGGGGTGGATGGCATCGGCCTGGGCGATCTCGGCTGCCGAAATGATCGCCGGGATGTTCAGATAGCTGTCCGTCGCCGAGGGCGGACCGATACAGATCGCCTCGTCCGCCAAGCGCACATGCATGGCATCGGCATCGGCAGTGCTGTGCACGGCCACAGTGCGGATGCCCATTTCGCGGCAGGCGCGGTGCACGCGCAGCGCGATTTCGCCGCGGTTGGCGATCAGAACCTTCTTGAACATCGCCACGCTTACTCGATGATCACGAGCGGCTGGTCATATTCCACCGGCTGCTCGCTGTTCACCAGGATGGACTTGATCACACCGCCCTTGGGCGCTGCGATCGGGTTCATCACCTTCATCGCCTCGATGATCAGCAGCGTGTCGCCGGCCTTCACGGTGGCGCCTTCGGAAATGAACGGCGGCGCACCCGGTTCCGGGGTGAGATAGGCGGTGCCGACGATCGGCGACTTCACCAAGCCCGGATGATTCTTGATGTCGCCATCGCCGGCCGGCGCGGCGGCAGCCGGAGCAGCGGCCGCCGGCGGCGGGGCCGGCCAGCCACCAGCGGGCGGGGCCGGTGCATAGGCGGGGGCGGCAGCGGCCATGGTCACGGCGGCAGCGGTGCGCGCCACACGGATCACCCGCTCGCCATCCTTCACCTCTATTTCGGTGAGATTGGTCGAATCCAGCAGTTCGGCCAGCTCGCGCACCAGCCCGGTATCAACCACGATTCCCTTGGAGTCTGCCATGACGATCCCGTAAATTGCCCCTCGAAAGTCCGGCTCAATGCCGCAAAGCAGCGGCCGCGTCCAGCGCGAGGGCATAGGATGCGGCACCAAAGCCCGAAATACTGCCCTTTGCCGCCCTGGCGACAAAGCTGACATGCCGGAACTCTTCCCGGGCATGCGGGTTCGACAGATGCACCTCGATCACCGGAACCGTGATGCCCTTGATGGCATCATGGATGGCGATGCTGGTGTGGGTGAAGGCCCCGGCGTTGAGGATGACGGCCAGCGCGCCGCGGGCACCCGCCTCGTGCAGCCAATCGACGAGATGGCCCTCGTGGTTGGACTGGCGGATATCGACCATCAACCCCAGGCCCTGCGCCTGGTCTTCCAGCCGGGCGGCGATATCGTCCAGCGTATCCTGGCCATAGATATGGGGTTCCCGGCTGCCCAGGAGGTTGAGGTTGGGCCCGTTCAGCACCATGACCAGCGGCAAGTCGTTCATGGTCCACAGGCAAAGCATGAAGGCGACAGCGTTGCAAGGCCGGCGCGATTGCGCGATGCTCGCCGCCGTTTCAGCCACGGGTCGCACCACATGAAGATCATCATCGGCAACCGCACCTACAGCAGCTGGTCGCTGCGCGGCTGGCTGGCCGCCAAACAGAGCCTGCTGCCGTTCGAGACCGAGCTGCGGGTGATGGATTCGCCGGCCTGGATCAGCGGCGAAGCCAAGACCGACATGCCGTCGGGCAAGGTGCCGGTGCTGTGGGATCATGGCGAGCCGGTGTGGGATTCGATGGCAATCCTGCTGCATCTGGCCGACAAGGCCGGGCATGACCGCTTCTGGCCACGCGATGCGCCGGCCCGCATGCTGGCCTATGCCATCTGTGCAGAGATGCATTCCGGCTTTGCCCCGTTGCGGGCCGGTTGCCCGATGGATCTGCAGCATCATTATCCCGATTTCGCGCCCACGGCCGAGATCATGGCCGACGTGCGCCGGATTGAAACCCTGTGGGAAGAGGCGCTTGGCCGCTTTGGGGCAGAGACTGGCGAGCCCTGGCTGTTTGGCCGGTTCGGCGCGGCCGACATCATGTTTGCCCCGGTCTGCACCCGCATCGACACCTATCATTTGCCGGTCAGCGCCACCGCCCGGGCCTATGTGGATCGGGTGCTGGCGCATCCGTTCCTGCAGGAATGGACAGCGGCTGCACTGGCCGAACCCTATGAATTCACCCGCTATCACATCCCCGGCGGGGTGAAGCGCGGGTGAGCGCCCGCGCGCCGCTGGGCCCCCGCATGGCCCGGGCCACGCTGGCCGCGGCGCTGCTGGTGCTGCTCGCCGGGCCGCTGCTCAACTTTGGCCTGGTCAACTGGCAGGCGGCCCTTGGCCTGTTTGCCGGCGCGGCCGTGCCGGCCGGCATTGGCGGCCTGTTCTGCCTCGCCCGCCTGATCCGTCGCCGTGGCGGGGTTGTCACCGTGATTGCCGCTGCGGCCGGCATTGCGGCGGCGACCATTCCCATGGCCATCGTGCTGATGGCGGCCGACAAGCCGGTAATCAACGATATCAGCACCGACACCGCCAACCCGCCGGAGTTCGTTGCCCTCACCGCCGATCGGCGCGGGGCCGATGCCAATCCGCCCGAATACAACCCGGCCTTTGCCCCCGAACAGTCCCGCGCCTATCCGCAGATCCGCCCGCTTGATCTGCCGCTGCCGCGCGACAAGGCGTTCCGATTGGCGCTGGCCGCCTGCAAGGGGTGGGAGATCATTGCCAGCGATGCCGATGCCGGCCGGATCGAAGCGGTCGCCCGCGTGCCCTGGTGGGGGTTCCGCGATGATATCGTCATCCGGCTGACCGAGGTGCCGGGCGGCACGCGGGTGGACATAAGGTCAAAATCACGGGTGGGGACAAGCGATCTGGGCGTGAATGCGCGGCGGATAAGCGCGTGGCTTGACCGGTTGGCCGCATCCGTGCGCAAAGCCGGAGCATGACGCCCGACCCGAACGATCCCATTGCCCTCACCCAGGCGCTGATCCGCTGTGCCAGCGTGACACCGGCCGACGAAGGTGCGCTGGACCTGCTGCAGACGGCGCTGACGGGCTTGGGATTCGCCTGCACCCGCCTGCCGTTTGGCCATCCGCCCGATGGCCCGGTGGACAATCTGTTTGCCACAATCGCGGGTGGGTCCGGTCCGCATTTTGCCTTTGCCGGCCACAGCGACGTGGTGCCGGCCGGCGATCTCGCCGGCTGGAGCGAGGACCCGTTTGCTGGAGACATCCGCGATGGCTTCATCGTTGGCCGCGGCGCTGCTGACATGAAGGGCGCACTGGCTGCCATGGTCGCCGCCACCGCACGCCACCTGGCCAAGGGGCCATTGCAGGGCCGCATCAGCTTCATCATCACCGGGGATGAGGAAGGCCCGGCCACCTTCGGCACCACGATGATGCTGGACTGGATGGAGGCCAATGGCCTTGTCCCCGATCTCTGCCTGGTGGGCGAGCCGACCTCGCAGCATGGCCTGGGCGACATGATGAAGATCGGCCGGCGCGGCAGCCTCAACGCCTGGATCACGGTCAACGGCGCGCAGGGGCATGTCGCCTACCCCACCCGCGCCGACAATCCGATCACCCGGCTGGTCGCCATCCTCACCGATCTGAAGGCGCGGGTGCTGGATACGGGCAACGACTGGTTCCAGCCCTCCAACCTTGAAATCACTGATGTCTCGGTCGGCAATCCGGCCACAAACCTGATCCCGGCGCAGGCCCGCGCCCGGATCAACATCCGCTTCAACAACGAACACAGCGGCGCCGCCCTGGCCGACTGGATAAGGGCCACTGTCGCTGCCCATGCGCCCTCGGCCCAGGTCGAGGTGAAAATCTCCGGCGAGGCCTTTCTCACCGAACCGGGCGCGCTGTCGGCGCTGGTGGGGGATGCGGTCCACGCCGTCACCGGCCGCACGCCGGAGCTTTCGACCACCGGCGGCACCAGCGACGCCCGCTTCATCCGCCGCCTGTGCCCGGTGGTGGAATTCGGCCTGCCCGGCCAGTCCATGCACAAGGTGGATGAGCATGCCGCGGTGGCCGACATAGCCGGGCTGGCGGCGATATATGGAGTTCTGCTGGCGCGGGCGTTGTCCGGCTGATCAGCGCGGGCTGGCCGCAGAGCGGGGTGGCGATGGCGGTGCGACGACGGGCGGCCCCGGCGATTCCGATACCTGCCGCCCGGCCGCCAGCCCCGCGCGACCGCACCAGCCAAGCAAGGCGGGATCAGCGGGCAAGGCGGCGTTGGCAACCGTGGCTTCCAGCCTGCAGACAATCAACCGATAGGATTGATCCTCCCAGGCCTTGCGGACATCCGGCTCCGAAAACCGCAATATGATGCCCGTTCGCGCATCATAAGGCAGCCCGACCTCCAAATAGCTGCCCTTGACGCCGGCCGCCTGATCAGCTGCCGCCCAAGGCATCGGCATGACCATTCGCCAATCCTGTTTGCCCCAAGGCCGACTGTGCAGTGCAAACCGTGGCAGAGGGTCCCGTTGCGCCGCCAGGATCGTGGCCCGCCAGACGCTGCCATCCCTGGCGCGCAGTTGCGTGCTGGCCATTTCACGAACCGGCAACGTCTTGGCTTCGGGCAGCGGTCGCGCCTGGGCCAGCATAGCCATCGGAACGCCCGGCATCGGGCGCAGTTGGCATATGCGCGGTTGCACCAGTTGCAAGAAGCCGAAATCTGTCAGCAGCGCGCCGGCTGGCAAGCGGTCTGGCCGCAAGACCGTCCGGCACAGTGTGGCAGTGCGCGCTTGCTCGTCGAAACCGGTCATCCACCAGAATTCGAACCGGTCAGGGTAGAGGCGTTGCAGATAAAACGGTCCCCGCATCACCTCGCCCAACAGGCCCACAGCGGCCGGGGGCAGCAACCGGGGCAGAATTCGGGCATTCGCTTCCACCAGGGCGATCGGCCAATTCAGCACGCCCTCTGGATAATATGTGCCCGCCGGCGGCAAATCGGCCGGCAAAGACACCGCCACTGGCACGGCGGTGACGAAATCGGCAAGCGGAACCAAGCGGTTATCGTCCGGGCCCGGCTGTTATGCCGCGCTGGTCGCCATTGCCGTACACAGCGCCAACAACGCCACATAGTGCTTCAAACGCGCTGGCCCTCGCCATAGCGGGCTTCGAGGAACTTGCCCTGTACGCGCAGGCCGTCGCGGTCTGCCTCGGCCAGCGTGGCTGACGCGCGGGTGAGTTCGGCTTCCACCGCCTTGAGGCCATCGATCACGGTGGCCTCCGGGGTGCGGCCGTCATGCTCGACGATGTTGGCGCGCTGCATCGGCGGGATGCGGGTGTAACGGTCGATCAGTTCGGGAAGATGCTTGCCCAACAGACGGCCAATGTCCTGCGCCACCGGATGATCGGCCGGCACACGTGCCAATTGCCGTTCCAGCGCGGCCAGCTGCACCGAAATGCCATCCAGATGCGGCGCGGCGAGACGCGGGAGGTGGCGACGCTGGCGTTCCAGCCAGGCTTCGGTGATGGCGGGCAGCTCCGCCGGGGCGGCTTCGTCCATCTTGTCGACATCGGGGCCGCCCACCGGCAGGGCGAAACCGGCAATGCCCGACAGCGGCACGATCAGCAGGCTCAACAGGAACAGGCCGATGCCCATCCCGTCCGACATCCAGCCATAGGCGGTGAGCGCCGCCACCGTAGCCAGAAAGGCGATGCCGCCGCGCGTCAGCCGGGTGGCGACATTGGCCTTGCGCCGTTCCCAGCGCCGGGCGCGCGCCATCTGCATGGCTTCGGCCCGGGCCATGCGCCGGCGCCGGGCTTCGGCTTCGTCAAAAGGCGGCACACTCGCCATATCAGGTGAGGGCCGTGAGGCTGGTCTGCGGGCCGGCGATCTGGGCTTCGGCCTGGCCTTGCGCGCGCGCCACATAGGCGCGGCTCTTCTCCACCTCGACGCTCAGCGTGTTGACCGTGGTCTTCATCGCCTCCAGCGACTTCATCTTGAACGTGTCGATGGCGTCCATCGTCTGATAGACATTCTGGAAGGCGCGCTGCAGCGTTTCCACCGGAATGGCGCTGGACGAGGCCTGTTCGTGGATCATCGCGGTGTTGCTCTTCAGCAGCTCGCCGGTCGAATCGATGATGCCGGCGGTCGTGCTGTTCAATTGGGTGATCTGTTCCAGCACCAGCTTCTGGTTGGTCATCGCCTCGGCCACGGTCACGGCGGTGCGCAGCGCGGCGACCGTGGTGGTGCTGGCGCGATCCACGCCCTTCATCAGCTCGACATTGTTCTTCTTGACCAGATCGAGCGCCAGATAGCCCTGCACCGAAACCGCCAGCTGCGTCAGCAGATCCTGGGTACGCTGGCGCACGTAAAACAGCGCGCTTTCGCGGATGGCCTTGGCCTTGGCCGGATCGGTGATGTCCAGCTCGGTGGCCTTTTCCTCCAGCTTTTCATCCAGCACCTTGGACATGTGGACCATCTGTTCCAGCTTGCCCATCGCGTCCCACAGCTTGGCACGCTCGTCCTCGATGCTGATATTGTCCTTCAACAGCTCGTCCTTGCCGCTTTTCAGCGCGCCCAGGATGGCGTTGATATTGCCCTGCGCGCTCTTGTAGCTGTCGAAATAGGAACGCAGCTTGTCTCCGCCGAAGGGGATCAGGCCAAACAGCTTCTTGCGGCCCTGCAGCTTGCCGGATTTGCCGGGATCGAGATCCTCCACGATCTTGCGCAGCTGCACGAGATCGGCGCCGATTCCGGCCTCCTTGTTGAGGGCGCGGGTCGGCCGATCGAGGAAACGGTTGGACTGGGCGGCGGCGCGGGCGATTTCGGTGGCGCCCAGATTGGCCAGCGCATCGACCTTCTTGCCAAATTCCGGGCTGGCGGCATCGGTGGCGATCAGTTCATCGATGAAACCATCGACCTTGGCATCCAGCTGGGCGCGTTCCTGATCCTTCAGCGGCACCAGGCCGGCGGCCTTCTGCGGCGCAATCGGGTTGACCGCGACCGGGGGTTCCAGCTTGATTGCAACTTCGTCCGACATGCCAGTCCTCATCTCTTGCCGGCGCAGCTTAACAGTCTGCCGCGCCGCTGCCTACTGTGTTAGGATTGCGACACGCTTTTGCAAGGGGTGGGGCGGGAAATCGCCCAATCAATCGGCCATCACGCCAGCCAGCATGTCGTGAAAGGCGCCGATACCTTGTTCAAGCCCGCCGGTGAGGACATGATCAACGGCGCCCGAAGCCAGGCCTTCGTGGCCGAGCGCGGCGGCGCGGAAATCTTCGGAACCAAACACGCCGCCATCGAGCAGCGCCCAGCTTTTCGCCCAGTGCCGCTCGGCCTTCTCATCACGCGGCGGCTCGGGGATCAGCATGAAATCCTCCACCCAGGTTTCCCCGACCCCGCGCGGCATCAGCACCATGATGTTGATATAGTCCGGGCTGGCGATGATCACGGTGGCCGGCGCCAGCGTGTAGGTGAAGGTCATGGTGCGGCGGAGGTCGCGCATGTCGCCAATGTCGACCCCGTCGAGCGCGGCGAGGCGGGCGACGGCGCTGCGCTGGTGCGGGCCGATGCGGTCACCGGTGGTGACGCCGTCCTGGAAGAAGGGCGCGATGGTGTTCGCGTGCAGGCGCAGCACATGGTAGCTTTCCAGGAAGGCATCCATGATCAGCTTCCAGTTGGCCGCGACCTTGTGCGTGCGCCGGGCATAAAGATGCTGATCGGCAAAACCGATGGCATCGAAATCGGCAGCCAGCGGCCCTTGCGCCAGGCTGAAATCCGGTGCCGCGTCGCGATCCAGCCCCATCCAGATCAGCCCGCCGGCCTCCACGCTCGGCATCTCGATCAGGCTGCGGCTGGCCTTGTCCAATCCCGCAAACGTCTCGGGGCGCGGCAGGCCCTTCAACTTGCCATCCGTGCCATAACTCCACGCGTGATAGGGGCAGACCAGCGCCGGTGCACTGACCGCCGCGCACCCCTCCACCAGCCGCGTGCCGCGATGCCGGCAGACATTCATGAACACGCGCGCCACACCCTTGCCATCCCGCGCGATCAGCAGCGGCAGGCCAAAGCCATCATGCGGCACCGCCATGTTGGGCTGCGGCAGCAGCGCCGACGGCGCGATCACCACCGGCAGCCGTCTGAACACCCGGTTCCATTCGCGGGCGAAATGATCGGGGCATGTATAGGCGCTGGCCGGAATCTCCCGCATCACGCCGCTGGCCGCCTTGCCCGCCGCCGCCGGAATGCCCGCCGCCAGCGCCCGCTGGCCGGGCGTCGGGTGGCGCGGTTTGAAGGGAATATCCATGGAGCCGATGGTGACTCCGTTCTTGGGCGGGCGCAACTGCGCGGAGATGGGAGGGCGGGGCTTGACCCATCAACTGCCCGATGGTCCGATGCAGCATGACCGAAACCGGCTGGCACCTCGAAGACCCACGTCCGATTGCGGAGTCGGCACGCTACACTTTCTTCTGTCCCAGCGAGACCGAATGTCGGGCCGTGCGGCCAGGTGATCTCGTCAAGCTGATCTTCCTCTACGACGTGCCAACCGAAGAATGGACTGTCGAACGCATGTGGGTTCACGTCACCGAAGCGGGAGGGGAGGGCCTTGCCGGCACGCTGGGCAACAAGCCGTTCGAATCCAAGGCACCGTTGAAACACGGCGATTTGGTCCGCTTCCAGCACCATCACATCGTCGACATCGTGTTCGACAAACCGGAGGAGGCCCCGCCGCCGGTGTCTCGCCGTGAGTATTGGGAGCGCTGTCTCGTCGATCAATGCGTAATCGACGGCGAGGAACCGGTCGAATATCTCTATCGCGAAGCGCCGGACATGGCGCAGGAAGGCGACCAGTATCCAGACAGCGGCTGGCGCATCCGGGGCCGGCGCGGTGACGCCATGGATGCAGAATATGGTGGGCGCGAAGTTGCCTATATCGCCCTTGGTGCCGTGCTCAACAAGGATGACAGCTGGCTGCACCTGATCGACACGCCGGAAGGCTGCCAATTCGAACGGAACTTCGAAACAGGGGAATATATCCGCCGGGAATGACCGAGGCGTCGACGGTAGCGCCAGAGCTCACTCCTTCCGCTTGGCGATCCAGTCGTCCACCCGGCGTTCCATGATCGACAGCGGCTGTGAGCCCGATGCAATCAGCAGGTCGTGGAAGCCCTTGATGTCGAACTTGTCGCCCAACGCCTTCTGCGCCTTGGCACACTCTTCCATGATCTTGAGCATGCCGATCTTGTAGCCGGTGGCCTGGCCGGGCAGCGTGATATAGCGGCGCACTTCGGAACGGGCCATTTCGGGCGGGGCGCGGCCGGTTTCGTTCAGATATTTGACCGCCTCCTCCTCGCTCCAGCCC
This sequence comes from Sandarakinorhabdus cyanobacteriorum, assembly GCF_002251755.1. Classification (GTDB taxonomy): domain Bacteria; phylum Pseudomonadota; class Alphaproteobacteria; order Sphingomonadales; family Sphingomonadaceae; genus Sandarakinorhabdus; species Sandarakinorhabdus cyanobacteriorum. The sequence continues at coordinate 83,802 of NZ_NOXT01000115.1, forward strand.
TTGGCGTGCAGGCCGGTATCGACGACCAGCCGGGCGGCGCGGAACAGTTCGGCATCCAGCCGCATGAAATCGGCGGCGATGTCGGGGAAGGCGTTCATTTCGGCGCACATGCGCTCGGCATACAGGCCCCAGCCCTCGCCAAAGGCGACATAGCCGGTGACGGCGCGGAACTTCGGCCCGCCCTTCTGCCGGACCTGGATGTCGCCCTGCATGTTGTGGCCGGGCACCGCCTCGTGACACATCAGCGTGTAGAGTGCCGCCGGGTCCTTCTGGGTGCCGACCAGGTGGACATAGGTGCGCGCCGGGCGCTTGCCGTCGGGGCTGGGCGCGCTGGCGTGGGCGGCGCCGCCGGGCACCTCGCTGAAGGCCGGTTCGCGCACCACCTCGATGCCATAGGCCGGCAGCGTGCCGAACCAGGGGCCGAGCAGCGTGCGGACATGGCCGACGAAGCGGTTGGCTTCCTTGAGATAGGCGGCCCGCGCGGCATCGTCGAACGGCCGGTCAGGGAACAGCTGGGCACGCTGGGCATAAAAGGCCTTGCGATCGGCCAGGCCGGCCTTCTTCGCCAGCGCGTCCTGCTCGGCCTCGATCCGTGCGACTTCCTTGAGGCCGATCTGATGGATCTGCTCGGCCGTCAGATCGGTGGTGGTGTTGAGCTTGAGCTCGTTGGCGTAATAGGCCGCGCCCCCGGGCAGGGAGCCGGCACCGACCCGGCCCGAAGGTGCAGTCGGCAGGCTGGCCACGGCCCAATCGATCACCCGGCCATAGGCGGGCTTCAGCGCCAGGATGGCGGCGCGCGCTTCGGCCAGCAGGGCATCAGCCTCGGCACGGGGCAGGGTGCCGGCGCTGACCAGCCGCTCGGCCTTGGCCTTCACATCAGCCCACAGGGCGGCATCCGGGCCATCCGCGAAGGGCGCGCCGCTGGTGAGTTGGGTGGCACCGGCAATGATGCTTTCCACCTGGAATTTCGGCACCCGAATGCCGGCCCTCTCGCTGGCGCGGGTGCGTTCAAGGCCCGGATCAAGCAACCGTGGAGGCTTTGAGTGTTGCGTTGA
>NZ_NOXT01000083.1 GCF_002251755.1 Sandarakinorhabdus cyanobacteriorum
CCGGCGCGGTGCTCAGCTGAGTTAATGGAGGTGCCCAGCTTTAGTGTCGACTGCAACGCGACTGAACCGCTCATGCCGAGCTTGTCGAGGCACGCTCCGGATGCGGTACGTGCCTCGACAAGCTCGGCATGAGCGGGTTCTTGGGGTTTGACCAGCCTCAGTCGCGCAGCAGCTCGTTGATGCCGGTCTTGCTGCGGGTCTGGGCGTCGACCGTCTTCACGATCACGGCGCAATAGAGGTTGGGGCCCGGCGTGCCGTCGGGCAGCGGCTTGCCGGGCATGGTGCCGGACACGACCACGGCATAGGGCGGCACCTTGCCGATGTGGATTTCGCCGGTGGCGCGATCGACGATCTTGGTGCTGGCGCCCAGATAGACGCCCATCGACAGCACCGCACCTTCGCCAACAATCACGCCTTCGGCCACTTCGGCGCGGGCGCCAATGAAGCAATTGTCCCCGATGATGACCGGATTGGCCTGCAGCGGTTCGAGCACGCCGCCGATGCCGGCCCCGCCCGAGATATGGACATTCTCGCCAATCTGGGCGCAGCTGCCGACGGTGGCCCAGGTATCGACCATCGTGCCCTTGCCCACCCGCGCGCCGATGTTGACAAAGCTGGGCATCAGGACGGCGCCCGGCGCGATATAGGCGCCGCGGCGGACGATGGCGCCCGGCACGGCGCGAAAAGCCGCGTCGCGGAAGCTGTTGTCTCCCCAGCCTTCGAACTTCAGCGGCACCTTGTCATAGAAATTGGCGGCGCCAAGGCCGGGCATGACCTGGTTGTCGTGCAGGCGGAAGCTCAACAGCACAGCCTTTTTCAGCCACTGGTTGGTGCGCCAGCCACCGTTGCCGTCGGGTTCGGCCACCCGCACCTCGCCGGCATCCAGCATGGCGATGGCGCGTTCCACGGCCAGGCGCAGCTCGCCTTCGGTGCGGTGGCTGATGTCGGCGCGCTTTTCCCAGCCCGTTTTGATGATCTGTTCGATGGTCATGCCTGTTGTTCCAATCCTGCCAGCACGTCGGCCAGAAAAGCGGCCAGATCAGTGACGCGAAAATCAATATGGTCAAGCCCGTCAATCGGCCCCTGTTCCGAACCATTGTCGATCCACACCGTGGCCATGCCGATGGCCTTGGCCGGGGCCAGGTTGCGCGCCATGTCCTCCACGAACAGGGCGCGGGCCGGATCGATGCCGTGGGTGGCGCACATATGGGCATAGGCCGGCGGCTGCGGTTTCGGCACATAATCAAGCGCGTGGATGTCGTGCAGGGCATCAAAGGCTTCGGTCAGGCCAAGCCGTTCAAGCACGCGTGTTGCATAGGGCGCATCAGCGTTGGTGAAGACGAACTTGCGGCCCGGCAGCCGGCTGATCAGATCACCCAGCTCCGGATGCGGGCGAATGACCTCCAGATCGACATCATGGACCTGGGCGAGAAAATCGTGCGGATCAACGTTGTAGAGCGCCATCAGGCCCGGCAGCGTCATGCCGTGGGAATGGAACAGGCCCTTCTGGATGCGGTGGGCTTCGGCCGGGTCCACGTTCAACAACCGCTGGATGAACAGGCCCATGCGCGCATCGATCTGCGGGAACAGTGACGAGTGCGCGGGGTAGAGCGTGTTGTCGAGATCGAAGATCCACGCATCGATATGGGCAAGATCGCGAAAGGCGGGGGCAGGCTGCATCGCGGCTGCCATAGGCGCATCGGCGCACGCTGTCATGGTGGCAATTGGCGCGCGCAGGCGCCGAAAGGGGCAAGCGGGCGGTGGATGGCGGGTCGGATCGCTTGGGCCACCGCCCGCTTGGTGCCTGAAGTTCGGAGGATCAGACGAGGGTGATTTAGGCCGGGGCGGTTCATGTTGCACTGCGGCGTGCGCACCGCGCTTCGGAATGTCGCGGGGCAGCGGCTTGTCAGGCCGGTGACCGGGTGTTGAGGTGCACCCATGTCGCAATTCGAATTCATCTTCTCCTTCTTCGGCCTGCTGCTCGGCCTGTCGCTGACCGAGATCCTGGCTGGGCTGGCCCGTGCCATCCAGGCGCAGCTGCGGCCCGGATCGGCGGTGCGCATCGGCTGGCTCACGCCGCTGCTCGGCACCTTCGTGCTGCTTGATCTGATCAGCTTCTGGCAGGCGGTCTGGGTGACGCGCGATGTGCTGGCGGTGTCGGGCCATGCGCTGATGGCGATCATGCTGTTCACCGGCGCCTATTTTCTCGCCGCCAGCCTGGTGTTCCCGCGCGACAGTGACGAAGCCGGCGATCATGACGCGCATTTCTTCCGCGTGCGCCGCATCGTCATCGGCGTGATGTTGGTGTTGCTGGCCTGCCAGCTCGGCTTTTACGCCAGCCAGCCGGCGCTGGCGAAGCTGTTGACCCGGCCGCTGTCACTGGGGCTGACGGTGGTGCTGGTGATCCTGATGCTGGCGGCGATGCTGGCACGCGGCAAGCGCTGGTGCGAACTCACCATGGCGGCGCTGGTGGCGCGCTATGTGGTGGTTTACCTGCTCTGAAGCCGGGATTTCACCCACGCTGCACCCTCCGCCAGCGCAGCATCGGCGCCGGGCAACAGGCCGGTCATCGACAGGAAGCCGTGGATCATGCCGGCATGGCGGGTCAGTTGCACCGGCACGCCACTGGTTTCGAGCCGCCGCGCATAGGCCTCGCCCTCGTCGCGCAGCACGTCGAATTGGGCGGTTTGCACCAGCGCCGGCGGCAGCCCGGCCAGATCGGCGCGCTGCATCGGCCGGGCATCCGGCCCATCACCGCCATATTGCTGCCAATACCAGCGCATCGCCGCTGACGAGAGGCCGAAGCCAACATCATTTTCGGCATAGCTGGGATAGGCCGCCGCATCGGGCCAATCGGTGACCGGGTAGATGAGCCATTGCCCGGCGAGATCAGGCGCGTGCGCGGCGACCACCGCCGCCAGGTTGCCGCCGGCCGAATCGCCGGCCACGACGATGCGGCTGGCATCCAGCCCGTGCGCCGCGCCCTGGTCGCGCACCCAGGCCAGCCCGGCCAGGCGATCATCGAGCGGCACCGGAAAGGGATGTTCGGGCGCCAGCCGATAATCGACCATCACCACCGCCGCGCCGGTGGCATTGGCGATCGCGACCGCCAGCGGCTGGTGCGTGTCGTTGCTGCACACCACCCAGCCGCCGCCGTGCAGGAACAGCACCACGGGGTGCGGGCCCGCCGTGGACGGCCGGATGATCCGCAGGGCGAGGTCGCCCTCGATGATATCCTCGCGCCCCGCCGGCTTGGGCGCCATCGCCAGCAGCATGGCGACCCGCGCCTGCATCGCGGCACGGGCGGCGGTGGCGGTGTGTCGCCCATAATCCGGCTCCGCCGGCATCAGGCTGAGCATCTGGGCGAGCATGGGGTGCAGCGTCATGCCAGCAGCGTGGCATGAACCGGGGCATCAGGCAAAGCGCTGTTTCAGCCCCACCATGGCCAGCGCGGCCGCTGCCGCCTCGCCGCCCTTGTTCTTCTGGGTCTTGTCGGCCCGGGCGATGGCCTGGGCTTCGTTTTCGACCGTCAGGATGCCGTTGCCGATGGCGAGGCCATCCAAGGTGAGGGCCATGATGGCGCGGGCGCTTTCGCCGGCCACAACCTCGAAATGATAGGTTTCACCGCGGATCACGCAGCCCAGCGCGACATAGCCATCATATTGGCCGCTTGCATCGGCAAAGGCGATGGCGGCCGGGATTTCCAACGCGCCAGGCACCGAAATCACGTCCCACGTGGCCCCGGCAGCCTTCAGGGCATCGGTCACGCCGTCGCGCTGCATGGCGGCGATGTGGGTGTAGAACGGGGCTTCGACGATCAGGATGTGCATGGCTCAGGTCTCCGGCAGGCCGTGGGCGGCAAGATGGCCGCCCTGATAGCAGGGATTTTGGGTCACGTCCGCGCCCAGCCAGGCGGGCCGGGGCAGCGCGGCCAGGCTGGCGGCATCGGCCGCTTCGCGTTCGGCCAACACCAGGCCCGCGAGCGGGCCGTCGAACACATCGACGCTGAACCCATCCAGCCGGTGGCGGCGCTTGGTGATGACATGGGCGGGCAGCGCCGCGACGACCGCATGCTCCGCCGCCTCCAGATAGGCGGTGACGATGGGGCGGGCGGCGGGATCGGCGCTGTCATATTTGCGGGTCAGCTTGTGCTGCACCGCGCCGGTTTCGCTGTCGGTGATGCGGCGCAGGCGCAGGCGGGTGCCGATGATATAGCGATCCTCGATGCGGCGATGCGCGGCCGGCAGGGGCGGCAATTGCGCCACCAGCCAGCGGCGCTCCCGCTCGACAAGGCTGTATTTCGGCAGCACCGGCCGCAGGTCAGGCGCGCGGCGGGATGGCGCGCTCGCCAACCACCTTCAGGCCATAGCCTTCGATGCCGACGATGTTGCGGTGCTGGTTGGTGAGCAGGATCATGTCGGTCACACCCAGATCCACCAGGATCTGCGCGCCGATGCCATAGTCGCGCAGGGTGATCGGTTCGCCCTTGCCCTTGGCGCGCATCTGTTCGGAAATGGCGGTGGGGCTGCCATCGCGGATGATGACGATGATGCCAGCGCCCTCGCTGCCGATCACGTCCATGGCGCGCTGCAGCTGGCCGGCGCGGTCACCCTTTTCAGCGAACATGTCGGTGAACATCGATTGGGTGTGCATGCGCACCAGCGTGGGCTTGCCGGGCTCGATGCGGCCCTTCTGCAGCACCATATGCTCACCATACTCGGCGGTGTTGGCATAGGTTTTCGCCGTCCATTCGCCGCCGTGCCAGCTTTCCAGCTTGGTTTCGGCCACGCATTTCACCAGCCGGTCGTGAGCGTGGCGATAGGCGATGAGATCGCGGATGGTGCCGATCTTCAGGCCGTGGCGGCGGGCGAACGGGATCAGATCGGGCAGCCGCGCCATGGTGCCATCATCGTTCATGATCTCGCAGATCACGCCGCTGGGGTTCAGCCCGGCCAGCCGGCTGATGTCCACGCTGGCTTCGGTGTGGCCAGCGCGCACCAGCACGCCGCCATCGCGGGCGACGAGCGGAAACACATGGCCGGGGGAAACGATATGTTCCGGCCCCTTGGCGGCATCGATGGCCACGGCAACCGTGCGCGCCCGGTCGGCCGCCGAAATGCCGGTGGTGACGCCTTCCTTGGCCTCGATCGAAACGGTGAAGGCGGTGGAATGGCGGGTGCCATTGTGCTGCGCCATCAGCGGCAGGCCCAGCGCCTTCACCCGATCGGCCGCCATGGCGAGGCAGATGAGGCCACGGCCAAACTTGGCCATGAAGTTGATGGCATCCGGCGTCGCCATCTGGCCGGGGATGATCAGATCGCCCTCATTCTCGCGATCCTCGTCATCGACCAGGATATACATGCGGCCGTTGCGGGCCTCGTCGATGATCTCCTCGATCGGCGACAGGGCGGGGCCGGCGCTGCGGTCGGCCAGCCAGGCCTCCAGCTTGCGCAGGGTCTCGGCGGTGGGGTTCCAGTCCGCCTCGTCCAGCGCGCGCAGGCTGTTGGCATGCAGGCCAGCGGCGCGGGCCATGCCGGCCTTGGTCTCCTCACCGCTGGCAACCAGGTCACGCAGCCGGGCAATCAGGGACTCGCTCATCACAGGGCCTCACATCGAAATGTGAGGGCGGCATGCGCCTGTCACATTCTGATGTCAAGACCAGGCCGTGAATTCATGAATGGCTGGGGTCGTGACGATGGTGATTTTGTTCGCTGGCAAGGAGCGAGAAGGGCGCGGTGCAGCGCACCGCAACCGACAACGCGACGCGGCCAGCGGGCAAAAGCGCCGTCGCCGCTGCGCGGTCGCCTGGCGATCCCGACCCTAGCCATTCATGAATTCACGGCCTTTAGCTGGTTCATCCGGAACAGATAGCGGGCGAGCACATCAATCTCGATATTCACCTCGTCTCCGGCCGCCGCCGTGCCAAAGGTCGTCCATTCGGCGGTGTGCGGGATGATGTTGACGGTGAACCAATGGCCCAGATCATCGTCGCTCACCTCGTTGACGGTGAGCGACACGCCGTTCAGGCAGATGCTGCCCTTGGGCGCGACATAGGGGGCGACGCTGGCCGGCATCTGGAAGGTGAAGCGCTTCGAATCGCCCTCCGCCTCGATGCTGGCGATGCGGCCGACGGCATCGACATGGCCGGTGACGATATGGCCGCCCAGTTCATCGCCCACCTTCAGCGCGCGTTCCAGGTTGAGCCGGGCACCAGACTGCCACATCTGCGCCGCCGTGCGCCGCCGGGTTTCGGCCGACACGTCAAACGTCAGGCTGTCCGCCGTCTTGGCCACCACCGTCAGGCACACGCCCGAATTGGCGACGGAGGCGCCGATGGCGATGCCGCTGGTGTCATAGCCGCAGGCGACCGTGACGCGCAGGTCGCCGCGCTCCTCCGCCGCCGTGATGGTGCCGATGTCGGTGATGATGCCGGTGAACATGGGCGACGTCCTGGTGTCAGCTGGGTTGAAGTGCAAGCGGGCCATCTCCCTCCCCCTTGTGGGGAGGGTCGACTCGCGCGCAGCGCGGCGGGGTGGGGGTCCGCATATGGCCATAGCCTGTCCCCCCACCCCGGGCCCTCGCTGCGCTCGGTCTCTCGACCCTCCCCACAAGGGGGAGGGAGTATCAGCCCTAACGTTTCCGCGTGAAGGCTTCAATGCGGTCAACGCCGAGCGCCAGCGCCGGCTGCGCCGTCCAGCGCCCGTGCGCGTCGGCCAGATCGGCCAGACCGATGTCGCCCAGCGTGCGGCCGCCGCCGACGATCACCGGGGCGCGGTGCAGCAGCAGCCGGTCCACCAGATCGGCGGCGAGCAGGCTGGCGGCGAGGCCCATGCCGCCTTCGGCCAGCACATGCAGGGCGGGATCGGCGCACAGGGCGGCGAGATCGGGCAGATGCCGCACATGACCGGGCAGGCCGTGGCCCCGACCGACCACGCCGATACGGGGGCTGCGCCCTTCCAGCCCCGCGAGGCGCACATCCAGCCGGGGGGCATCGGCATCCCAGGTGCCGCGGCCCACGATGATCAGATCGGCGCGCGCCCGTTCCAGATGGGCGGCGGCGCGGGCGCGCGGGCCGGTCAGCCACTGGCTGCGGCCATCGGCCATGGCGATGGCACCATCGAGGCTGGTGGCCAGTTTCAGCGTGATGTGCGGCCGACCCAGTCGCAGCCGGGTGAGGAAGCCGGCCAGGCCCGATTCGGCCTCGGCCCGGCGCACGCCGCTGGTCACCGCGATGCCGGCCGCTGTCAGCCGGGCGAGGCCGGCGCCGTTGGTGCGCGGATCGGGATCGGGGGCGGCCACCACCACGCGGGCGATGCCGGCGGCCACCAGCGAGTCGGCGCAACTCGGCCCGCGCGGGGACTGGTGGGCGCAAGGCTCCAGCGTGACATAGGCGGTGGCACCGCGCGCGGCCGCGCCCGCCTGTGCCAGCGCCATCGCTTCGGCATGCGGGCGGCCGCCGGGCTGGGTGTGGCCACGGCCAACCACCCGGCCATTGCGCCAGATCACGCAGCCGACCGATGGGTTGGGGGTGGCCAGGCCAACGCCGCGGCTGGCCAGCGCCAGGCTTGCGCCCATGCAGCGCCAGTCTTCGGCGCTGCTCACTCTATCGGCGGCTCGGCCGGGGCCGGCACCCGCACGATGGCCTCCACGCTCGGCTGGGCGGCGACATAAGGAATATCCTTCTTGAAGCCGCCGCCAGCGACATAGTCATCATATTGTTTCTGCGCGTCTTCCCGCGCCTTGCCCTGCAGCGTGGCGATATAGGCGCGCGCCTGCGCCAGCTTTGCCTCCCGCGCTGCCTTGGTCGCCTTGGCATCGGCGATGGCGTCTTCGCGGCTGCGGTCCGCCTTCCAGCTTTGGGCATAGATGATGACCGGATCGGGCTTGGCATAGCCCCACTGCGATTCGATCAGGAACATCGTCATGATGATCGTCGTCGCCAGCACGGAGCCGGCGCCGATCCAATAGCGCTTGCGCTTCTGCGCAGCGTCGAGCGGGTCAAGAAAGGCCATGGCGCAAGGATAGGCTGGCCGGGCCGGATTGGCCAGAGGTGCGGCAATCAGCGGCCGAGGAGGGCGATGATGCGGGTGGCGGCATCGGCGATGCTGGTGGTGCCGGTGTCGATGGTCAGTTCCGATGCCGGCATGGCCGCTTCGGCGACGGCGAACTCGGCGTGCAGCCGGGCCAGCAGGTCCGGATCGCGCAGCTTGCCGAAGCGGGCGCGGTCTTCATTGGCGACGCGGGCCAACTGATCGGCCAGGCCCAGCTGCAGCGCCACGAAGCGGCAGCGCCCGCCAGCCCGGGTGAAGATGTCGGCCGCCGCCTGGGGAAAGCCGGGGGAAACGCTGGCTTCCGGCTGGAAGGTGAAGATCAGCGAACGGCCCTCGGCAGCGGCGGCGGTGAAGCTTTCCAGCCAGAAGGCTTCGCGCAGGCGCACGAACGACGGGGAGCCGAAGGGAAAAATGGCGTGCACCGCATCCTCGACCAGATGGTTGTGGAACAGCGGCAGGCCGGTTGCATCGGCAACGCGGCGGGCGATGCTGTATTTGCCGGCGGCGGGCGGGCCGTGGAGGAAGAGCAACTGCATGGCCGCCATGGATGGCGCGGTGGCGGCGCCTGTCAATCCGGGGCGCGCGGTGGCCGCCCCCCCGGATGGCCGGTCAGGCGGCGTCGGCCAGGTTGAAGCGGATGGTGAAGTTGCGTGTGCTGGCCACCGGCTTGCCATTGTCCAGCGCCGGTTCAAAGCGCCAGCGCCGCAGCGCGAAGTCGAGCGCGGCCTTGTCGAGCCGGGCAAAGCCCGAAGAGCGCAGCAGGCTGACCGCGCTCACCCGGCCATCGGCGGCGATGTTCACCGTCAGGGACACGCTGCCCTCCTCGTTCAGCGCGCGCGACGCGGACGGATAGGGCGGCTGCATCGCGTCACCACCGCGCAGGCGGGCGATGCGGCTGGGGCCAGGCTGCACCGGCGGTGGGCTGGTCACCACCGGCTCATCACCGCCGCCGGCCACGGTCTGCGGGCCCGGATCAGCCGAGCGGGGATCGCTGCGCACGACCGGATCAACCACATTGTCCCACACCGGCTGATCGATCACCGGGTTGACCGGCAGATCGGTGGTGGTGACGATGGGACCAGCAGGCGGCGTCACCGGGGCGGGCCGGTTGACCAGGATGATCGGCTTGGGCGGCGTGACGATGCGGCTGACCTGCCAGCCGGCGAGCAGCAAGGCACCAAGGGCAAGATGCACGGCGGCGGTGGCCGCGGCTCCGGAGACGCGGGTGGAGATACGGGTCATCAGCGATACTCCCCAAACAAGGTGAATCGCACAGCGCCGGCGTTCCGCCGTGTCAACGGTACCGTGATAGTATAACATGGACTGGTGAAAATGACAGGGGCGCTTCTGCGCCCGTTCGCCTCAGCCCGCCAGCCGGCGCAGCACCTCGTCGCGGCCGATCAGCGGCAGCAGCGCGGCCATTTCCGGGCCGTGCGGCTGGCCGGTCAGCGCCAGGCGCAGCGGCAGGAACAGGGCCTTGCCCTTGCGGCCGGTGGCGGTCTTCAGCGCCTCAACCAGCCGGCTCCAGATGTCATCGCCCCAGGGCAGATCGGCCAGCGTGGTGCGGGCGGTGGCGATATAGTCCGCTTCCTCCACCACGGGCGTGATCGGCCCGGCGATGATGGCGTGCCAGGCCGCCACTTCGTCGAGCCGGGTGAGATTGGGGCGGATCGCCTGCCATTCGGCGGCGCCGATGCCGGCAGGAAGCCGGGCCGCCACATCGTCATGATCCATGTGGTGCAGGCAGCGGGCGGACAGGCTGGCAAGATCGGCCGGATCAAAGCGGGCGGGGGCGCGGCCAAAGTGGGACAGCGCAAAGCCGGGCAGCAGATCGGCCAGCCGGGCCAGCGGTTCCACCGGCTGCGAGGTGCCGAGCCGGGCGAGCAGCGCGGCCACCGCCACCGGTTCGATGCCGGCGGCGGCCCAGGCCTCCACCCCTTCCGATCCCAGCCGCTTGGACAGGGCGGCATCGGCCCCGGTCAGCAGCGCCAGATGGGCGAGGCGCGGCGGCTGAGCGCCCAGCGCTGCGAACATCTGCAGCTGCACGGCGCTGTTGGTGACATGATCCTCCCCGCGCACGATGTCGGTGATGCCCATCTCGATATCGTCGACCACCGACGGCAGCATGTAGAGCCACGAGCCATCGGCGCGGCGGACCACGGGATCAGACAGGGAGGCGGCGGGGAAATGGCAGGGGCCGCGCACGCCGTCGGTCCAGTCCAGATCGGCGGTCTCGTCCAGCTTGAAGCGCCAGTGCGGGCGGCGGCCCTCGGCCTCCAGCTTCGCCTTGTCAGCCTCGCTGAGCGCCAGCGCGGCGCGGTCATAGATTGGCGGCAGCCCGCGCGACAGGGCGACGCGGCGCTTCAGCTCCAGCTCTTCCGGCGTTTCATAACAGGCATAGGCGCGGCCCTGCGCGGCGAGGCGGTTGAGCGCATCTTCATAAAGGGCGAAGCGGTCGGACTGTTTGACCTCCGCATCCGGCGACAGGCCCAGCCAGGCCAGATCGGCACGGATGGAGCGGGCCGATTCCGCTGTGGAGCGGGCGAGATCGGTGTCGTCCAGCCGCAGCAGGAAGCGACCGCCGGCCTGCTTTGCCAGCAACCAGTTGACCAGCGCGGTGCGGATATTGCCGGCGTGGAGGCGGCCGGTGGGCGACGGGGCGAAGCGGGTAACGATCATGGCGCTGGCCATAGAGGCTTTGGGCGCGGAAATCACCGTCCGATTCTCGCCAGACCGGGATGCGGGCCGGCGGTAGCGTGGGGCCATGCTGATGATCCTGCTCGCCCTCGCTGCTTCCACCGCCGCCGCCCCGGCTGATGCTGTCGCCATCACGCCCGACACCATCCCCTGGGGCCCGCCGGCCGCCGATGGCAGCCGCTTTGCCCTGCTGGATGGCCGGCGCGATGTGGCGGGGCAGGCCTTCTCCTATGCCTTCGCGCTGCCGCCCGGCGGGTGGGACGCGCCGCACAGCCACAGCAGCACGGCGCGCATCTTCGTGCTGAAGGGCGTGCTGAAGCTGGGCTGGGGGCCGGCAATGGACAAGGCCAGGGCGCGGGCCTTTCCGGCCGGCAGCTTCGTGGTGGTGCCGGCCGGCGCGGTGCATTTCGATGGCGCCGATGAGGAGACGATCATCCTGGGCGTTGCCAACGGCGTGTGGGCGACCCGCTATGTCGATGGCGGCAGCGGATCGGCGGGGACGCCGGTGAAGTGAGCAGCGATCCTCCCCCTCTGGGGGGAGGTGCCCGCAGGGCGGAGGGGGCTGGCCAGGGCCGAAGTGCGCGCCCCCTCCGTCAGCCTGCGGCTGCCACCTCCCCCAGAGGGNAATTTCACTTTTGCGGCAAGTGCCGCGCCACGGTGCGTTCCTTCACCTGCGCGCCATAGATGATGCCATCCTTGTCCACCCACAGGCCTTCGGCGCCGCTGGTGGCGCCGCCATCGGGGTTGGGATCGGGATCGGGGATGAAGGCCGTCACCTTGCCATCCTTCACGCTGCCGATGCGGATGCCGCGCTGCCAGCCGGGGTTATAGCCATAGCCCACGGGGCGCCGGCTTTCGGAATCGCCACTGTAGAGGATGTCGTTCTTGTCGATGAACAGGCCCGATGGACGGCCAAACTGGGTCCAGCTGTGCAGCAGCTTGCCCTTTTGCGTGTAGACCTGAACGCGGTTGTTCCAGCGGTCGCCGACATAGAGCCGGCCCTTTGAGTCCATCGCCAGCGCGTGCGGCACCTCCAGGTCGCCCTGGCCCTTGCCGGGCTGGCCCCACTGCATCAGGAACTTGCCGGTCTTGTCATATTTCAGGATGCGGGCGACGCCGCGATCGGCCTCGTGCCCATCGGCAACAAAGATGTCGCCATTCTTCGCCACGATCACCGCATTGGGTTCGGTGAACACATCAGTGCCCTTGCCCTGCACACCGGGTTTGCCCAGCGTCATCAGCAATTTGCCGTCCGGGCTGAACTTCAGCACGGTGGCACCCTTGCCCGGCATCGCGCGCGCATCGGTCAGCCAGATATTGTCAGCGGCGTCGACATAAAACCCGTGCGAAAACACTGTCAGCCCGCCGCCGAAGGCCTTGATGAAATTGCCTTTTTCATCAAATTCCATGATCGGATCGATCAGGCTGTTGCCGCAACTGTTGGCGCCGCAGCGTTCGGCCACCCAGATATGGCCGCGGCTGTCCACGCCCACCGCGCTGGTCGATCCCATCACCCGGCCTGGCGGCAGCTTCAGAAAGCCAAATTCGCTGCGATAGGGATTAGGCTGCTTGTTGGTTTCGGCCGTCAGCGGGGCCGGTTGCGGCAGGGTTTCCACCGTCCAAACCGGGCGCGGCGGGTTGGCGGCCTGTTGCGCCAAGGCGCTGCTGGCGGCCAGCAACAGGCTCGCCGTGATGATCGCCTTCATCGTCCCCCCTCTTGGCCGATCACATGCCGGCCGGTTTTTCCGCCGTGATGCCGATGGTGGCCAGCACTTCCGACCGCTTGTCGAGCGGCTGGCTGCCGGCCGGGAAGCCATTGGTTTTCAACAGGAACGCCAGCACATCAGCATAATCCTCGCGGCTCAGCGATTGCGGGTCGTTCTGCGGCATGGTGGTGCGCACCCGGTCATACAGGTCACCCACGGTCATCGTGTCCCAATGGCTGACGAACTCGCCACCGATCAGCGGCGGTGCCTCGCCGGTGCCGTTCAGGGCCGCCCCATGGCAGGCGCCGCAGCGCTGGGCATAGACCCCGGCGCCACGGTCGGCCTGTTCCACGGTATAAATGCCCTGCCACACCGATTTGCCCGCCTCCTGGGCGAACGCAGCGCCGGCCAGGGCAACAGGGATCATCAGCAACAGGGCACGCATCACCTCACTCCTCACTTCTTGCCGGGCAGGGCATAGGCGATGAACTCGCCCGACGAATTGCCACCGCTGGTCGGCACGATGATATATTGCTTGCCGCCGATCATGTAGGTCATCGGCGAGCCGGACTGGGTGGAGGGCATGAACACCGCGCCCACTTCCTTGCCGGTCTGCTTGTCATAGGCGCGCAGCATGGCACCGCGCGGGTGATCCGGCGTGGTGGTGAACTGGTTTTCGCCGGCGATCACCAGCGTCTTCGTCACCAGCGTGCCGATCTGATAGGTGGCCTGGCCGGTGCGCGGAATGCCGCCCATCGCCTTGATCACCGGATGGTTGCGCACGAAATCCGGCGTTTCGCCATGGGCGATCTGCCATTTGATCGTGCCATTGTTCACATCGATGGCGCTGATCGTGCCATAGGGCGGCTTCATCAGCGGCAGGCCATCCACCGCCAGGCGCGGTGGGCCAGAGCCCGCCCCGGGGGCCGGCGCCACGGCCGGGCTGTCGGCACCAGCGCCCTCGCCCGGGCCCTTGATCATCGTCACCGGCTGGCCGGCCACGCCCACCACCAGCGGGATATCAGACAGGCCGGGCGGCGGCGGCTGCAGGCCAGTGGAGCTGATGCAGGTGCCGCAGGCATAGACATAGGCGATGCCGGTTTCGGGATCGAAGGAGCCACCCGGCCAGTTGGTGCCGCCCTGCGCCCAGTTGTTGATCACGCCGAATTTTTCCGGCGTCGACACGATCGGCGGGGTATAGACCGGGCCCAGCTGATATTTGCTGGTCAATTCCAGCGCCTTCTTCTTCAGTTCCGGCGTGAAATCGATGAGGTCGCTCTCCAGATAGCCGTTGCGGCTATAGACCGGCGGCTTCGACGGGATGGGCTGGGTCGGGCTGTACCATTCGCCGGGCACATTGCCCTTGGGCACCTTGGTTTCCTTGATCGGCCACACCGGCACCCCGGTCGCGCGATCAAACACATAGAAGAAGCCCTGCTTCGACGGCAGGCCCACCACCTTGCGCGGCTTGCCATCCACCGTCACATCCATCAGCAGCGGGGCGCTGCTGTTGTCGAGATCCCAGATCTCGTGGTGGATCAGCTGGAAATGCCATTTGCGGTCGCCGGTCTTCAGATCGACGGCGACCAGGCTGTTGCCGAACAGATTGTTGCCCGGACGCTTGCCACCGAAAAAGTCCGACGTCGGCGATTCGACCGCGAGATAGGCGAGACCCAGCTCCTCATCGACCGAAACCTGCGTCCACACCCCCGTGTTGCCGTTCACGTCGGCCGACTTGTTCAGCCAGCTGTCATAACCAAACTCGCCCGGCTTGGGCACGGTGTGGAAGGTCCACATGCGCTTGCCAGTGCGCACGTCAAAGGCGCGGACATAGCCCTTGGTGTTGTTGTGGGTTTTCGGCGTGAAGCCTTCGCGGAAGGCAGCGCCGATGATGATGGTGTTGCCCGACACCGCCGGGGCGGAGTGGACGCCGACTTCACCAGTATCAAGATCGCCCAGATCCTGATCGAAATCCTTTTTCAGATCGACAACGCCATTCTCGCCAAACTCGGGATCGGGCCGGCCGGTGTCGGCATCCAGGGAAACGAGGCGATAGCCGATGGTGACATAGAGGATGCGGCGCTTGGTGCCATCGGTCCAGTACGACAGGCCCCGGCCCGACAGCGCGCGTGGGGATTCGGCCGAACGCTTGCCTTCGTGCAGGGCGAACTGCCACAGCAATTCCCCGGTGGCCCCGTTCAGCGCCACCACGGCGCGGCGGGTGCCGCCGGTGGTGTAGATGATGCCATCCACCGCCAGCGGGGTCGATTCCAGCTTGTATTCCGGGCGGCTGCCCAGAATGTCGGTCTTGAACCGCCAGGCGATTTCCAGATTGCCGAAATTGCCGGCGTTGATCTGGTCGAGCGGCGAATAGCGGCTGCCCTTCAGATCGGCATTATAGGTGGTCCAGTTGGCGACGCCGTTGGTGGTGCGCGCCGCAACCGTGCCTTCCTTGGCCGGCGTCTGTGCGCCCGCGGCCGTGGTCAGCAGCAGGGCCGCCGCAACGCTGAGCGGCAGGGTGGTGATGATCTTCATGTGGTTGCCCCTTGCTTGGCTGTTCAGGCCAAAATTCTTTGCTGCTGCCGACGGGTCAAGCCGTCGGCAGGGCCATGGCCTTTTCCAGACCGGCCTTCAGGCTGGCCTTTTGCGCATCGGTCAGCTGCGGCATCGGCGTGCGGGCATACATCATGGGGCCACCCATGCGCAGCGACAGGATATATTTCATCGAGGCATAGGTGTTGGCGCCCATGTTGTGATCGCGGATGACGCCTTGCGCGGCGCGCAGATGCGCCAGCTTCGCCTTCCAGTCGCCCTTGGCGCGGTAGGTCTTGAAGATGTCGGCGCACTTGTCGCTGAACTGGTTGCCGTCCGCCAGGATGGCGCCCATGCCGGCCTCCACCGCCGGGATCAGGTTGTTCGACGTGCCGCAGCGCATGTTGAGTTCGGGGAAGCCCTTCAGGAATTCGGCAAAGCCTTCCGGGCTGCCCGACGAGTCCTTGATGCCGGCCAGATGCGGATATTTCATCATCGCGGTCAGCAGCTCGTGGGTGATCTTCACCTCCGATGTGCCGGGGATGTGATAGAGGTTGATCGGGATCGACACCGCCTCGAACAGCTGGGTGTAATAATGGATCAGGCCTTCATTGGGCGGCTGATCGAAATAGAAGGGCGGGATCACCAGCAGGCCATCGGCGCCCACGCTCTGGGCATGTTTGGCCAGATCGATGGTCTCCACGATATTGGGCGTGCCGGGGCCCACCATGATGTTCATGTTGCCCTTGTGCTGCATCGCCACCTCGGTGATGCGCTTGCGCTCCGCCACCGAGAAGCTGGGAAACTCGCCCGACGTGCCCAGCACGACCACCCCATCGGCGCCGCACTTCTGGTGCCATTCCATCACCGCCTTCATGGCGCCGGGATCAAACATGCCCTTGGCATCGCACGGCGTGATGGTGGCCACCCAATAGGCGACCTTTTCCTTCGATCCCAGCCGGCGGGCGCCGCCCATCTGGGCCGCAGCCGGTGCGGCGGCAAGGGCGCCAGCGGCCGCCAGGCCACCGGCCAGCGCCCCACCTGCCAACGTGATCGTGTCACGACGGGTCATGTCCATAGTCTGTCCTCCCCCAAGGGCCACCTGTTCCCGGCGGCGCGCCTGTGCCTGCCATCATCGCGCCGCCAATGCGATGCGGCAAGATGTTTGCGGCGGCCTGCGCCTGTCCAGATGATCAGGATTTGGTCAGGGTCGCGGGCACAGCAGGGTGAAGCTGCTGAGTTGCGGGCGCTCGGCATCGCGTTGCCAGCCGATGCTGGCACAGGCGCCCAACACGTCCCGGCCCAGCTTGATGTTGCGCCAGGCACCCTGGCGGCCGCGCTTGCCCACCACCGCCAGCTCGGTTTCGGCCTGGGCTTCGGGCGGCAGGTTGGTCCGGCCGGCCCAGTCGTAAAGCCGCACCAGCCCGCCCTGAACGACCAGATTGGCGATGGCGACGGGCCTCGCCAGTTCCAGCCGGCGCACCGGGCGCGCTGCGCCAAAGCTGATCGTCACGCGGCTCACGCCGCCCACCAGCCGGCCGTCGCCCACAGCGGCCAACGCGCTGGCGGCGGCCGCGCTGATCACGCTGGTGGCCCGCAGCGGGTGGATTTCGACATCAAGCTCCCCGGCCTTGCCCAGGAGCCAATCAAAGCCCCAGGCATCGCTGCGGCCGATGCGCGCCGGCAGGTTCTGGCTGCCATCGGCGCTGGTCGCGGGCCGCAGCCGCAGCGTCACCCGGTCATGCGGCAGCAACGGCAGGCCGATCACGCCATCGCTGCCCTCGGGTTGCCCCGGCGGCGCGGCGCCCGGTTGCAGCACCCGCGCCCGCACCGGCCGGCCGGCGATCATCACGGCTTCACGGGTAAAGGGGATTGCCAGCGCTGCCTGTCCCACGGCAACGCGATACTGGCCGCGGTCCGCCGCCACGCCGTCGGGTCGGGTGGCGGCGGCCAGCACGGCGCGCAGCGGGCTTTCGGGGTTGATCTGCACGATGTCGTCGCCGCCCAGGTCCACGGTCAGCCGCACCGGCTGCCCGGCGATCTCGGCCTCGATCAGTGGCGCTGTCGCCGGCAGTTCCAGCGGCGGCAAGGGCGGCAGCGGCGCGGGCTTGGCTCGCTTGGCCGCCTGCACCGGCATGGCGGCCAACAGCAGCACCAGAACCAGATCAGGCCGTGCGGAAATCATTGCTGATCGGATAGCGGCGATCGCGGCCAAAGTTGCGTTTGCCGATCTTCACCCCCGGCGGCGCCTGCCGTCGCTTGTATTCGGCGACATAGAGCAACCGCTCGATGCGGGTGACGGTTTCGGCGTCCAGCCCGTCTGCCACCAGCTCAGCCGCCGATCTCTCCTGCTCCACAAGGCCGAACAGGATTGCATCCAGCAGCGGATAGGGCGGCAGGCTGTCCTCGTCCTTCTGGTTCTCGCGCAGCTCGGCGGTGGGCGGCTTGGTGATCACGCGGGTGGGCATCACCGGGCCATCCGGGCCCAGGCCCAGCCGCGGCTTGTGGGCGTTGCGCCATTCGCTCACCCGGAACACGGTCGTCTTGTACAGATCCTTCAGCACCGAATAGCCGCCGGCCATGTCGCCATAGATGGTGGCATAGCCCACGCTCATCTCGCTCTTGTTGCCGGTGGTCAGCAGCATCGGCCCGAACTTGTTCGAAATGCCCATCAGGGCAAGGCCGCGGATGCGGGACTGGATATTCTCCTCGGCAATGTCGCGCGCCCGACCCTCGAACAACGGCTGAAGCATGGCATCAAAGCCCGTCATCGCCGGCTCGATGCGCAAGGTGTCGAGCCGGCAGCCCAACAGCCGCGCACATTCGGCAGCATCGTCCAGACTGTCCTGGCTGGTGAACGGGCTGGGCAGCATCACGCACCACACCCGGTCAGCGCCCAAGGCATCCACGGCCACGGCGGCGGACAGCGCCGAATCAATGCCGCCCGAAAGCCCCAGCACCACGCCGGGAAAGCCGTTGCGGTTCACATAATCGCGCAAGGCCACCAGCATGGCGTGATAGACATCGGCCGGGTCATCATCCTGGGCGCTGATGGCGCCGGCCTCGCACACCCAGCCTGCATCCGTGCGCGTCCAGTGCGTCAGGCGGATGGTCTCGTCCCAATCGGGCAGCTGATGGGCCAATTGGCGTGTCGCATTCAGCACGAAGGATGCGCCATCGAACACCAGCTCGTCCTGCCCGCCGACGCGGTTCAAATAGATCAGCGGCAAGCCTGTTTCGGTGACGCGGGTGACAGCAAGGGACAGGCGGCGATCATCCTTGCCCACTTCATAAGGGCTGCCATTGGGCACGATCAGCAGCTCGGCTCCGGTTTCCGCCAGGCACTCGCACACATCGGGCCACCACATGTCCTCGCAGACCGGCACGCCGATGCGCACGCCGCGCAAGTTCAGCGGCCCCGGCAGCGGCCCGGGGGTGAACAGCCGCTTTTCATCGAAGGTGCCATAATTGGGCAGATCATGCTTGCGGGTGATGCCGGCGATGCGCCCGCCATCCAGCAGAAGCATGGCGTTGTAGAGCGCGTCGCCTTCCGCCCAGGGCGCACCGACCAGCAGGGCCGGGCCGCCGTCCGCCGTCGCCGCCGCCAGCCGCTGCACCTGCGCACGTGCCGCAGCGACCAGCGCCGGTTTCAGCACCAGATCCTCAGGCGGATAGCCCACGATCGACAGTTCGGGCGTGACCAGCAGATCGGCCCCGGCGGCGGCCTCGCGCGCCCGCAGGATCGCATCGGCATTGGCGACAAGCCCGCCCACGCGGGCGTTCAGCTGGGCAAGGGCGATGGTCAGCCGGTTGGTCATGTGGGCGCGATACAGCGCTTTTGCCGGTCAGGCCAGCCGGGTGCGACCCGTCAGCGCCATCGCCGTCTCCAGCTCGGCCTTGAGCAGGGCCAGCACATGCGCCACGCCCGCCTGCCCGGCGGCACCCAGCGCCCACACCCAGGGCCGGCCGATCATCACGGCGCTGGCCCCCAGGCTGTGATAGCGCAGCACATCCAGGCCCGATCGCACGCCGCCATCGGCCAGCACTGGGATGCAGCCGCCCAACCGGTCCATGATCGCCGGCAGCGCGCGCACCGCCGAGATCGCGCCATCCAGCTGCCGCCCGCCATGGTTGGACACCACAATGGCATCGGCGCCATGGCTCACCGCCAGTGCGGCATCATCCGGGTGCAATATGCCCTTGACGATCAGCGGCCCCGGCCACAGCGACCGCACCCAGGCCAGCCGGTCCCAATCGGCGCTGGCATCGAAATTGCGCGCGATCCAGCCGAGATAGTCGCTCAAGGGCGCCCTGGCCCCGACCAGCTGGGTGAGATTGCCCATCGCCACCGGCCCGCCCAACAGGCCGACATTCACCGCCCAGCCCGGCCGCGCCGCCACCTGCGCCGCCCGGTGCAGCATGCCGGCAAGGCCCGGCGCGCCGGTGAGGCTGGAGCGGACATCGCGATAACGCGCGCCGGGCGTTGGCAGATCAACGGTGAGCACCAGCGCCGGCGCGCCTTGTGCCCTGGCCTCGGCAATCATCGCCTCGTTCGCGGCCCGATCCTTCACCAGATAGAGCTGGAACCACGGTGGCGCGCCGCCGCCCGCCGTCACCTCTGCGAGGCTGCACACCGAAACGGTGGATAGCGCCATGCCCACCCCGGCGCTGCGCGCCGCGCGCCAGGCCTGCACCTCGCCGCGCCGGGCATGCAGCCCGCCCAGCCCCACCGGCGCCAGGATCACCGGCATGGCCAGTTTCTGCCCCAGCAAGGAAACCGCCGCCGAAACCCGGGAAACGTCCACCAACACGCGTTGATCGAGCGCGATATTGGCCAGATCGGCCACGTTTCTGGCCAATGTCGCCTCGGCATAACTGCCGCCGTCGGTATAATCGAACAGGAACCGCGGCACCCGCCGGCGGCTCAGCGCGCGGTAATCGACGACGGAGGCGGGCTTCATGCGCGTCTCCCTCCCCCTTGCGGGGAGGGCGAGAGACGGCGCGCAGCGCCGGCCCGGGGTGGGGGGCTGGAAGCCGCCAGCACCGCACAAATCGCCCGGAAGACCCCATCCCGCTCAGCCAATATCCGGTTGTTTTCGAACCGCAAAACCCGATACCCTTGCCCTGCGAACCAGCCATCACGGACGGCGTCGCCGGCGTGGCCCAACACATGCCCCTCGCCATCGGCCTCCACCACCAGGCACGCCGCATGGCTGCAGAAATCAGCGATGTAACGCGGCGGAAATGCCATTGGGAGAGCGGCTGTGTGCGCACGATGGTCCACAGCACCGCCTCTGCCGGCGTCATGGCCTGGCGCATCTGGCGGGCGCGCGATTTGAGGTCGACACTGCCCGTCACGGGTGCAACCCCCACCCCGCCGCGCGTTCCGCGCGAGTCGCCCTCCCCGCAAGGGGGAGGGAGTTGTTCGTTGCGGGCTTCACAGTTTGGCGGCCGCCTTCGCTGCCGCCACCTGATCGGCGACATTTTTCAGGATGGCCGGCACGTCGTGCACGATGCCGTCGCGGATGGTCCAGCGGATGCCGCCCTTCACCACCGTGGTCTGGGTCGCCTCGTCAAGCCGAGCGAATCCAGTGCCATAGAGGGTCTTGAGGTTGGCCAGCGGATTTTCCGGCACCACGATCAGATCGGCGCGCATGCCCACGCGGACCAGGCCGAAATCCGGCTCGCGGCCCTTGGGCTCTTCCAGCGTGCGGGCGCCATTGATGGTGGCAGACTGGATCACCTCCAGCGGGGCAAAGCCAGCCTCGCGCAGCAGTTCCAGCTCGAGGATATAGCCGAAGCCCCAGGTCTGCCAGATGAACCCCGGGTCGCTGCCCGTCGTCACCCGGCCGCCCATATTCTTGTAATCGTTCACCAATTGCATGTAGCGCGTGTAGAATCGCCGCCATTCATACTCGCGCTCGCTGGTCCATTCGAAGAAATAGCTGCCGTGGTTGTCGCGGTTGGATTCAAAGAATCGCGTCAGGCTGGGCAGGGTGTAACGCTCGTGCCATTCCGCCCGCTGCGCCCGCATTAGATCGCGGCTGGCGCTGTAGATGTTGAAGGTGGGATCGAAGTTCACCCCGGTTTTCTTCTGGGTTTTCAGATAGTCCACCCATTCCGGGCTGCCGGGCGGGTGGATCTGGTCCCAGATTTCGGCAATCCCGCCAAAGCGCATCTGTTCATCGTTGAAATTATAATCCGCCAGCGTGTCCTGCACCCGCCGTCCGTCCAGAAGGCTTTCAAAATGCCCGTAAAAATGGGTGATGGTGCCCAGGCCGGCGGCGGCGGCATCGCGGGCGTTGAATTCGGCGATGTTGGGTTGCGACAGGTGGGCGACCGTGCCCAGGCCCAGCTTCTTCGCCTCGTCGATGGCGGCGCGGTCGATTTCCGGGGTTTCGTCACCCCGGTTGAAGAATTTTATCCCATCAATCCCGACACTTGCCGCCCAGCGCACCCATTCGCGCGCCTTTTCGGGCGTGAGCACCCGACCGCCCTTCCAGCCTGCGTTGGCGCCGCTGCCAAGTGTTTGATAAACATAGAGTCTCGGGCTCATGATCTCGCCCGCCGCCGCGCGCTTCTTGTCGTTCAGCGCCCGGGCCACATCCCCGCCATACAGCGGAATCCCGCGCAAGCTGGTCACCCCGTGCGCCAGCCAAAGCTTCCACGCATAATCGGGGTCGTTCATCTTGAAGATGTCACCCTGGTGGCCGTGCATGTCCACAAAGCCGGGCAAAACATACATTCCGGTGGCATCAATCTCACGCGTGGCGCCCGCTGGTGGCCGGTTGGTGGCCATTTTCAGGCCTGGCGTGCCCGCAGACCGGATATCGGTGACGCGCCCGCCGCTGATGATGATATCGGCCGGGCCATAGGGCGGGCCGCCGTTGCCGGTGATGATGGTGGCGCCGCGGATGACCAGCGTTTCATAGGGCCCGGCGGCCAGCGCCGGATCGCGGGCTGCGCTGGTTTTCATCTGCCCGGCCATCTGGGCCCCAGCCGTACCAGCCCACACCCCGGCCCAAAGGGCCACCGCCACTGCCAACAACCGCTTCATCGCTTTCCCCCAATGTCCTGCCAGCATAGACGGGCCGCCCGCGCGCCGCTAGGCTGCTGCGGTGGATTGGATTGCAACCGCGCTTGGCTATGTCCTCGGCTCGATTCCGTTCGGCCTGCTGCTCACCCGGATGATCGGGATTGATATCCGCCAGGTCGGCAGCGGCAATATCGGCACCACCAACGTGCTGCGCACCGGCAACAAGGGCCTGGCCGCCGCCACGCTGCTGCTCGATGCCGGCAAGGGCGCGGCCGCCGTGATGATCGGGCGCGAGCTGGCCGGGGAGATGGCCGGGATCATGGCCGGGGTGGCGGCGTTCATCGGCCATTGCTTCCCGCTGTGGCTGAAGTTTCGCGGCGGCAAGGGCGTGGCGACGATCCTGGGCATCACGCTGGCGGCGGCACCGCTGGCCGGGGCCATCGCGCTGGCCGTCTGGCTCGGCGGCGCGCTGGTGACGCGATACAGCAGCGTGGGCGGCATGCTGGCGGCCATCGCCTGCCCGGTGGCGGCCTGGTTCCTCACCGGCGAATGGGCGCCCGGCTGGTCCGCGCATCTGGCCATGCTGGCGGCGCTGCTGATCTTTCAGCATCGGGACAATCTCAAGCGGCTGGCCAGCGGCACCGAATCCAAGATCGGGCAAAAGGCCAAATGAGCCTGCCCGCGGATGCGGTTTCGCGCCTGCGCCTGATCCGCACCGATTCGATTGGCCCTGTCACCTATCGGCAATTGATCGCCCGCTTCGGCGATGCGCAAACGGCTCTGGATGCGCTGCCCGATCTGGCCCGGCGCGGCAACCGCCGCCTGGCGATCTGCCCCGAAGCCGTTGCCGTGGCAGAGCTGGAAACGGCGGCCCGGCTGGGCGCGCAGCTGCTGTTCATCGGCACCCCCGATTATCCGGCGCTGCTGGCCGGCACCGAAACCGCGCCGCCGGTGCTCTATGCCCGGGGCGACCTCACCCTGTTGGATCGGCCCGCGGTGGCCATTGTCGGCGCCCGCAACGCCAGCGCGGCCGGCAGCCGCTTTGCCCGGCAACTGGCGATTGATCTGGCGGAGGCGGATCATGTGATCGTTTCCGGCCTGGCGCGCGGCATCGATGCGGCGGCGCACGCCGGCAGCCTGGATCGCGGCACCATCGCGGTGGTGGCCGGCGGGGCAGACGTGCCCTATCCGCCCGATCATGCCGATCTGATGGCGCGGATTGCGGATCAGGGCTTGGTGGTGGCCGAACAGCCGCCGGGGGTGGAGCCGCAGGCCCGCCACTTCCCGCGCCGCAACCGCATCATCGCCGGGCTGGCCGCCGGCACGCTTGTGGTGGAAGGCGCGCCCAAATCCGGCAGCCTGATCACGGCGCGCATCGCGGCCGATCTGGGACGGGACGTGATGGCCGTGCCCGGCAGCCCGCTCGATCCGCGCGCGCAGGGCTGCAACCTCCTGATCCGCGAAGGCGCCACCCTGATCCAGAGCGCGGCGGATGTGCTGGAGGCGCTCTCCACCCTCTCCGGCCAGCCGCGCACCCATCTGCAGGTGGCCGAGCCGCTGCCCAGCCCGCACGGCCACGGCGAAGCCGACATAGAGGCCGCCCGCGCCCGCCTGCTGCCCCTGCTTTCCCCCACGCCCGCGCCCATCGACGACCTCATCCGCCTCTCCGCCCTCCCCGCCGCCCAGGTGGCGAGCCTGCTGCTCGATCTGGAACTGGAAGGGGTGGTGGTGCGCCATGCGGGGGCGCGGGTGGCGTTGGGGTGAGGCGGCGGCTTGCGATCAGGCCCGGCGATAAACCTGGAACGTTGCTGGCAGCGATGAATCTGCCGCCTTCTGGCGGCCGGTCATAACATAGGCTGGTCCAAGCCATTCCTGTACAATACGATCCGACATTCGAACGATTTTTGGATAAATAAAATATTGTTGCATCATTGGCGCCAAAACAAGCAGTGGCGGATCACCACGATCTGCTGCTTGACGAACTCCATTGGCATTCTCAGCCAGCGCCGCTTGCAGGGCAAGACCGGCCGGACTTGATTTAAAATACTCATACCCGAGGCCGGTGTTCATTGAACATCCCGACGCAATTTAAGATTGATTCTGTCCTGAATCCTTGTTCCAAATTGTGGACCAAGCGCTAATTCAACAAAATTGAAGAACATAAACATTATTTACCAAATTCTAACTTCACAGATGTTAGTTGCGATGTCTTGGCGATACCGAGCGAAGGCAAAATGGACAACAAGATATTTGGGGAGCGGCTCCGTGAAAAATATCGGGAGCGTTTCCGGAACGGAACCGGCCAGGCCATTCGTGCGCCGGAATCACGCCACATCCTTCTTTCAGGCACCGATGATCACCTGATCATCAGGCTCGATGATCAGGCCGCCAACGAGAGCAACATGCAGGAATCCGCTGGCGCGTTTGACGCGTGGCTGCTTGCTGTCCGCCACTGGCTTGGGGTGAGGCGCTTCGAAATCGATCTTGTTGGCACAACAGAGCTGAGGCCGGGTCATGGTGGGCGCACCTGGTACCGCCTGCTGACGCTCAAGCGATTGCTTGGTGATGAGTTGCGCTTTGGGCCTTCGCTGTCGCAGGCACTGGCTGCCTGGGCCGAGGTCACTGAAATCTGTCTCAACGTGGCAGACAAGGGGCGCGACAGCAAGATTCCGACCATGCTGCTGTCTGAATCGGATTATGAGTTGGCGCTCTGCTACGATCCGCGTCTCTCAGCCGAGTTGGCGCAGGGATTTGGCTTGCAGCAGAGCCGGGCCGGCGAGCACTGGAAGCTGTGTCGGCAATTTCCGGTCGGCATGTTCGACCGCGACCCTTTTCAGGGCGCCTGGCGCAAGATCGGCACCAAGGGCAAGAGCGCCATCGATCTGGTTGGCCTGTCGACCGACAATGTGTTTCACCTCTTTGAGCTCAAGAAGCCGAAGGCCATCGCCATTGGCGCCCTGTCGGAGCTGCTGTTCTATACAAGCCTGTTGAACCCGGATTATTCACCGGCCGGGTGATTTGGGGTTGGCGAGCGTAGCTTAACTTGCTGATTTGGTGT